>NZ_VFTL01000035.1:0-77797 GCF_006439385.1 Mesorhizobium sp. B3-1-7
GCCGACGTGACGGCTGATCTCCCCCTTGAGGGGGAGATGTCCGGCAGGACAGAGAGGGGGGCGAAGGAACTCGACGTAAGAGGGAGGGTTCTTAGCGACTACTTTCCGCCAACCGCCTCCTCATAGACCTCCGGCTTGAACCCTACCAAAATCCGCTCACCAACCTCCAGCACCGGCCGCTTGATCATCGTCGGCTTGGCGAGCATCAGCTTCTTCGCCTTCTTCTCGTCCAGCCCGGCCTTGTCCGCCTCCGTCAGCTCACGGAACGTCGTGCTGCCCTTGTTGAGCAGCTTTTCCCAGCCGACCTTGCCGACCCAGCCGTTCAGCCTTTCCGCCTCGATCCCTTCGGCGCGGTAGTCATGAAAGCGATACGGCACGTCATGGCTCTCCAGCCAGACGCGCGCCTTCCTGATCGTGTCGCAGGTGGTGATGCCGTACATAGTGATGGACAAGGCAGGCCTCGGTGGGTTTGCGAATCTGAGCGAATCCTAGGCCCGCAGCAGCAGCTTTGCCAGCGCTTCACGACGGCTCGTTTTTGGCTCTTGCCAACACTAAGGTTTTTTCCTAAGTATTATTCGCAACGCCCAGGACCGAGAGCCAATGATGAGCCTCGATACCGCCAGCCAGAGCCCGCCGCCCATCGACGGCATTTTTCGCGCGCTTGCCGATCCGACGCGCCGGGGTGTCGTGGAGCGGCTGAACAGAAGCCCGGCCTCGGTCAGCGAACTGGCGGAGCCGTTCGAGATGGCCCTGCCCTCCTTCGTCGAGCATCTCAAGGTGCTGGAGGGCTGCGGGCTGGTGCAGTCGCAAAAGACCGGCCGAGTCAGAACCTACAGTCTTTCGCCCGAGCCGCTGAAGCTTGCGGAAAACTGGCTCGCCGAACAGCGCGCGCTGTGGGAGCGCCGCCTCGACCAGTTCGACGCCTATGTGATGAGCCTCAAGGAGAGTGAAAAGTGAGCTATCCGTTCAAGCCGAACCCGAAACTGGACCTGACGCTGGAGCGCTTTCTCGATGCGCCACGCGAATTGCTGTGGCGCGCCTGGACGACGCCGGAGCACGTCAAGCAGTGGTTCACGCCAAAACCGTGGGTCATCACCGATTGCGAGATCGACTTCAGACCGGGCGGCCTGTTCCGCACGCGCATCCAGTCGCCCGACGGCAAGGAGGTGAGCGACCGCCATTGCTGCTATCTCGAGATCGTGCCGAACGAACGCTTGGTGTGGACCGACGCGCTGCTGCCGGGCTACCGGCCGTCGGGCGAGCCGTTCATCACCGCGGTCATTACCCTGACACCGGAAGGCAAAGGCACGCGCTACACCGCCATCGCCATCCACCGCGACGAGGCGACGCGCAACAGCCACGAGGAGATGGGTTTCTTCGACGGCTGGGGCACGGTGGCCGACCAACTGGCTCAGTATGTGAAGACGATTTGAGAAGCCGGCATGGCGACCGGAATATCAGCGCGGTCGCCATCCCTGATTTCAAATTTACGAGCGAAAGGAAGCAAAAAGCCTCAGCGCATCGGCCTCAATAGTAAAAACGCTCTTCGCTGATCTTGCCGTTCTTGACCGTGTAGAGGCCGACCTCGTCCATTTTGACACGTTCGCCGGTGGATTTGGGCGTAATGTCGAAGCTGAAGCGCAAGGCGAACTGGTCGCCATTGACATAGGGACCCTCGACCGAGCCGCCATGGACCTCGTGGTTCGCTTCCCACCACTCGCCCTTCTGCTTGACGGCTTCCTTGCCGTTGCACACGGCCATCGGGCCTTCCATGGCTTCGTAACTTACGATGTCGTCGGCATTGTATTTCGCGGCGGCGCTATGGCTGTCGCCCTGCTTGAGGAGTTCGGTGAAGTCCTTGGCAATTTCGGCAGTGGTCATGGGATCCTCCCGGTTTGGACCAGACATCAAGTAGGTATCGATCGTTCGCCCGCCACGGCTCGGTCGCTTCGCAGGTGACAATTCCTGTCAGCATGGCGAGGCCTGCGCGCTGACGCTAAAGACGATTTGAGATGCTCACATGACAGCATGCGCGTCATCCTGACCGTTCAATTGCCAGCGTCTGATGACCTGATAGCGGTCCTGACGCAGGAAGCTGTGTATCAGCACGAACTCGCGCACGGTCCAACCAATCGGCTCAATTGGCCGCTCATTGACTTTCGGAACACGCACTTTGTCACGCAGCAATGTGACGTGCGGCTCGATCGACTTCCCGACAAGCGGCTTAAACGGGCTGTCGGATAGCACAGCGGCGAGCGCTCGCCAGAAGGCCTGCAATGCGGGAACGCCGTCACTGCCGCGCAGAACGAGAGCGCCGCCACCAAAGGCCGACAGACGGTCAAACGACACATCAAAGGCTTGAGCTCGGACGAGAGAGCCTGCCGAGCAAGCGGCGTCGACCAGAGATCTTGGCAATCCATCGTGATCGCCGAGCATGACAAGCGAAATATGCAGATGCCTGGTTCGAATGAGCTTTCCGCCGAGCCCTAACTCCCGCTGCCAAGTCACGGCTCGTGAGGCCAGCATACGAGCAATCATCTCTTCGAGAAGGATGGCGAAGAACAGTCGGTCGTTGGGCTCCTGACTGGGCTCGTCCCAACGAAAAAAAGCCTGCCCATTCCTGCCGATCCCGAACCACGGTTGTTCGTTCATGGCTGATCCCTTTCGGATATCGTCCAAAGGATCAGATTAGAACAAATCAGGAACAACCTACAAGGGAGAATAACACCCGCGCTCGATCGCCAGCCGCCGTACCAGCGCCAGCACGGTGTCGATGGTCGGCGTCGGCTGGCCGGTCAGGCGCCCGAGCTCCTGCACGGCGGTAACCAGCGCGTCGATCTCCATCGGGCGGCCGCGTTCGAGATCCTGCAGCATCGAGGTCTTGTGCTCGCCGACATCGCCTGCGCCCTTGATGCGCCGGTCGACGGGGATGAGGAAACGCACGCCGAGGCTCTCGCCGATCGCCTGCGCCTCCAGCATCATGGCGCGGGCGACGGCGCGGGTGGATTCGTCTGCAACGATGGCCGCAAGCGTGCTGCCGGTCAGCGCCGAGATCGGGTTGAAGGAAAGATTGCCCCAAAGCTTCACCCAAATCTCCGAGCGGATGTCCTCGCGCACCGGCGCCTGCAGCCCGGCCTTGACCATTTCGCGGGCAAGCGCGGTGGCTCGCTCGCTCTTCTCGCCCGACGGTTCGCCCAGCGAAAAGCGCGCGCCCTCGACATGGCGGATCAGGCCGGGCGCGTCGACCTCGACGGCGGGATAGACGACCGAGCCGATGACCCGCTCCGGCCCGATGCGATCCCAGATCGCACCGCCAGGATCGACCGCGTCGAGCCGCGAGCCTTCGAGCGCGCCGCCGGCCTTGTGGAAATACCACCAGGGCACGCCGTTCTGCATGGTGACGACGGCTGTCCCCTCGCCCAGCAGCCGCGCGATCTGATCGAGCGCCGGCGCCAGCGAATGCGCCTTCAGCGCCAGCACGACATAGTCCTGCACGCCGAGTTCCTCGGCACGTGCCGCCGCCCTGACCCGCGCCACCGTTTCCTTGCCGTCCTCGATCAGGCGAAGGCCGTTGGCCTCGATCGCCTCCAGATGCGCGCCGCGCGCCACGATCGACAGATCGACCGAGCCGGCGATCGCGAGCTTCGCGGCGAGATAGCCACCGATGGCGCCGGCGCCGAAGACAGTGATGCGCATCAGCCGAGACCGAGCTTGGCCGCCAGCCCAATGCGCTGCAGCTTGCCGGTCGCGCCCTTCGGGATCTCGTCGAGGATCAGCACCTTGCGCGGCACCTTGAAATCGGCGAGCCGCGTCGAGGCAAAGCCGCGAATGTCTGCCTCGCTGGCGCTCTGGCCTTCGCGAAGCACGACAGCGGATGCTACCTCTTCACCCAGCTTGTCATGCGGCATGGCGAAGGTGACGACCTGCGCCACCGCCGGATGGTCCATCAGCACTTCGTCGACCTCGAGCGGCGAAATCTTTTCGCCACCGCGATTGATGATTTCCTTCAGCCGGCCGGTGACGCGCAGGTAGCTGTCCTCGTCGAGCACGCCCTGGTCGCCGGTGTGGAACCAGCCATGAGCGAAGGCGCTGGCGTTGGCGTCCGGGTTCTTCTCATAGCCGGCGGTGACGTTGGGGCCGCGAATGACGATCTCGCCGATCTCGCCGGGTTTGAGCAGCCGCCCGTCCTGCGCCATGACGGCGATTTCCGGTCCCGCCGACGCGCCGACGCTGCCGGGCTTGCGCAGTCCGGGCGGCAGGCGGTTGGACGCCATCTGGTGCGCGGCCTCGGTCATGCCGTAGGCCTCGACCACCGGGCAGCCGAAGGTGGATTCGAGCTCGGCCATCACTTGCGCCGGGAGCGAAGCCGACGACGAGCGGATGAAGCGCAGCTTCGCCTCGGCGAGTTGCTCGGGGTTGCGGGCGGCGCGCGGCAGGATCGCCTGGTGCATGGTGGGCACGGCGGTGTACCAGCTGGGCTTGGCTTCGGAGAGCCACTGGAAGAAACGCAGCGCGTTGAAACCCGGCGTGCAGAAAACGCTGCCGCCGGCGGCGAGCGAGGAAAGCACCGCGGCGATCAGGCCATGGATGTGAAACAACGGCATGATGTTGAGGCAGCGGTCGGCTGGCGTCAGGCCGAGCGTCGCGCCGATATGCGTTGCCGACGCCGCGAGATTGGCGTGGCTGAGCGGCACCAGTTTCGGACGCGACGTGGTGCCGGAGGTATGCAGAAGGAGCGCGACATCGCCGTCGGCGGCCAGGCCCGAGGCGACCGGCGGCCCGGCGGGATCGCCCTCGATCGTGAACACGCCGGACGGCGCGCCTTGCGGCGCCGCCAGCCGCAGCACCGGGATGCCGAGGCGCCCGGCGACTTCGACCGAAGGGCCCTGCTCGTCCCTGCCGACGAGGATCGCCTTGACGCCGATGTCGCTCAGATAGAAATCGAGCTCGTCGGCGCGGTAGGCCGGATTGAGCGGCGCGGTGGACGCGGCCGCAGCAACGGCGATGAAAGCCGTCGCCATTTCCGGACCGTTCGGCAGCACGATGGCGACACGGTCGCCGCGGCCGATGCCCAGCGCGTTGAGCCCCGCCACGGTATCGCCGATCAGGCGGCGCAGTCCGCCATGCGAAAGGGCCGTCCGTTCGGGCGCGGCGATGGCCGGCGCGTCGTCGGCGCCAGGCGCAAGGCGATGGGCGAGATCGGTGGCGTTTTCGCTGTTTGTCATGGTTCCAGACTATGTTTCGAACGATCGGCCGATGTCCAGCGCTGCTCAATATCCGAGCGCCAGGCCGTCCTTGCGCGGATCGGACGCGCCGGTCAGCGTGCCCTTTTCCCAATCGATCAGCACCGCCTGCCCGCCGCCCAGCGGATGACCGGGCTCGACCACCTTGTGACCAAGCCGGCGGAGGCCTTCGATCGTCTCGGTGCGCACGCTTCGCTCGGCCTCGACGACGTCGTGGTTGTAGAACACCCGCGCGGCATCGATCGCCTGCTGCGGGTCCATGCCGAAGTCGATCATGTTTGTCAGCACATGGACATGGCCGAAGGGCTGATAGCCGCCGCCCATCACGCCGAAGGGCATCATGGCGCGGCCGTTCCTCGTCATCATGCCCGGCATGATCGTGTGCATCGGCCGCTTGCCCGGCGCGATTGCGTTCGGGTGCTTCGGATCGAGGCGGAAGCTGGAACCGCGGTTCTGCAGCACGACGCCGGTCTTCGGGCCGACGACGCCGCTGCCGAAGGAATAATAGGTCGAGTTGATGAAGCTGACCGCATTGCGGTCGCGGTCGACGACGCTGATATAGACCGTGTCGCTGCCCGGCAGGTCGAGACGCGGCAGATCGGTCATGGCGCGCTCGGGATCGATCGCGGCGCGCAGGCGATCGGCATAGGCGCCGGAAAGCAGCGCCTTGACCGGCACGTCGACATGATCCTGATCGGCGAAAAACGCATCGCGGTCCTGGTAGGCGAGCCGGCCCGCCTCGATCTCGAGGTGCAGGCGCGCGGCGCCGTCCGGATCGAGCTTGCCCAGCTCGAAGCCCGAGAGCAGGTTCAGCATCAGAAGCGCGGTGAGGCCCTGGTTGTTCGGCGGCATCTGGTGGATATCGTAACCGCGATAGGAGGTGCTGACCGGGGTCCGGTAATCGCCCTTGGTGGCGGCGAAATCGTCGAGTGTATGCAGGCCGCCGAGCACGCGAAGCCGCCCGACCAGATCGTCCGCGACCGCACCCTCGTAGAAACCGGCGCGGCCTTTCCTTGCGATGACGCGCAGCGTCTCAGCCAGCTCCGGCTGGCGATGGACGTCACCCGCCTTCGGCGGCTTGCCGCCCGGCAGGAAGATGCGCGTCGCGACCTCGTCGGCCGACAGGTCGGTCTCGGGATCCTCCCAGTCGAAGGCGACGCGGTCGTGCACGACATAGCCTTCTTCCGCGTAACGAATGGCCGGAGCGAGCGCGTCGGCCAAACCCTTGCGGCCGTGATCCTCCAACAAGCGGCACCAGGCGTCGATGGCGCCGGGAACGGTGACCGCGTGCGGGCCTTGTTTCGGCAGTTCGCTGAATCCCTTGTCCCGGTACCAGTCGACCGTCGCGGCCCCGGGTGCCCGGCCCGAGCCGTTGAAGGCCAGCACGTTGCCGTCGCCCTTCGGGCAATAGAGGACAAAGCAGTCGCCGCCGATGCCGGTCGATTGCGGTTCGACCACGGCCTGCACCGCGGCCGCGCAGACCGCGGCGTCCATCGCGTTGCCGCCGGAGCGCAGCATGTCGATCGCGGCAAGCGTCGCCAACGGATGCGAGGTCGCGGCCATGGCCTCGGTGGCGCGGACTGGCGAGCGGCCGGGAAACTGGAAGTCACGCATGCGGTTCTGGGTATCCCTGAATCAACGTCCGCGGCCGAAAAGTTGGGCAGCGGACAACAAGACGATCGATAGCACGATCAGGCAAGTCGAAATGGCGGCGATCGTCGGATCGATCTGGTCGCGCAGCGCATTGAACATGCGGCGCGTCAGCGTCGTGGTCTCGCCGCCGGAGATGAACAGCGACACCACCACCTCGTCGAAGGAGGTGATGAAGGCGAACAGCGCGCCCGAGACGATGGAGAATCTTATTTGCGGCATCGTCACCTGGAAGAAGGCGGAGAAGCGGCCGGCGCCGAGGCTGCGCGCGACCATCTCCTGGTTCATGTCATAGGACCGCAAGCCCGAGAGCACGGTCAGCACGACCAGCGGCAGCGCCTGCACCGTGTGCGCGATGACGAGGCCGGTCAGCGTGTTGTTGAGGCCGATGCGGGCATAGAGAAAGAAAGTGCCGATGCCGATCAGGATGACCGGGATGATCAGCGAGGCGGTGAGCAGCGCGTTGATCGCGCCGGTCAGCCGCAGCGTGCGGGCGCTGATGGCGTAGGCCGCGGCGGTGCCGAGCAGGGTTGAGACGACCGCCGTCATCACCGCCACTTTGACCGACACAATGGTGGCGTCGCGCCATTCGACGGAGCCGAAATAGCTCTCATACCAGCGCAGCGACCATTCCTGCGGCGGGAACTGCAAGAGCGTCGAACCGGAGAAGGACATGATGACGATGATCACCGACGGCGCGATCAGGAACAGCATGACAAGCCCGCCGAGCGCGTAGAGCCACAGGCGTTGCCGATGCGAGATGGGCAGGGCGTTTTCCATGCTCATCGCTGGCTCCAGACCCCGGTGGCGCGGGCGCCGAGCAGCCACTGGAAGAGGCCGAGCAGCGCCAGCGTGACGCCAAGCAGCACGACGCCGAGCGCGGCGCCCGCGCCCCAGTTGGAATAGAGGCTGGCGGTCTGCTCCATGCGCATCGCCCACATGATCACCTTGCCGCCGCCCATCAGCGCCGGGGTGACGAAGAAGCCGAGGCACAGCACGAAGACGATGACCACGCCCGAGGCGAGACCGGGCAGCGACAGCGGCAGGAAAATCTGCCGGAAAGTGGCGGCCGGGCTGGCGCCGAGATTCATGCCGGCGCGCAGGCAGTCGGTGTCGATGCTCTTCATCGACGCGTAGAGCGGCAGGACCAGGAAGGGCAGCATGATGTGGGTCATGCCGATGACCACGCCGGCGAAATTGTTGGCGAGCGGCAGCGGCTGGCCGATGACGCCGAGGTCGATCAGCCAGCTGTTGACCAGGCCCTTGCGCTGCAGGATGACCAGCCAGGCATAGGTGCGCACAAGCACCGAGGTCCAGAACGGCAGGATGACGAAGACCAGGCAGACCCCGGCGGCGTGGCGCGGCAGCTGCGACAGCATATAGGCCAGCGGATAACCGAACAGCACGCAGGCGCCGGTAACGACGAAGGCCACCTTGAAGGTGGTGACGAAGGTCTTGATGTAGGAGGTCTGCTCGAAAAAGCGCGCGTAATTGGCGGCGCTGAGTTGGCCGGCCTCGTCGAACAGCGACAGCCAGAACAGCCAGCCGATCGGCACGATGATGACGGCGAAGACCAGAAGCAGCCCGGGCGACAGAAGCGCGAGCAGGCCACGCGCCTCCCGTCGCGCGTCGGCGTTGAGCGCATCGGCATTGAGCGCGCGATCAGACCTGCCGACATGATCGAAACCGGCGGATGCGAGGCTCATTGGTCTGCCACCAGAACGACGTCCTGGGCGTCGATGCCGAGCGTTATCGGCTCGCCCGGCGCCGGCAGTTTCGCCAGCACGTCGGAACGGCAATAGTCGCGCAACGTCACCTGTCGCCCATCCCTGAGCGTCGCGTAGCAGACGAAGCTGTCGCCCTGGTAGATGACATCGCCGACAATTGCCGGCAGCGCATTGACGTCGCCTGCGGGTTCGCCAGCGATCACGCGCAGCTTTTCCGGCCGCACCACCATAAGGTGCCGGCCCGAGGACGGCATTGGATCCTTCATGCGCAGCTTGCTGCCTTCATGCCAGACGCCGCCATTGCGGCATTCGACCGGAATGAAGCTGGATTCGCCGATGAAGCCGGCGACAAATTTGGTCTTCGGCTTCGCGTAAAGGGCTTCGGGCTGGTCGATCTGCTCGATGCTCCCGGCATTCATGACGGCGACGCGGTCCGACATGGTGATCGCCTCGCGCTGGTCGTGCGTGACGTAGACCGTCGTCATGCCGAGCCTTCGGTGCAGGTTGCGCAGCTCGATCTGCATATGCTCGCGCAGGCTCTTGTCGAGCGCCGACAGCGGCTCATCCATCAGCACGATGCGCGGCTCGAAGACAATGGCGCGGGCCAAGGCCACACGCTGGCGCTGGCCGCCGGAGAGCTGGTCGACGCGGCGCTCGCCGAGGCCTTTGAGTTGCACGAGGTCCAGCGCCCTCTCGACACGCTCGGCCGTTTCGGCCGTCGACACGCGGCGCTGCTTCAGCGGAAAGGCGATGTTGTGGAAGACGTTCATATGCGGGAACAGCGCATAGTTCTGGAACACCATGCCGATGTTGCGCTTGTGCGGCGGCATGGTGATGATCTCCTCGCCGCCGACCATGATGGAGCCGGCGTTGGCCCGCACGAAGCCGGCCAGGATCATCAGCAGCGTCGTCTTTCCCGAGCCGGACGGCCCGAGCAGCGTCAGGAATTCGCCGGCGGCGACATCGAGGCCGAGGTCATGCAGCACGGACACGCCGCCGAAGCGCTTCTCGATACCGCTGATACCGATGGGAAGCGCGGTCTGCGCGAGAGACAAGAGCATCTCCTTCAACTCCGGATCATTTTTCGCGAAACGATGCGGAGCGGCGTCTCGCCGACGCCGCTCCAACAGGATCGCTATTGCTGGATCAGGTTGTTGAACTTCTCGGTCGCCTCGACGAGGGTGTCGCGCCAGAAGGCTGGATCCTGCAGCACCTGCTTCTTGACGTTCTCGGGCGCGGAATTGATGTCCTTGATGCGCTCCGGCGGGATCTTGCCGGTCTCGAAGGCCTTCTCGTTGGCGGGGCCATTGTCGACATAGAGCGGCAAATTGGCCTGCAACTCGGGGCTGACGAACTTGGCCAGCGCCTTCATCGCGATGTCCTTGTTCTTCGAGCCCTTCGGGATGACCATGCAGTCGGCGGTGAGCACGCCCTGGTCGAAGGAGAAGCTCACGGGCGCGCCTTCCTTCTTCAAGGTGCCGGCGCGGCCGTTCCAGATGCTGGCCATGTCGACCTCGCCGTCCTTGACGAGCTGCATGGCCTGCGCGCCGGATGTCCACCAGGCATCGATGTGGCCGCGGATCTTGTCCACCGACTGCAGCGCGCCGTCGATGTCGACGGGATAGACCTTGTCGATCGGAATGCCCTTGGCGAGTGCCGCAACGCTCAGCGTTTCGGTCGACTGGCTGCCGGAAAGCGCGCGGCGGCCGGGAAATTTTTCGACGTCCCAGAAATCGGCCCAGGTCTTCGGGCCTTTGTCGCCGAAGACATCGGTGCGATAGATCAGCACCACCGAGGTGTAGGAGATGCCGACCCAGTCGTCGTGGACAAGCTTCGGGTTGATGCCGCTCTTGTCGATGACGTTGTAGTCGAGTTTTTCGAACAGACCTTCCTTGGAGCCGCGCGCGCATTCGTCGGCGCCAAGCTCGGTGATGTCCCATTTGACGGCATTGCCGGTGACCTGCAGGCGCACGTCGTCGAGGCCGTTGGTGGTGTCCTGCTTGATAGTGATGCCGAGTTCCTTGGCCGTCGGATCGAAGAAGGCCTTGGTCTGCGCTTCCTGATAGGTGCCGCCCCATGAGGCGACGGTGATGGTGTCGGCGGCCGAGGCCGGAACGGCGACTATGGCCAGCAGGCCGGCGACGGCCATGCCGTGAATACAAAGTCTCTTCGTCATTTTCGCTTCTCCAACCGGTGTTCCCGTTATCGTTGATTTGGTATGCGAATTTGTATACAATTTTGAGTGTATTTTTTCGGAGGCCGATGTCAACTCGGGTTTTCGCGTTTTTTGGTTGCGGTAGAGGACGACCGTTCCGCGGGCAGCAATTGCCTCCGGCGAGATGCTCCTGTTCAAGCCTGCCCTAAAACGAACTAAGCTCGCGAATCCGTGACGCAACGTTGGAGACGGAACGCTTGAAGGAGAGAAAGAACACGCTGCGCGACTCGGTGTTCGAGGCGCTGAAGGCGTTGATCATCACCGGCCAGATCCCGCCGGGCGGCCGCGTGACGGAAAATGAGATCGCCGAGCGCCTGAAGGTGAGCCGCACGCCGGTGCGCGAGGCCTTCAACCGTCTGGAGCGCGACGGGCTGGTGATAGGGCGGCCGCGCCAGGGCTATGTGGTGGCAGAGTTCAATCTCACCATGTTCCGCGAGGCTTTCGACATCCGCGAATTGCTCGACGGGCGCGCAACCGAACTGGCGGCAGCCAACGCGACCGCCGCCGACAAGGCGAAACTGCGCGACATGCTCGCCGAATGCGAGCGGCTGGCGGCGATCCCGGATCGCAGCACCAGGGAGAAATTCGAGGAGTTGCAGGTCGGCATCGACCTGCACCGGGTGATCGCGGAGATCAGCGGCAACGAGATGCTGCACGGCATGCTTTGCGGCATCCTCGACAAATGCCAGCAATATGTCTGGACCGAGCTTCTGTGGCTGGACGAATGGAAGCTCACCCGCGAGGAACATGCCGGCATCGTCGACGCGATCTGCGCCGGCGATGTCACGCTGGCCGGCGAGCGCGCCCGTTCGCACGTGCGCGGCTCGCGCGAGAACATCCTGCGCCTGCTGCAGGCCAAGTCCGATTATCAGGGATTCTTCGCCAAGGCGTCTTGAACCAACGCTATCGCATCAGTTGGAAAGCATGGGACAGTTGGCGCCGCGCCGCAGGCTGACATGCGCCACGTCGCCGACGCTGAATTGTGAACCGCCGGCACGGCGCGGGGCATCGATGACGATCGCGGTCCCCTCATCCAGTTCGGCATGCAGGCGCAGCGTGCGGCCATGGAAGACGACGCCGCTGACCCGTGCCGGCGCGGTTCCCTCGGCGGCTTCACCGGCAGCCAGAAGATCCTCCGGCCGCACGCCGATGGTGCGCGTGTCGCCGGCAGCCGGCGTCTCGCCGCTGTCGGATGTAGCCTCCAGCGGCAACTCACCTGCGGCGAAGCGCAGCCGCTCGCCGTCGCGACCGAGGAAGCGTGACTGCAGCAAATTCATCGTGCCGATGAAGGAAGCAACGAAGCGCGTCGCCGGCCGGTCGTAGAGCGTCGCCGGCGCAGCAGTCTGCTCGATGCGGCCCTTGTTCATGACGACGATGCGGTCCGAAATCGACAACGCCTCGGTCTGATCGTGGGTGACCATGACGAAGGTGGTGCCGAGCCGCGACTGCAGCCGCTTCAATTCGACCTGCATCTGCTCGCGCAGATGCGCGTCGAGCGCCGACAGCGGCTCGTCGAGCAGCAGCACGCGCGGCTCGCAGACGATGGCGCGGGCCAAAGCGACGCGTTGGCGCTGGCCGCCGGAAAGCTCGGACACACGGGCACGCAGCTTGTCGGCGAGGCCGACCATGTCGAGCGCCTCGCGGACCCGCTTTGCCTGCTCGGCGCCGGTGAGTTTGCGCAGCGACAGGCCGAAGCCGACATTGGCCGCGACGTCCATATGCGGGAACAAGGCATAGTCCTGGAAGACGGTGTTGACCGGGCGATCGAAGGGCCGCAGCCCGGTGATGTCGCGGCCATCGAGCAGGACATTGCCGCTGGTTGGACTTTCGAAGCCGGCGATGACGCGCAGGCTCGTCGTCTTGCCGCAGCCGGATGGACCGAGCAAGGTCAGGAACTCACCGCTGGCGATATCCAGATCGACGGCATCGAGGCCGACCACGCCACCCGGAAAGACTTTCGAGACTTTCTGCAGCCGAACCAATGGTTCTCGCAATTCCGGACGGAAAACCGCTTCACACTTTTCCTGGAATTGCTCTGAGGCATCAGGCGCCATCGCGCACCTCTGACGGTTTTGTCGTGTTGACCCACAGGATCTGGCAGCGCTCGGCGCCAGGATTGCGGAAGGCGTGCAGCAGCGTGCTCTTGAAGGCAAAACTGTCGCCGGCTTTCAGCACATAGGTCGTGGCGCCCACCACCAGTTCGACCTCGCCCGTCATCACGAAGCCGAATTCATGGCCGGCATGGGCATAGGCTTCCGCCGTGCCGCCGCCGGCCTCGACCGTGACCAGCATGCCGGTGAGCGTCGCGGCAGGCGGCGACAGCAGCGCCTTGGCGATGCCTTCGGACTTCACCGGGATCGCGCGCCGCTTGTCGGCGCGCACGCAATAGAGGTCGTTGACCGCTTCGTTGCCGTCGGCGATCAGCGCCGACGGTTCGATGTCGAGCGCGGCGGCGAGCGGCCAGATCACCTTGACGCGCAGCGAGGACATGCCGCGCTCGATCTGGCTGAGCGCGCCGATGGAGATGCCGGCCTTGGCCGCGAGTTCGGCCAGCGACAGCTTGCGCTCGAGTCTGAGCGCCCGGACGCGCCGGCCGACGCGGATATCGGCATCGTCTTTCGGCTTCGCCGCCGCTTCGTCGAGAATGTCCATGCAATGGTCCTCGTTGCAGTCAATTAGGCCGGCAATTGACCAAGCCGGCCTCATTATTAAGTTTCTTATCCTGCCGGACGCTGGCACTGCCCCTCATCGCCCTGCCAGTTCCTTCTCCCCGTATAGTGACGGGGAGAAGGAACTGGCCGCAACGCTGGCGCCAGTCCTGCGACGAGGTGATTGGCGAAACCGCCGGCGACAGCGCCCCTCTCCCCGTCACTATACGGGGAGAGGATGCCGGCAGGCAGGTGAGGGGCAGCGCAAAACTTCGGCAATTAATCGCTCAACCCCCGGCCTTCACCTTCTCGAACATCTTGGCCACATCGTCATTCTGCTTCATCGGACCGGTGAAGATGGTGCTCTTCAGCATCACGTCCGGGTCCGCTGGCAGTTGCAGCTTGTCGAGTTCCTCCTTCGACACGCCGGCGAAGGCGGTCGAGAGCGAGCTGCCATAGCCGTAGGACTGGATCAGGAACTTGCCCGAGTCGGCGTCGAGCCGGCTGTTGATGAAGTCATAGGCGAGATCGACGTTCTTGGCCTCCTTCAGCATGACGAAGCCGCAGGCCCAGGTCAGCATACCTTCCTTCGGCTTCATGAACTCGACCGGAACGCCCTGCTTCTTGAGCGAAGTTGCCGACGCATTCCAGGTCATGGCGGCGACCAGCTGGCCGCTCGCCAGAGCCTGCTCGACCGAGGTCATGTCGGTGGTGTAGCTCGACAGCAGCGGCCGCTGCTCGCGCAGCTTTTCGGCCACCTTGTCCATCTGGTCCGGCGTCATGTCGAAAGGGTTCACGCCCACCAGGAGGGCGGCGACGATCGGCGTGTCGTGCACGGCGTCGATGGTCGCCATGCGGCCGGCATATTGCTTGTCCCACAGAAGGTTCCAGCTCGCCTCGGGGTTCTTCACCAGATCGGTGCGGTAGAGGATCGAGGTGTTGCCCCAGTCCCACGGCACCATCCAGACCTTGCCGTCCCCGGCCTGCAGGTCGGGCAAGTTCTTGAACACCGGGAAGATCGAATCCCAGTTCTTGATGCGCTTGGTGTCGATCGGCTGAAGCAGGCCTTCCTTGTTCCAGCGCGCCACCTTGTCGTAGCAGGGGTGAGCGATGTCGGGGCGGAAGCCGGCCTTGACCTTGGTGAAGGCGTCGTCGTCATCGCCGAAGATCGTCGCCTCGACACCGTCGGGATGCGCGGCAAGGAAGCTCTTGTTGAAGTCGGGCAGCTCATAGCCCGACCAGGTGAAATATTGCAGCTTGTCGGCGGCAAGAGCGACCGTCGACGACAGCGCGAGCGCCAGCGCGGCAAGGCCCGCCCGGGCTTTGTGTGCGGTGATCGATTTCAGGTGGAATGTCATTTTCGTTCTCCTCTTCTTGTTGTGGTTCAGGCTGGATTGCGGCGCGCAGTTCCAAGACCGCGATGGCGAAGGATTTCGGCTGTGCCGGCGATGATGAAGGAGACAGTGAGGATCACCGTGCCGAGCGCCATCACGGTTGGCAGCGAGCGCGGGAAGCGCAGCTGGCTCCAGATGTAGAGCGGCAGCGTCGGCTCGGTGCCGGCGAGGAAAAAGACGACGATGAACTCGTCGAAGGAAATCAGGAAGGAGAGCATGAAAGCCGACAGCACGGCTGGCAGGCTGAGCGGCAGCATGACGCGCCGGAACGTCGTCCAGTCGGAAGCGCCGAGGTCGAGCGCCGCTTCGCGGATCGTCTTCGGGATGGCGGCGAAGCGGCTGCGCATCACCACCACCGTCGTCGGCAGCGCGACGAGGATATGGCCAAGCACGATCGAAACGCGCGACGGGCCGAGGCCGATGAGGTTGACCAGGATCAACAGCGAAATCCCGACGATGACGCCGGGGATCAGGATCGGCAGCCGGGCGATGGCGCTGATCGTGGCGGCGAGCGGCGAGCGGCCATAGAGGTCCATATAGGAGACGGTGATGCCGCAGAGCGTCGCGCCGGAGGCCGCGATGACGCCGATGACCAGGCTGTTGGCCAAAGCGCCGGAAAGCGCCGGGTTGCCGTAGAGCGTGCGGTACCATTCGAGCGTGAAGCCCCGCAGCGGAAACGCCGCCTGGATGGAGTTGTTGAAGGAAAACAGCGGGATCAGCAGCACCGGCAGATAGAGGAAGACGAGATAGCCAAGCACATAGAGGCCGAGCCAGCGGCCGTCGCTGGTGGTGTCAGCCCGGGCGCTCATGTGCGACTGCCAAATCTGCGGTCGGCGCCGCGCGCGGCGAGCACCACGCAGAGGATGACCAGCATGACGCAGACTGAGAGGGCCGCCCCGAACGGCCAGTCATTGGCCTTGCCGAACTGCGACTGGATCAGCGTGCCGATCATGGTGCTGGCCGGGCCGCCGACCATGGCCGGCGTCACATAATCGCCGACCGTCGGCACGAAGACGACGAGGGCTGCCGCCAGCACGCCCGGCATGGAATTCGGCAGCACGACGCGGCGGAAGCAGGTGAAGGGCCGCGCGCCGAGATCGGATGCGGCTTCGAGCAACGATTTCGGGATGGTGTCCAGCGCCACATAGATCGGCAGGATTGCGAAAGGCGCGTAGGCATGGGCGAGCGTCACCACCACCGCTGCCGGCGTGTTGAGGAAGGCAAGCGTCGGCTGTGACCAGAGGCCGGTCTCGATGAAGGCCGAGTTCAGAACGCCATTATAGGCGAGCACGATCTTCCAGGCGAAGACGCGCAGCAGATAGCTGGTCCAGAACGGCAACGTGACCAAGAAGAGCAGCAGGTTGCGCCGCCGGCCGGCGTGGAAGGCGAGGTAATAGGCGACGGGATAGGCGGTGGCGACGGTGGCGAGCGTGACCAGGCCGGCGATGACCAGCGAGCGCAGCGTCACCGTCCAGTAGAGCGGATCGGTAGCGACGGTGACGAAATTCTCCGCCGTCAGGCCGACGCCGAGCAGCGAGCCGTCATTGCCCCTGAAGGCGAGGAAGACCACCAGGCCAAGCGCGAACAGGATCAGGAAGAAGGTGACCAGTCCGCCCGGCAGCAGCATGGCGAAGCGAAACACCGGCGAGATGCGGTTTTCCGGCAGGGGCCGCGTTGCAGCGATGGTCGACGACATCGAACTGTCCATCGAAATTCTGAAATAACCCAATGATTTTTCATATTTCTGAAACTGTCAAGCTGAATCGCTTGTGCGCCGCACGCGTTCGGGGTCAGCGCTCGAACGCGTCGAGCATCCGGTACCAGGTGATCGCCGCGGCGACGCCGACTTGGCGGAAAGCGTGGAACGGGATCGGCTTGATCGGCGACAGCGGGAACGGCAATTGCCTGGCATCGCCGCTCGCGAGGTAATTCGCCATGCGCTTGCCCAGCGCGCTCATCAGGCCGACGCCCCTGCCCTGGCAGCCGACGACTGCGAGCAGACCTTTCTCCGGCTCATGCAGATGCAGCAGATGATCCGGTGTCAGCGCCACGCGGCCGAACCAGCGCTTTTCGATGGCGACGCCCGCGAGCGCCGGATAGAGGCGGGTGAGCGCGCGTTCGCAATGCGCCCAGTCCGCAGGGCCGGAGGGCAGCGCCATGCGGCCGCGGCCGCCCAGCACCATCCGGCCATCGGGACTCCGGCGATAGTAGACGAGGATGCGACGGGAATCGGAAACGGCTTGCCCGCCCGGCAGGATGCTGGCTGCAAGGTCCGCCGGCAGCGGCGCGGTGGCGATCTGGAAGGAATGCAGCGGCACGATCGTCTGTGCGAGGCCAGGCAGCAGGCCGTCCGTATAGGCGTTGGTGGCGAGCACGACCGACCTGGCGCGCAATTCGGCGCCGCCTTGCGTCGAAACCCGCCAGACGCCGGCCTCCTTGGCGAGTTTCACCACCCTTTGCTGCTCGGCGATCTTCACGCCGGCGGCCGAGGCGACGCGCGCCAATTCCATCGTGTAGGACAGCGGATCGATGACGCCGGCGCGGCGGTCGAGCCAGCCGCCGAGATAGCCCCTGGCGCCGGTCATCGCCGCGATCCCTGCCTTGTCGAGCAGCTCGACGTCGGCGCCGCGCGAGCGCCATTGGCGATCCCGGTTCGCTGCCGCGGTCAAAGCGGTTTCGGTGTGGGCCGCCTGGATCCAGCCGTTGCGCGTGAACGGCACCGCCAGCTTCTCGTCGCGGATCACATCGAACACGGCGTCGGCCGTCGCGGCGGCGAATTCCACCAGGGCTTCGCCGCGCTCCTTGCCGAAATGCCCGAGCAGCCATTCCGGATCGTATTTGAGACCTGGAATGACCTGGCCGCCATTGAGGCCCGAAGCGCCCTGCCCGATCGCGCCGGCGTCAAGCACCTGAATGGAAAGCCCCTCGCGCGCCGCATGCAGCGCCGTCGATAGTCCCATGATGCCGCCGCCGACGATGACCGCGTCGAGCGTGCCGCCAGCCGACAAGCCCGATTGAAATGCCGGGGCAGCCTGCGGCCTTTGCCAAATCGGATCGGAAAAGGCTGCGGGCAAAGATCACCTCGGCGCTGGAGCTTCGTGAAAATCCTATTGTTGATTTCATGAATTTGAAAGCGCGTTTCGATGGGCCAGCCGGCTACGCTTTTGATGACAGGGACAACTGGCCCACGAACCGGGCTACAAACGGCATGGACGTTTGACCCAAATCCGGGGAAAGTGCCGCGCGACAGTTGAGAGGAAGCATCACCATGACCGATCCGACCCGCCTGCCCGCCGACGGCCTCTTCGTCGGCCGCGCCAGGACAAGCGAAGCTACTCATCCGCTGGTGGTCACGGTGCGCGACGGCCAGGTCATCGACGTCACCTCGAGCGCGGCGCCCACGGTGCGCGATGTCTGCGAGCTGAAGGATCCGGCCGGCTATCTGCGCTCGGCCAAGGGCAAGGTGATCGGCGCGATCGCCGAGATCGCGGCCAACAGCTTCGAAGACAAACGCGATGCGAAGAAGCCGATCCTGCTCTCGCCCGTCGACCTGCAGGCGGTGAAGGCTTCCGGCGTCACCTTCGTCGTCAGCCTGCTCGAGCGCGTCATCGAGGAACAGGCGCGCGGTTCGGCCGAAAAAGCCGACGCCATCCGCGCCGACATCGCCGGGCTGATCGGCCACGACCTGTCGAAGCTCAAGCCCGGCTCGCCGGAGGCGATGGAGATCAAGGCCAAGCTGATCTCGCGCGGGGCCTGGTCGCAATATCTGGAAGTGGGGATCGGCCCGGATGCCGAGATCTTCACCAAATGCCAGCCTATGGCCTCGGTCGGCTTCGGCGCCGATGTCGGACTGCATCCGGTCTCCACCTGGAACAATCCGGAGCCGGAGATCGCCATGATCGCCGACAGTTCGGGGCGCATCGTCGGCGCCACGCTCGGCAACGACGTCAATCTGCGCGACGTCGAGGGGCGCTCGGCGCTGCTGCTCGGCAAGGCCAAGGACAACAATGCTTCCGCTTCGCTCGGCCCCTTCATCCGGCTGTTCGACGAGACGTTTTCCATCGCCGACGTGAAGCGCGCCACGGTGCGGCTCAGCGTCGAGGGCGAGGACGGCTTCTCGCTGCAGGGCGCGAGCTCGATGGCGGAAATCAGCCGCTCGCCGGAAGAGCTGGTCAAGGCCGCGATGGGGCCGCATCACCAGTATCCGGACGGATTGGCGCTTTATCTCGGCACCATGTTCGTGCCGTCGAAGGATCGCGGCGAGAAGGGCAAGGGCTTTACCCACAAGGTCGGCGACATCGTCACCATCTCGTCGGAAAAGCTCGGCGCGCTCACCAACCGCGTGCGCCTGTCGCCGGACTGCCCGCACTGGACCTACGGCGCCAGCCACCTGATGCGCGACCTGGCCAAGGCGGGCCTTCTCTAACGCCGCACCAGAAGGGCGTTTGCTTGGAGGCCACCGTGCAGCGGATGGTCGATGGTGCCGCTTGCCCAACGAATATCACCGTTGCTGATGCAATCTGATGGGATTGGTGATGGCGTGCGCGCCTGTGCCAACATCCACTGACGATGGAGGCTTGCCACCGCCCGAAAAAGAGAATGCTCTGGACGTTCCGGTCGGCGCTGGCAGGAGATGCGGGTTCCAAGGTCGCATCGCGCTGATCCAGGAGGAGAGTTTCAACATGGGAGGAAATCGAATGCTTTCGCGGCTAAGACTACTCGTGCTTGGCTTGATCGCGGCACTCGCCATTCCGGCGATGGCCGAGGCCAAGACGTTCTACTGGATTTCGCATGGCGGCCCGGCCGATCCGGTCTGGACCTATTTCCTGGCCGGAGCCAAGCAATGGGCCAAGGACACGGGCAACACGGTCAACACCTCGTTCCACAATGGCGACGTCGCGTCCCAGCAGGAAGCCGTGCGCGCCGCGATCGCGGCCAAGGCCGACGGCATCGCCACCACCAGCCCCGATCCGGGCAGCCTGGTCGAGATCGTCAAGGAAGCCCGCGCGGCCAACATCCCGATCATCAACTTCAACACGCCCGATCCGAAAGCCAACTTCAACGCCTATGTGGGCGGCGACAACGTCACCTTCGGCAAGCACTGGGCGCAGTATCTGGTCGACAAGGGCCTGGTGAAGAAGGGCGACTTCGTCTGGATGCCGGTCGAGATCCCCGGCGCCACCTATGGCGTGCAGGAAGAAGAAGGCATCAAGAGCGTGTTCGAGCCGGCCGGCATCACCTATGAGGTGACCGAGGCGACGCTCGACCAAGCCGAAGCGATCAACCGCATGGTCGACTACCTCACCGCGCACAAGGGCAAGGTGAAGGCGATCATCGGCCTCGGCGATCTCGTCACCGGCTCGATCAAGCGCGTGTTCGATCAGGTCGGCGTCAAGCCGGGCGAAATCCCAGTCGTCGGCTGGGGCAACTCGCTCGACACCACACAGGAAGTGCTGAACGGCTACGTCAATGCCGGGCAGTGGCAGGACCCGCAGGCGACCAGCTATATTGCGCTGTCGATGGCCAACATGGCCGCCAGCGGCATCCCCCCGGGCTTCAACGTCATCACCGGCGCGCTTTACGAGAAGGACACCGCCGGCGTCTACGACAAGATCCTGTCCGGCAAATAATCCTCAAGCGAAACGGGCGCGACACCCTGTCGCGACCGTTTTTCCTTCTCCCCGCGCCGTCCCCATCGGACGGCCGCGCTTACGTCGCGGGTTCAATGGAAAACCATTCCTTCGTCCAACGCCTTGTCGCGCGGCCGGAATTCGGTCCGCTGGTGCTGCTCGTCGTCGAGCTCGTCGTCTTCTGGGGCATCAATCCCGACTTCCTGTCGCCGCAGAACATTTCGAACATCCTGGCCTTCACAGTCGAGCTCGGCCTGATCGCGCTGGCAATGACCTTGCTGATGACATCCGGAGAATTCGACCTCTCGGTCGGTTCGCTGTTTGGCTTCTCGCCGGTGCTGATGTGGACGCTCTTCAACAGCGGCGTCACTTCGCTGGAGATGGGCCTGCTGATCGCGCTGATCGTCGCTGCCCTGGTCGGGCTGGTGAATGGCTGGTTCGTCACGCAGCTCAAGATCCCGTCCTTTCTGGTGACGCTCGGCATGCTGCTGGTCGTGCGCGGCACGGCATTGTTCATCACCGACGGCTTCCCGCAGCGCACCTGGAGCGCCGAAGGCAGTTGGCTTGCCAATATCCTGGTCGGCGACTTCTATGTCGGCCCGTTCCGAATCTATGCCTCGCTGTTCTGGTTCATCGGCGCCGCGATCGTGCTCGGCTATGTGCTGACGCAGAGCCGCACCGGCAACTGGATCCAGGCCGCCGGCGGCAATCCGAACGCGGCGCGCGCGCGCGGCGTCAACGTCAACCGCGTCAAGGTCGGCCTGTTCATCCTGTCGGCGGTGATGGCCTCGCTCGCCGGCGTCATCTCGTCGCTGCGCACGTCCGCCGCCAACCCCAACAGCGGCACCGGCTACGAGCTCGAAGTCATCGCCATGGTGGTGATCGGCGGCACGGCGCTGACCGGCGGACGCGGCACCATCATCGGCACGGTGCTCGGCATCCTGATCCTGCGCGTCATGCGCAACGGCATCGTGCTGATCGGCGTGCCGGGGCTCGCCTACAACATCTTCATCGGCGCGATCATCCTCGGCATGATGGCGCTGCACTCCTGGCTCGAACGCCGGCACCAGGCAGGGACCTGAACCATGGCCGAACCGCTGATCCGCATGGAAAACATCCGCAAGTCCTACGGGCGCGTGCAGGCGCTGGTGGACGCCAATTTCCACGTCAACGAAAAGGAGATCGTCGGCCTGCTCGGCGACAACGGCGCGGGCAAGTCGACGCTGATCAAGGTGCTGTCGGGCGCCGTGCCGCTGACCAGCGGCGACATCTTCATCCGCGGCAAGAAGGTCACGCTGCGCAGCACCAGCGACGCCATCGCCCACGGCATCGAGACGATCTACCAGGACTCGGCCCTCGTCACGCAGTTGTCGATCGCGCGCAACCTGTTCCTCGGGCGCGAGCCGATCAGGGCGCCGCGCTTCCTGAACCGCATGGACCAGGACGCAATGAACGCGGTGGCGCGCGACCTGCTCAGGCAGGTCGGCATCACCAAGAATATCCCGCCGACGACACCGATCGGCTCGCTGTCGGGCGGCGAGCGGCAGGCCGTGGCGATCGCGCGCGCCATGCATTTCGACAGCGATCTCATCATCCTCGATGAACCGACCAACAATCTCGGCGTCGCCGAGACGCAAGGCGTGCTGAGCTTCGTGCGCAGCGCCCGTGATTCCGGGCACTCCTGCATCTTCATCGCGCACAACATCCATCACGTCTTCCAGGTGGTCGACCGCATCGTGGTGATGCGCCGGGGCAAGGTGGTGGCCGACGACATCGATCCGAAAAAGACGACGGTCGCCGAGGTCGAGCGCGTCATCACCGGCATGTCGGACAAGGAGATCCGGGACGCGATTTCCGACGGCCCGCAGCGGCATGGCTGACGGTCTGGCATCGATTTGGCTCGGCGTCGGTTGGCCTGACGTTGAATTGTCCTGACAGGGGCTCGCTTCCCATCCTATGACTGGACTCATGAAAGCCACGGTAGCCGACATCGCCAGAAGCTGCGGCCTGTCGACCGCGACCGTCGACAGGGTGCTCAACAACCGGCCAGGGGCAAGTGCTGCCAACCGGCAGCGGGTGATGGAGGCGGCCAAGCAGCTCGGCTATCTGCCGACGCTCGATCAAGTCGTGCTGCCGTCGAAGCCGGCGCACCTGGAATTCTTCCTGCCGATCGGGTCCAACGGCTTCATGGCCGATCTTGCGCATCACATCGAGGATTATGCGGCACGCCTGCCGCTGGTCGCCTCCTGCCGCATCCACAACCTTGCCGGTATTTCGCCGGGCGCGCTGCAAGGCGCGGTGGAGAATCTGTCGCTCAAAGCCAACGGTGTCGGCGTCATCGCCGTCGACCACCCGCGCACGCGCAACATCCTGCGCGAGCTGGTCGATGCCGGGATCAGGCTGGTCACGCTGATCTCGGATGTCCCGGCGGCACCCCGCTCGGCCTATGTCGGCATCGACAATCGGGTGGCGGGCCGCACCGCGGCGCTGCTGATGGGCCGCTTCCTCGGCGGCCGTACAGGACATCTGGCGATGGTGGTCGGCTCGCGCTCCTATCGCGGCCACGAGGAGCGCGAGATGGGTTTTCGTTCGGTGCTGAGCGAGGAGTTTCCCAACCTCACGGTCTCAAGCGCCGCCGAAAGCAATGACGACCCGGACGCCAGCTACCGCGCGACCATCAAGGCGCTGCACAACGAACCGGACCTGCTCGGCATCTACTGCGTCGGCGCCGGACGGTCCGGCGTGGCCAAGGCCTTGCTCGAGGTCAAGCCGCGCAAGAAGCCGGTCTTCATCTGCCACGACCTGACCAAGGAAACGCGCCGCTATCTCGTCGACGATCTCGCCGACGTCGTGATCGACCAGAATGCGCGGCTGATCGCCGAGCAGTCGGTGATCCGCCTGCTCGGATCCATCGCCTCGTCGGCGCCCTATCTGACGAAAAAGTTCATCGAGCCGCGGCTGATCTTCAAGGAAAACGTGCCGGTGCAATAAACCAGTGGGTGGGCGCACGAAGGCGGCCTTAATGCATGTCGCGCAAAAGTGCGCAGCGGTTTTGCGATAACGACACGCATGAAAACACAGGCTTAAAGCGCGTCGCCTGAATCCGCTTCAGCGCGACGCGCTTTAGCATTTGTCTGACGATTGATCCCGCAATTCTGCACACCAGCTATGCAGGTTTCGCAATTGCCGAATCGTTAGGCAGCCCGTATTTGTCTGGGTGTCGGCCGTCTCCTCCTCCCAGATGTGATGCCGACGCTGAGTACGGTACACCTCCTCCCGTGCCGTATTCGAAATCAAGCCCGCTGCCACCTCCTCCCGGCAGCGGGCTTTTTCTTTGCCCGCACGGCGATGATGCGGAGGCGGCGCCAGCCCCGTGGCGCGAGCGTCCATCTGACGTTACGGCGAAGGCGCCGAGCCCAACCGCTCACACTTTTCCTTGAATTGCTCTAGGCTTTGGCTGTCGCCAGGTTGGCGCTGAGTTCGAAAGCGACTCCCGATCCATCGGAGTGGGACTGCAGCACGGCAGCGCTCCCGCTCACGATGTCCTCCACAACGCGCTTGCGTTCCTGATCGGTCATTGCCTTGCAGGCAGCACTCATGCCGACCAGCGCCATCGTATTCAATCGCAGGAGGGGCGCGCCGTCCTCAAAGCGTATGATACGCGATATTGTCCTTGATCGCACGTCGTGGAAGCCGACGTCCCGGAGCAGCGCCTCGAGCGGCGCCGAGTTCCCAAAGCTGTGGCGCAGGTCTGCGATTGGGCCGAGGAGTCGCTCGGCGACGCGGCGGAGTTCTCGAAAGAAGGGGATTTCCTCATCGGACCGCCAAGTGGCAACCGCCAACATGCCGCCCTGCGCCAGCGCTCGCCGCATCTCCGCCGCCGCAGCGGGCTTGTCGGGAACGAACTGCAGACCCTGCTGACAGACGACCACGTCGAACTGCTCTCCGTCGCGGAGCGGCAGCGCACTGGCATTGCCGGCGCGCCAGTCGATGTCCGGCGCCACGGTGCGCGCGACGGCGAGCATATCCGGGCTGATGTCGATGCCGACAACATAGCCGGCGGCACCAAGCCGTTCCTTGGCAACGCGCGCAACTATCCCTGTGCCACAAGCGATGTCCAAGACACGATGGCCTGGGGACAGCCTTACCTCTTCGAAGGTCACTTCGGCCCAAGGGCGAAAGAGAGGACCCACGAGCCAGCGCTCATACATCTCCGGAAAACTTGCCTGACCCATTGCATGGCTGGGTGCCTGATTCTGAGACAGGATCACAGAGTCAGGATGAGGCGAAGACATCAGCGCGCCCGGAACGAGGCGATCAGGCTTTCGGCCATGCGCACGAATTGCGCGCTCGGGCCTTCGGCGCCGACGCTCTGCATCGAAACGCGCGCGCCTTCGAGCAGCAGCGACAGTGTGTCGGCGAGCAGCTCGGCCTGGCCGATGCCGGCATCGCGGCAAAGCGCAACCAGCTTCTCGCGCTGGGCCTCCTTCAGTTCCTTGATGACGCGCCTGGCCGGGTGATCGATCTCGGTGAGCTCGACGGCGGCATTGGCCATGTCGCAGCCGCGGCTGTCGGCGCTGAGCAGTTCGGAAGCCTTTTGAACCCAGGCATACAACTGGGCGAGCTTGTCGCCGGGATGCTTGGCCTCGAACTCGTCCCAGATCCTTGACGCCTTCGCCGCCGTGGCGCGCAGGCATTCGACGATCAATTCGTCCTTGGATTCGAAGTGACGGTAAAGCGTCATCTTGTTCGTGCCGGCAGCCTCGGTGATGGCGTCGACGCCAACACCCTTGATGCCGTGCTTGTGGAACATGTCCTGCGCCGTCTCCAGGATTCGATCCCGGGGGCGGGAACGCTCCGCGACGCCGTCAGTCATGATGATCTCCTTTCGTCGTTTCCAAAAAAACCGTCGCCACCTCTTGACTAGGGTGTTACCGGTCTGTAACTTCCAGCATGTTACTTACTGGTAACACCTGTATCGCTCGCCGTCAAACGACAAGGCCTCCGATAGCCCTGCCAGAGTGAGATAGGACGCAAAACCTGCCTGTCATGCGGCTTCGGCCGGTGAAGAACGAGAAAAAGCGGCCCGTGATCAATCGATGCGGGCCGAGCAAGGAGCCGCTCCTATGCAAAAGCGCAAAGACCTGACGATCGACGAAGCCATCCGGGATCCGATGATCCGGCTGGTGATGAAGGCGGACGGGATCGACCCCAAAGCCTTCGAACGGATGCTGCGCTCACGCGCGGCGGAACAGGCGCCGGGCGACGATGACCCGCCTTCCTTCCTGGCGGATTCCGGCTCCGGCCGGGCCCGGCGCCTGCGCCATTTCGCGAAACCGTTCGGCGAGGCGTCCGCATCATGGTGAACTTCTTCATCCACCGCCCGATCTTCGCCTCGGCGATCGCCATCATCATGGTGCTCGCCGGTGCGATCGCCTATTTCCTGTTGCCGGTCTCGCAGTTCCCCGACATCACGCCCCCGCAAGTCGTGGTCAGCGCCCATTATCCGGGCGCCAGCGCGCAGGTCGTGGCCGATACGGTCACCACGCCGCTCGAGCAGCAGATCAACGGCGTGCAAGGCATGACCTACATGTCGTCGACGAGCTCGAATGACGGCTCCTCGACCATCACCATCACCTTCGACGTCGGCTATCCGCTGAGCACGGCGGCCGTCGACGTACAGAATCGCGTCTCGCAAGCGGCATCCTCCCTGCCGGCCATCGTCAACCAGGGCGGCGTGACGATCAAGAAGCAAAACCCCAATTTCGTGCTGATCGTCGACCTCACCTCGCCGGACGGCTCGGTCGATCCGGTGGCGCTGAGCAACCTCGCCTATCTGCAGGTGGTCGATCCGCTGAAGCGCCTGCCCGGCGTCGGCGACGTGCAGATCTTCGGCGAGCGCCGCTATTCGATGCGCGTCTGGCTCGACCCGGACAAGCTTGCCAATCTCGGCATCACCGCCGTCGACGTGCAGAACGCGATCGCCGAGCAGAACGTGCAGGTGGCGGCCGGCAAGATCGGCCAGTCGCCGGCGCCCGCCGGCACCGCCTTCGAAATGCAGGTCAACGCGGTGGGCCGGCTCAGCGACCCGAAGGAATTCGGCGACATCGTCGTGCGCGCCAATTCGCAGAACGGCTCGCTGGCGCGCCTGCGCGACGTTGCCCGCATCGAGCTCGGCGCGCTGCAATATTCTTCCTCCGCCTTCTTCGGCAAGGACCCGACAGTGGTTTTGGCCGTCTACCAGATGCCCGGCTCCAACGCCCTCGACCTGCAGCAGCGGGTCAAGGACAAGATGCAGGAGCTGTCGCAGCGCTTCCCAAAGGGTGTCAACTACGCCATGCATTACGACACGACGCGCTTCGTGTCGGCTTCGATGCATGACGTGCTGATCACGCTCGGCGAAGCGCTGGTGCTGGTCGTGGCGGTGGTGTTCATCTTCCTGCAGAGCTGGCGCACCACGATCATCCCGACCATCGCCATTCCCGTCTCGCTGATCGCGACATTGGCGATCATGTATATGCTGGGCTTCTCGCTCAACATGCTCTCGCTGCTCGGCATGGTGCTGGCGATCGGTCTTGTGGTCGACGACGCTATCGTCGTGGTCGAGAATGTCGAGCGACAGCTGGAGGCCGGGCTCAAGCCGCTTGCCGCGACACGCGCGGCGATGGCCGAGGTGACCGGGCCGATCATCGCCACCACGGCGGTGCTGATGGCGGTGTTCGTTCCCGTCGCCTTCATCCCTGGCGTCTCCGGCCGGCTCTACAACCAGTTCGCGTTGACAGTCGCGATCTCTGTCGGCATTTCCGCCTTCAACTCGCTGACGCTGTCGCCTGCGCTGAGCGCCGCCTTCCTGCGCCATCGCGGCGAGACCCAGTTCGTGCTGTTCCGCTGGTTCAACGCCGGCTTCGACTGGCTGTCGCATGCCTATGCGCATGGCGTGCGCATCCTGATCAAGCTGCGCTGGGCGATGCTCGGCCTGTTTGCGGCGGGTCTGGTCGCCACCTATTTCGTCTGGCAGAAACTGCCCTCGACCTTCCTGCCGGTCGAAGACCAGGGCTATTTCTTCGTCGTCATCCAGCTGCCGGACGGCGCTTCGCTCGAACGCACGGATGCGGTGGCGCAGAAGGCGCGCGACATCCTGCAGAACACGCCCGGCGTCGACATCGTCGGCTCGATCAGCGGCCTGAACTTTTTGACCAGCGCCGCCCAATCGAACTCGGCGGTGGAGTTCGCGATCCTCAAGCCATGGGACGAACGCGGCCCAGACCAGAGCGCGTCGAAACTGGTCGAGCAGGTGCGCGGCAAGCTGTTGCAGATGCCGGATGCGTTCGCGCTGTCCTTCGACCCCCCCTCGATCCCCGGCATAGGCACCACCGGCGGCTTCGAGTTCCAGGTGGAGGATCTCTCCGGACGCGGCAGTGCGGCGCTGAACGATGTCACGCAGGCGCTGATCGCAGAAGCGCGCAAGCAGCCGGAGCTCAACCCGCAACAGCTGTTCTCGTCCTTCTCGACCTCGACGCCGCAGTTCAACTACGACCTCGACCGCAGCAAGGCGAAGCTGCTCGGCCTCAACCTGCCGGACGTGTTCAACACGCTGCAGATCTATCTCGGCTCGCTCTATGTCAACGACTTCAACCTGTTCGGCCGCACCTTCCGCGTGACCATTCAGGCCGACAAAGACGCGCGCGCCGACGCCACCGACATCTCGCGGCTCTATGTGCGCAATGCGTCGGGCGGCATGGTGCCGCTGAGCACGCTGGGCAGGCTGGTGCCGATCGTCGGTCCGGAGACCGTGCCGCACTACAACAACAATGCCTCGGCCCTGATCAATGGCGGCGCTGCCCCCGGCTTCTCGTCCGGGCAGGCGGTGGCGGCCATGGAACGGGCGGCGGCGAACGTGCTGCCGCGCGACTTCGGCTACGAGTGGACCGGCATCACCTATCAGGAGCTCAAGGCCGGATCGATCGCTTCGGTCGTGTTCGGGCTGGCGATCGTCTTCGTCTTCCTGATCCTGGCGGCGCAGTATGAAAGCTGGGCGATGCCCTTCATGGTGCTGCTCGCCGTGCCGCTCGCCCTGTTCGGCGCCTTCGTGGTGCTCCTGCTGCGCGGCATGCAGATCGACGTCTACTCGCAGATCGGCTTCGTCATGCTGATCGGCCTGGCGGCCAAGAACGCGATCCTGATCGTCGAGTTCGCCAGACGCCGGCGCGAGGAAGGGCTCACCATCGTCGAAGCGGCGATGGAAGCCGCGAGGCTTCGCCTGCGGCCGATCCTGATGACGGCCTTCGCCTTCATCCTCGGGGTGCTGCCGCTGATGTTCGCGACCGGTGCAGGTGCGGCCAGCCGTCAGTCGATCGGCACCACCGTCTTCGGCGGCATGGTGGCGGCGACGATCCTGTCGCTGGTCTTCGTGCCGGTCTTCTACGCGGTGATCGAGCAGTTGCGCGAACGCGGCGAAAAGGAACCGGCCAAGGGCCACCACGAGGCCCCTCGGCCAGAAGAAATTGAACCGACCGCCGAGCCGGCGCTTCAGCCGCTGGCCCAGGCGGCTGAATAGCTCGCCAAGCGGCTGAATAAGGATTGGAGATCAAAATGCGTAGATGGAAAATCGCTTTGGGGACGGCCGTCGCGCTGGGCGCGATCTCGGTGGCAAGTGTCCACCTGCTCGACATGGGCAATCTCAGCGGAGGCACGGCGGGCGCCGCGCCCGCGCCGGCAGCCTTCGTCATGCCCGTGCCGGTGGTGAATGTCGTGAAAAGGACGCTGCCGATCTATCTCGACTACGCCGCGCGGGTCGAGTCGATCCGCAGCATCACGCTGCAGGCGCGCGTGCCGGGCTATCTGCAGGAACAGACCGCGGCCGACGGCAGCGACGTCAAGCAGGGCGATATGCTCTACCGAATCGCGCCCGATGACTATCAGGCCGCGCTGGACCAGGCGAAGGCCCAGGTGCAGCGCGATACCGCGACGCTCGACTATGCAAAATCCAATCTCGGCCGCGGCACCGATCTTGCCAAGGCCGGTTACCTCGACAAGGACAGTTTCGACCAGCGCACCAGCAATCTGCGCACGGCGCAAGCCGCCCTTGCCGTCGACCAGGCGGCGGTGCGGACGGCCGAGCTCAATCTCGGCTATGCCGAAATCAAGGCGCCGTTCCCGGGTCGTATCGGCCGCAACCAGGCCTCGGTCGGCACGCTGGTCAGCGTCGCCGGAACGGTGCTCAACACGCTGGTGCAGCTCGATCCGATCTATGTGACCTTCAATCCGAGCGAGACCGACCTCGTCCAGATCGAGCAGGCGAAGGCCAACGGTCCGATCGCCGTCGACGTGCTCCTGCCTGGCGAGACCCAGCCCAGCCAGAAGGGTGAGCTCACCTTCATCGACAACACGATCGACCACTCGACCGGCACGATCACGGCGCGCGCCACGATCGGCAACGCCAAGTTCACGCTGCTGCCGGGACAGTATGTGCGGGTGCGCCTGCATGTGAAGGAACAGCCCAACACGCTGATGGTGCCGCAGGTAGCGCTGGGTTCCAGCCAGCTCGGCAAGTACCTCTATGTCATCGGCAAGGGCAACACCGTCGACCAGAAGCTGGTGTCGCTTGGGCCTACCGATGGCGACCTGATTTCCGTGACCTCAGGCATCTCCGAGACCGATCAGGTGATCACGGGCAATCTGCAGAAAATCGGACCCGGAATGCCGGTTTCTCCCTTGCCGCAACCGAAACCGGCCAGCTGATAACCCCCATCAGTTTCCGGTCCGACGGCGCCCTCGACACCCACGTCGAGGGCGCCGTTTTGCTATGAGGGCTCAGGCGGCTCCCGACGCTGGCTCCGTGCGCGGCTTAGTGGAATTACTTGCCAAGCAGCGCGACCAATCCCGCAACATCCGCGCGTTCCGCCTTCGCCGGCAGCATGAAGGCGCAATAGGGCTGGCCGAGACGAACCGAGACGGACGACAGCGCGATCAATCGGCCGGCTTCGAGATCCGCGGTCGCCATCACCCTTTGTCCCAGGGCTACCCCCAACCCCAGCCGCGCCGCGCCGATCGCCAGGCTGGACAGGCCGACGCGGCGGCCATGCGAAGGGTCCGGCGCGCGGCTGCCGCCGGCGGCGGCGAACCAGTCCGCCCAGCTCGGGTGCGAGGCATAGTTCGGCCCCCAATTGGTGTGGATGAAGTGGCTCTCATGCACGTCCGCCAAGCTGGCGGCGCCATTGCCGTGACGCTGCCAGAAATCGGGCGCGGCGACCGGCAGCACCTCGTCATGACGAGCCGCACCATCTTCAACGCCGGATAGTGGTAGTCGCCATAAGAGATGCGCAGGTCGATGTTCTGGCGCACCACGTCGACGGGATCGTCCTCGACCCGGACATCGATCGCCATCCGCGGAAAACCGTCGAGCAGCACGCCAAGCCTCGGCGCCAGCCACAGCTCGGCCAGCGAGAACGGCACGCTCACCACGAGGCGCGTGCGCAAGCCGCCTTCCAGCATGCGCCGGCCGACCGCCGCGATCTCGCCCAGCGCGTGCGCCGTCTGCGGATAGATAGCGTGGCCGGCATCGGTCAGCGCGATGCGATTGCCGTTGCGCATGAAGAGCTGCTTGCCGAACCAGTCTTCCAGGTTGCGGATCTGCTGGCTGACCGCGGCCGACGACACACCGAGCTCGCTTGCGGCGAGCGTGAAGCTGCCGGCGCGCGCAGCGACCTCGAAAGTCCTCATCGCGTTCAATGGCGGAAGCTTGTCCACGTTTCCCTCGAAAGTTTTTCTTGGGAGAGCCTAACAATTTTCCGCGTTGCGGCAAAGATTTCCTTGCCGTGTAGTGACCTCGGATTTCGGAGGACGCTATGATCGAAAACATTCTCGACTTGGACCGCTACCCGCTCGACCGCGAGGGCAGTGCCGAATGGCAGCGGCTGGTGGACGAGTCCAAGGCCGCGCTGGCGGCAAACGGCATGTTCAATCTGGAAAGGTTCCTGCGCCCGGGCATTGCCGAAAAGGCGGTCGCCGAGATCCGGCCGGTAATGGACACGCGCTCGCATGTCCACAGGCGCATGCACAACATCTACTTCAAGCCGTCGATCCCGGAGCTTTCGCCGGACCATCCGGCGCTGCGCAAGGTCGAGACGATCAGCCATACGGTCTGCGCCGACCAGATTCCCGGCAGCACCGTGCTTTCAATCTACGAATACGCGCCGCTGGCGCGATTCCTGGCGGCGACGATGGACAAGCCGCAATTGCATGTCATGCAGGATCCGCTGGCCCGCGCCAATGTCATGGGCTACCGCGCCGGCGAAGCGCTCAACTGGCATTTCGACCGCTCGGAATTCACCACGACGTTGTTGCTGCAAGCCCCGGAGGTCGGCGGCGACTTCGAATACCGCACCGACCTGCGCTCGGACGACAACCCGAACTATGACGGCGTGGCCAAGCTGCTCGAGGGACGCGATCCCGAAGCCAAGATCCTGCGCATCAATGCCGGCACGCTCAACGTCTTCCGCGGCAAGAACACCGCGCACCGCGTGACCACCGTCGAAGGCAACCGCGAGCGCATGATCGCGGTGTTTTCCTATTACGAACGTCCTGGCGTCATGTTCACCGATGAGGAGCGGATCGGCTTCTACGGGCGAGCGGCTTGAGGCTGCAGGTTCAAAATCCGGAATTCACGGAAATCGGCTCTTGTTAGATTGTCGACAATCTGCTTGTCTTGCAGAAGTTCCTCTCGGGAGTCGACACATGGCAAAGCCGGATTTCAGTCCGATCGCGGATACGACGCGCAGGGCGGAGATCGTCGCCCTGCTGAGGCGCGCCATCCTGACTGGACAGCTGGAACCGGGGCAAAAGCTCAACGAGCTTAGGATTTCCGAACAGATGCGGGTGAGCCGCGCGCCATTGCGCGAGGCGATGCGCGAGCTGGTGCAGGAAGGCATCCTGACCAGCATCTCCTATGCCGGAACCTTCGTCATCGAGGTCACCGCCAAGGATATCGTCGACGCCTATTCCCTGAACCAGGTGCTGGACGAGTTCGCCATCGAGAAGACCTGGCCGCAGCGCGACCAGCGCTTCTTCGACGAGCTCGACCGCCGCCATGAAGCGGTGAAGCAGGCGACGCGGGCGAAGGACACCACGCGCCAGATCGAGATGGCGCTGCAGCTGCACGGGCTGATCTACGAATGGGCCGACAATTCGGTGCTGCTGGAGACCTGGCAGCGCCTGACCAGCCGGCTGCAGATGTATTTCGCCCTGCACCAGCGCGCCCGCAACGAGCCGGTGCCGGCCGAGGATGTGCACGAAACCTATGTGGCGCTGCTCAAAGGCGCGGACATGCGGGCCGCCCAACGCCATGCGCGCGAGCATATCGGCCTCGATTTCGAAGAACTTCTTGCCTATGCGCGCGGCCTCGAAAAGCGCGCATCGAAGAACTGACAGACGTACGGACAACGGACACGAACATGAAGATCAAGAGCATCAAGGCCTATCATGTCGTCCAGCCCTTCGTGGACGGGCCTTACCGCATGTCGAAGGGGCGGGTCGCCGACTGCTTCGACGCGGTGATCGTCGCCATCACGTCCGACAGCGGCGTGACCGGATGGGGCGAGATGGCGCCGCTCGGCAATTTCTATTCGGCCGCGTTTCCGGCGGGAACACGCGCGGGCGTGCCGGAGATCGCGCCGCATCTCATCGGCCAGGATCCGCGCGGGCTGGCCGGCATCGGCCGGCTGATGGACACGGTGTTCAAGGGCCATCCCTACATCAAGTCCGCGCTCGACATGGCGTGCTGGGATCTGGCCGCTCGCGCGGCCGACGTGCCTCTGGTGACGATGCTCGGCGGGCGCGAGAGCGACATGGCGGAGACCTACCGGGTCGTCACCCACGGCACGCTCGACCAGATGGCGGCGCTGGCCAAGCGGATCATCGCCGAAGGGTGCCGGCGCCTGCAGGTCAAGGTCGGCGGCAATGTGCATGACGACATCGAGCGGATCGCGGCGGTGGCCGCCGCCGTGCCGAAGGGCACGGTGATCTTCTGCGACGCCAATGCCGGCTGGACGCCTTACCAGGCGCGGCAGTTCGCCGACGCCACGCGCGGCATCGACTACACGTTCGAGCAGCCCTGCACGACCATCGAGGAGAACATGTCGGTGCGCCGCATGCTCGACAAGCCGATGGTGCTGGACGAATCCGTCACTTCGCTGGGCGAGATGCTGGAGATCCACCGCAGGGGTGCCGCCGACGGTTTGACGCTGAAGATTTCGCGCTTGGGCGGGGTGACGCAGACAAGGCTGATCCGCGACGTCGCCGTCGATCTCGGCTTCATGATCACAGTCGAGGATACGGGCGGCGCCGAGATCGACACCGCGGCCATGGCGCATCTGTCGCTGTCGACGCCGCAAGAGCGCCGGCTGCATGCCATCGCTTTCCACGAATGGGTGACTGTGCGCACGGCCAGGAATGCTCCACCGGTGACCGGCAGCCATATGGGCATTCCCGACGGCCCCGGCCTCGGCATCGACGTAGACCCGGGCCTGCTCGGCGAACCCTTCTTCGAGATCGGCTGAAATGAAGATCAGGCGCGTCAAGGCAACACCCATCAATTACAGGCTGGAGGCCCCTTATGTCTGGGTCTTCGGCGAGCTCGACGGCTTCTCGCCGACCATCGTCGAGGTCGAGACCGAGGACGGACTTGTCGGCATCGGCGAGGCGCCGACGCCAGGCGCGGCCGCCGTCATCAATGACGTGCTGGCGCCGAGGCTTGCCGGGCGCGACGCCTTCGACATCGCCGGAGCGGAGGAAGTCTGCCTGCCCTTCTGGAGCGGCGTGCAATCGACCAACGACCGCACCCGCATCATGGCCTTCGGCGCCATCGAGATGGCGCTGTGGGACCTGCGCGGCAAGGCCTGGAAGCAGCCGCTCTATCAGTTGCTCGGCGGTGCGGTGCGAAAGGACATTCCCTTCACCGACTATTTTTCGCTGCGCGGCGATGGAGCCAAGGTGAAAGGCGAGAAGACGCCGGAAGAAGTCGCCGACTACTGCGTCGAACTCAACGAGCGCCACGGCACGACCTTCTTCGAGGGCAAGTTCTCGACGCACGATCCGAAAGTTTCGCTGAAGATGGTCGAGCTCATCCGCAAGAAGCTTGGCGACGATGCAATGATCCGCATCGATTCCAACCAGGCCTATTCGCTGGCGACCGCCAGGCAGTTGACGCGGCCGCTGGAAGAGCTCGGCGTGCGCAACTGGGAGGATCCGGTGGCGACCAACGAGGAGATGCGCGAGCTTCGCCGCCACACCTCGATCCCGTTCTCGACCCATAACATCGACATTGCCCGCGCCATTGAGCTGAAGGTTCCGGACGCCTTCGTCGGCAACCCGACGGCGCATGGCGGTATCAACCGGATGCTGCGCTTCGTCGGCGCCTGCGAGCACGCCGGCATCGATTACTGGTGCTACAGCGGCGACACCGGCATCGGCAGCGCCTGCTACCTGCATCTGTGCGCCGCGCTCGGCTGGATCAGGGAGCCCAACCAGTCGTTGTTTCGCATGCAGCCGATGGACATCATCAAGGAAGGCCCGTTCGCGCCGAAAAACAACGTCGTACGGGTGCCTGAAGGCCACGGCCTCGGGGTCACGCTATCGCGGGAAGGGCTTGCCGCCTGCCATCGCGACTTCGTCGAAAACGGCCCCTGCAACAAATATCACGACCCGGAAAAGCCCGGGACCTACCGCAGATTGCCGCTGAATTAGGAGGATGTCGAAAAGCAAACAGCACTTATCGAAAAAAGGGCGGCCACGAGGCGCCTGGCCGACAGACAATCCATCAAGAAAATCTGACTTTTCCGTCCCAAGGAGCGGATGGACCGGTCGGAACCGCATGCTACTGTATATCGACCGATACCGAGTGCCTGGACCGGAGAACTCCACGGAACTCGTCTACTGGAATGCACCCGCCAACCATAACAACTGGGGAAAGGGCTTAGACCCATGAGCAAGAACTATCGCATTCTCGATCTCATCCGGCGCGGCCGGACGCCACTCGAAAACCACCTCATCGACGGCCTGATCGACGGCCGCATCAGCCGCCGCGAATTCGTGCGCCACGGCAGCCTGCTCGGCCTGTCGCTGCCGCTGCTCGGCCGCATCGGCATGGCCGCCGGCTTCGGCGCGGCACCCTCGCTCGCTCGCGCCGGCGCGCCCGGCGCCACCATCCGCGTCGGCAGCAGCGTGCCGGCAGCGGCGATCGACCCGGTCACCATCGCCGACGCCGGTGGCCTGCTCGTCATGCAACAGGTCGCGGAATTCCTCTGCGTCGACGGTCCGGACCTCGTTCTGAAGCCGGCACTGGCGGAAAGCTGGTCGCCGAACACCGACGGCACGGTGTGGACCTTCAAGCTGCGCAAGGGCGTGAAATTCCACTCGGGCGGCGAGATGAAGGCCGACGACGTGGTGGCCAGCATCGACCGGCTCGCCGATCCGGCAAACTCGTCCAACGCGCTGTCGGTATTCACAGGTATCCTGCAGAAGGGCGCCTCGAAGAAGGTCGATGACTACACCGTCGAATTCCACCTCGATGCGCCGAACGGCAACTTCCCCTACATGCTGTCCTCCGACAACTACAACGCCGTCATCATCCCGGCGAGCTACAAGGGCGGCTACGAGCAGAGCTTCGACGGCACCGGGCCGTTCAAGCTCGAAAAATACACGCCCAAGGTCGGCGCCTCCTTCGTGCGCAACGACGACTACTGGGGCGAAAAGGCTCTGCCGGACCGCACCGAATTCACCTTCTTCACCGACATCCAGCCGCAGATCCTGGCGCTGCAGGGCGGCCAGATCGACATCATCAACCAGATGCCGGTGCTGGCGGGCGTCGCGGTGCTGAACGATCCGAATGTCGACGTCATCAGCCTGAAGTCGTCCGCGCATCAGCAGCTGCATATGCATTGCGACGAGGGCCCGACCAAGGACGCTCGCGTGCGCCGCGCCATCGCGCTCTGCCTCGACCGTGAAAAGCTCGCCGCCGGCCTGATGAAAGGGCGTTCGGCACTCGGCAACGATAGCCCGTTCGCCCCTGTCTACCCTTCGACGGACACCAGCGTGCCGCAACGCAAGCAGGACATCGCCCAGGCCAAGCAACTGATGGAAGCGGCGGGCGCCGGCCAGGGCTTCAAGATGACGCTCACCACCGAGCGCTATCTGGAAATCCCGGAATACGCCCAGCTCATCCAGAACTGGGTCAAGGAAATTGGCATCGAGCTCGAGCTCAACATCTTGGACCAGAGCGCCTATTATGGCGATGCTGTGTTCGGCAAGTCGAACTGGCTGGATTCGGCGATGGGCATCACCGATTACGGCCACCGCGGCGTGCCCAACGTCTATCTGGCGGCACCCTTGAAGAGCGACGGCACCTGGAATGCCGCCCACTTCAAGAACAAGGACTACGACCAGATGGCGGCGAGCTATATCGCGGCCCTCGACCTCGAGGCGCAGAAGGCCACCGCCGGCAAGATCCAGAAGCTGCTGCTCGAGGAAACGCCGGTCATCTTCGGTTATTTCTACGACTACCTGACGGCGACGGCGAAAGGCGTGGCAGGCGTGCAGCCCACCGCCATGTCGCAGTTGTTCCTCGAGAAGGCGTCGAAAGGCTGAGCATGAGGCAAGCATAGATCCCGCACCGCCAGTCTCGAAGGGGGCTGGCGGTTCGCGGCCGGTCGGAGCAGGGCGACAAGGCACCCTGCCCCGACCGTCGTGGCTGGATGATGCGTCCCATGGGAACCGCAACCCTGCTCACCACCATGCATTGGGGGACGTACGAGATCCGCGCCGAGAACGGCCGGCTCGTCGGCGTCGAGCCGTGGAGCGGCGATCCCGACCCGTCGCCGATTGGCCGATCGATGCTCGGCACGGTGCAAGGCGAGCTGCGCGTCGCCCGCCCGGCCATCAGGCGCGGCTGGCTGGAGGGAGACAGGTCCAGCCCGGCAAGCCGGCGAAGCGACGAGCCCTTCGTGGAAGTGTCCTGGGAAGTCGCGCTGGACATCGTGGCGGCTGAGCTGGAGCGCGTTCGCTCGACGCATGGCAACAGCGCGATCTATGCGGGCTCGTATGGATGGGCGAGCGCCGGGCGCTTCCACCATGCGCAGGGCCAGGTCCACCGCTTCCTCAACACGATCGGCGGCTATACCGGCTCGGTGCTGAGTTATTCCTATGGCGCGGCCGAGATCATCCTGCCGCATGTGCTGGGCAGCACCGATGCGCTGACCGGCAACCACACCACCTGGGACGGGATCGAACGGCACGCCAAGCTTATTGTCGCCTTCGGCGGGCTGCCATGGCGCAACACGCAGGTGCAGGGCGGCGGCTCGGCGCGGCACGAGGCGTCGGCGGCCTTGCGCAACGCCGTCGCCAATGGCGCACGGTTGATCAATGTCTCGCCGGTGCGCGACGACGCGCCGCGTGGCATCGACACCGAATGGCTGCCGCTGCGGCCGAACAGCGACACCGCCGTGATGCTGGCGCTTTGCCATGCGCTGATCGGCAAGGGTCTGCACGACGAGGCGTTCATGGAGCGCTACTGCACCGGCTTCCAGACAGTGCGTGCCTATATACTGGGCGAAAGCGACGGCCAGCCGAAGGATCCGGCATGGGCGGCGAAACTCAGCGGCGTCGACGCGGCAACGATCGATGCACTGGCCCAGGAGATGGCCGCCAAGCGCACCATGCTGATGGTCAGCTGGTCGCTGCAGCGCGCCGATCATGGCGAGCAGCCCTATTGGGCGGCGATCACGCTCGCCGCGTTGCTCGGCCAGATCGGGCTGCCAGGCGGCGGCATCGGCTTCGGCTATTCCTCGACCAATGGCGCCGGCAGGCCGGAGATGGGATTCCGCTGGCCTTCGGTGCCGCAAGGCAAGAATGCCGTGGCGCATTTCATCCCTGTCGCGCGCATGGCCGACATGCTGCTCAATCCAGGCGGATCGTTCGACTTCAACGGCGCTGCGCTGACCTATCCCGACATCAGGCTCGTCTACTGGGCCGGCGGCAATCCGTTCCATCACCACCAGGATCTCAACCGTCTGGTCGAGGCCTGGCGGCGGCCTGAAACGGTGATCGTCAACGAGCAATTCTGGACGGCGACGGCGCGTCATGCCGACATCGTGCTACCGGTGACGACAGCGCTGGAGCGCAACGACCTCGCCTTCTCGAACCGTGAAAACCTGATCGTCGCCATGAAGCAGGCGATCGAGCCGTTCGAAGAGGCGCGCGACGATTTTGCCATCTTCGCCGATTTGGCAGTGCGGCTCGGCACGAGCGATGCCTTCACCGAAGGGCGCGGCGCCGACGAATGGATCCGGTATCTCTACGGCCAAGCCGTGGAGAATGCCGGCGCGGCCGGTGTGAAGATGCCGCCCTTCGACCGGTTCTGGCAGGACGGCCATGCCGAGCTTGCGCGCTCGGTGACGTCGCAGACCTTCCTTGGCGCCTTCCGGGCCGATCCGGAGCGGCATCCCTTGGCGACGCCGTCCGGACGCATCGAGCTTTTCTCGGCGACGGTCGAGTCGTTCGGCTATGACGACTGCCCCGGCCACGCCGTATGGCGCGAGCCGCGGGAGTGGCTGGGCAATGCCGGCCTGGCGGAGAATTTTCCGCTGCATCTCTTGTCGCCGCAGCCGGCCGACAAGCTGCACAGCCAGTACGACCATGGGTCAGTCAGCCGGGCGAACAAGGTCGCGGGCCGCGCGCCGCTGCTGATCAATCGCGAGGACGCGACGGCACGCGGCATCGTGGACGGCGCGGTGGTCAAAGTTTTCAACGATCGCGGATCGTGCCTCGCCGGCGCCGTGCTCACCGACAATCTGATCCCCGGCGTGGTGCAGTTGCCGACCGGCGCCTGGTTCGATCCGGCCCGGCCGGGCGAGCCGGAGGGCCTCGAAAAGCACGGCAATCCGAATGTGCTGACGCCCGATCGCGGCACGTCGCGGCTTGCGCAATCGCCGACCTGCAATTCGACGCTGGTTCAGGTGTCGCGGTTTACGGGAGCCGTTCCGCCCGTGACAGCCTTCGATCCGCCTGCCACTATGAGCTTGTCCGATGCATCCGGCTCGGCTGGGCGCAAAGGTCTTTCGTAAGGAGACGCTGCCATTCTAGCTTTCCTCGTCCGGCGCCTGGCACTGTCGCTCGTCACGCTGTTCCTGCTCAGCGTCATGGTGTTCCTTGGCGGCCAGGTGCTGCCTGGCAATGTCGGGCGGGCCATTCTGGGGCCGTTCGCCGACCAGCGCGCGGTGGATGCGCTGAACCATTCGCTCGGCGTCGACCGGCCGCTGCTCATCCAATATGGCAGCTGGATCTGGAATTTTCTGCACGGCGACATGGGCACCTCCTATGTCTTCCGCGCGCCGGTGGCGCCGTTCGTCATCGATGCCTTGGGCAATTCGATGAAGCTGGCGCTGGTCGCCTTCGTGCTGGTGGTGCCGATCGGCATCCTCGGCGGGGTGATCGCCGCGCTCAATTTCAACCGGCCGCTCGACCGCATCATCAGCCTCGGCGGCCTGTCGGTCACGGTGCTGCCCGAGTTCGTCACCGGCATCATCCTGATCCTGATCTTCGGGGTGTGGCTGCGCTGGCTGCCGATCGCCGCCGCCTGGCCGAAAGGCGCCGGCTTCTTCACCCAGCTCTACTACCTGATCCTGCCCTCGCTGCCGCTGTTTTTGGTGCTGTTCGGCTATATCGCGCGCATGGCGCGCTCCGGCATGATCGAGGCGCTCGATTCCGACTATACGCGCACCGCGGTTCTCAAGGGCCTGCCGTGGCGCACGGTGATCTGGCGCCATGTGCTGCGCAACGCGCTGTTGCCGACCATCACGGTGATCGCCACCCAGACCGGCTATCTCATCGGCGGCCTGGTCGTGATCGAGACGCTGTTCCGCTACCAAGGCATCGGCTCGCTGATCTTCACCGCCGCGCGCGGCAAGGACTTCCCGATGCTCGAAGCCGGCATCCTCACCATCGGCATCGTCTATGCGGTGGCGACCTTGATCGCCGACTTCCTCTATTCCGTGCTCAATCCGCGCATCCGGCTGGGAGCAGAGCAATGAGCGCGACAGACACCCAAGCCAGCCTGCCGGCGCCCGATACCGCACAGCGCAGCCCTTGGGGCGAAGTGCTGCATTCGCTCTCCAGGTCCGGCACCTTCCTGACCGGGCTTTTCATCCTTTTGTTCTGGGTTGTCTGCGCGCTGTTCGGCCAGCACTTCGTCCCCTACGACCCGCTGGCAAGCGACATCATCAACGCGCTGACGCCGCCGGCGGCCGATCACTGGTTCGGCACCGACCAGCTCGGCCGCGACGTGTTCTCGCGCGTCATCGTCGGCTCGCGCGACATCCTGACGGTAGCGCCGCTGGCCACCATCCTTGCGACCATCGCCGGCACCGCGCTCGGCCTCGTCATCGGCTATTTCCGCGGCATCGTCGACGACATCGTCAGCCGCGTGCTCGAAGCCTTCATGGCGATCCCGGTGGTGATCATCGCGCTGCTCGCCATCGTCGCGCTCGGCACCTCGAAGATCACCGTCATCGTCGTCATCGGCCTGAGCTTCGCGCCGATCATCGCCCGCACCGTGCGCTCGGCGGTGCTGGCCGAACGCGAGCTCGACTATGTGGCCGCGGCAAAGCTGCGCCACGAGGGCGCGCTGCACACCATGTTCGTCGAGATCCTGCCCAACGTCATCCCGCCGATCCTGGTCGAGACGACGGTGCGGCTGGGCTACGCCATCTTCGCGGTGGCCACGCTCTCCTTCATGGGCTTCGGCATCCAGCCGCCTTCGCCCGACTGGGGCCTGTCGATTTCCTCCAATTACGGCATGATCGGCGGCGGCTTCTGGTGGACGGTGCTGTTCGATGCCCTGGCCATCGCCTCGCTGGTGATCGGCGTCAACCTGGTGGCCGACGGCGTGCATGGAGCGTTCAATGACTGAGCCTAGCCAAGCCGCCAACGCGCTCGAGCTGAAGGACCTCTCGGTCGCCTATCGCGTCGGCCGCCGCAACCGGGCGGTGCTGCGCAACGTCAACCTGACCATCGGGGCCGGCGAAGCCTACGGGCTGGTCGGTGAATCCGGCTGCGGCAAATCCACCGTGGCACTTTCGGTGGTGCGCTATCTGCCGCGCAACGGCTCCATCACCGGCGGCTCGATCGCGCTCGACGGCAAGGATGTGATGAAGCTCGACGCGGAAGCGCTGCGGCGCGCCCGCGCGGACAGCGTGTCGATGGTCTACCAGGATCCCGGCAAGGCGCTGAACCCGTCGCTGCGCATCGGCCGCCAGCTGACCGAGATTTTCGAGCTTACCGGCGTCACCGGACAGGCGGCGCAAGACAAGGCGCTCGCCATGCTGAACCGGGTGCGCATCTCCGATCCGGCCAGCGTCATGCAGCGCTATCCGCATCAGCTTTCCGGCGGCATGCAGCAGCGCGTGGCGATCGCCATGGCCTTGGCCAACGACCCCTCGATGCTGATCCTCGACGAGCCGACGACAGGCCTCGACGCCACGGTCGAAGCGGAAGTGCTCGACCTGATCGGGCAGTTGCGGCGCGAGCTGTCGGCCTCGATCCTGTTCATCAGCCACAACCTCGCCGTCGTCTCCAACATGTGCGACCGCGTCGGCGTGCTCTATGCCGGCATGCTGGTCGAGGAAGGCTCGACCAAGGACGTCTTCAACGATCCGCGCCATCCTTACACGGTGGCGCTGCTGCGCTGCCTGCCGCGCGGCGGCCAGCGCAAGGACCAGGGCCGGCTCGACACCATTCCGGGCTTCCTGCCCGGCATCGGCGCCACCATCACGGGCTGCGCCTTCGCCGACCGCTGCGCTTTGGCCACCGAACGCTGCCGCGCCGAGCCGCCGCCACTCTACGAGCTCGGCGACGGCCGGCTGTCGCGCTGCCACTATCACGACAAGGCGCAGTCGCTGCCGCGGGCCACGCCCGCCGAGATCGCTGCCGTCCCGCCGAAGCAGGCGCCGCCGGTGCTGCAGGTCGAGGGGCTGAACAAGACCTATGCCAGCCACGGCCGCCCGCTGCGGGCGGTCAAGGACGTCTCGGTCAGCCTGAGGCCCGGCGAGACTCTTGGCCTGGTCGGCGAATCCGGCAGCGGCAAGACCACCTTCGCGCGGCTCCTGCTCGGCCTCGTCGCACCAGACGACGGCGGCTCGATCGAGCTCGAGGGCAAGCAGTTGGCGCCGCGGCTCGCCAGCCGCTCGGAAGACCAGGTCAAGGCAGTGCAGATCGTCTTCCAGAATCCGGACTCGGCGCTCAACCGCTCGCATTCGATCCGGCATATATTGAGCCGAGCCCTGAAGCGGCTGGGCGGGCTCAGCGGCAAGACGCTGGATACACGCCTGGAAGAGCTCGTCCGCTCGGTGCGGCTCACCGACCGGCATCTCGCGGTCAAGCCGCGCCAGCTGTCGGGCGGGCTGAAGCAGCGCGTGGCGATCGCGCGCGCCTTCGCCGGCGATCCGCGCATCGTCGTGTGCGACGAGCCGACCTCGGCGCTCGACGTCTCGGTGCAGGCGGCGATCCTCAACCTTCTGGCCGACCTGCAGTCGAGGCAGGATGTCAGCTATATCTTCATCTCGCACGACCTTGGCGTGGTGCGCTATCTCTCCGACAAGATCGCCGTGCTCTATCTTGGCCGCATCATGGAGTTCGGGCCGTCGGAGGCGGTGTTTTCCGGCCCGCACCATCCCTACACCGAAGCGCTGCTGTCGGCGGTTCCAAAACTCGACCGCACCGAGAGCTCGCGCATCCGTCTCGACGGCGAAATCCCAAGTGCGGCCAACCCGCCGACGGGCTGCGTCTTCCACACGCGCTGCCCACGCAAGATCGGCGCCATCTGCGAGACGCAGGAGCCTGACCTCACCGAGGCCCAACCAGGCCACACGATCCGCTGCCATATCCCCTTCGCGGAATTGGCACGGCTGCAGAGGTCGAAGACCGTGGAGACGGCCTGACGGCAATCAGGGCACCGGCGCATCCGCCATGCTGAGGGCGCGGTCGCCCTCGGCAAAGCCGCTTGCGTCCGACCAGTCCCTTACCAGCATGCGGAGGCCTTTCAGCGCAATATTGAGAGCATCGGACGATGCCGGATTCGCGGGATAGGCAAGATAGATCGGGCGCTGGAACACCGGGGTGCCCTCCACGCGCTTCAACTCGCCGCGCTCGATATGCGAGCTCACCGCGCTGAGCGGCAAGTAAGCGGCCGCCTTCTGCGACAGGACGTGTTGCAGGCCGATGAACACCAGCCCGGCCGAGATCGCCGGCTTCACCATCCCGGCAAAGGCACGGTCGTGCTCGATACGGAACTCCAGCCCCCAGTCCATCAGGATGTAGTTGTCGGTCCACGATCCTGGCTGCTCGGCGTGCTGGACCAGCACCACCTGATCGACAGCAAATGTCTCATAGACGATGCCGGGATGCGGCTTGGGCAAATAAAGGATGCAGATGTCGAGCAGGCCTTCGGCCATCTGGTCGATCGCAAGGTCGGGGAAACTGCCTTCCAGACGCAGCGCAACGTTCGGCCGCTTCGCGCGCATCCAGTCGATCCAGGGCGAAGTGATGATGTCCCAGAGGTAGGCGGGCGCGGTCAGCCTCAGCAATGTCTCGTAGCCATCGGGAACGGCGATGTCCTGGCGCGATTGCTCCCAGGTGCGGGTGATCGTCGAGGCATGCGGCAGGAACTGCCGGCCGGCCGGCGACAGCGTGACGCCGTCACTATCGCGAACGAACAGCTTGCGGCCCAACTGTTCCTCGAGGCCGCGAATGCGCGCGCTGACGGTGGACTGGGCGAGGTTCAGCCGATGAGCGGCGACGGTGAAGCTGCCATGCGCCGCGACCTCCAGGAAACTGCGCAGATTCTCGGTGTCCATGGTTCCTCGCCTTTCAGTGGACGCCATCGAAAATTCCGATGGCTCCAATCAAAAAATATCGCTTTCCGGTCGCGGTCAACAGTGGCCTAAATGCCAAAGTTCCCGCGACAAACAAGGAATGCCGCCATGCCGAAGCATTTCAGGACGATCGACGCCGCTCGCAAAACCCTCGGTGCAATCGAAAATTCCGCTGTCGACGAATTGCTCGCCGGCAGGATCGGCCGGCGCGAATTCCTGCGCCATGGCAGCGTGCTCGGCTTGTCGCTGCCTTTCCTCGGCGGCATCGCTTCGGCGATCGGCCTCGGCGCTCCGCAAGCGCGTGCCGAAGGCAAGCCAGGCGGCACGGTGCGCGCCGGCGTCGCGGTGCCGGGCGGCGCCATCGATCCCGTCACCTTCTATGACAGCGGCAGCTATCAGCTGGTTTTCCAGACGGCCGAGTTCCTGTGCGTGACGCAGCCGGACCTGACGCTGAAGCCGGTGCTGGCCGAAAGCTGGTCGCCCAACGCCGACGGCAGCGTGTGGACCTTCAAGCTGCGCAAGGGCGTGAAATTCCACAATGGCGAGGATTTTAAAGCCGACGACGTCGTGGCGACCTTCGATCGCCTTGCCGACCCGAATGGCACGTCCAACGCTCTGTCGGTGTTCAAGGGCCTGCTGTCGAAGGGCGGCACGCGCAAGGTCGACGACCACACGGTCGAATTCCATCTCGACGCGCCGAACGGCAGCTTCCCCTATTCGGTGTCGATCGACAATTACAACGCCGTCATCCTGCCGGCGAGCTACAAGGGCGACTACGAGAAGACCTTCGAAGGCACCGGTCCGTTCCGGCTCGAAAGCTACACGCCGAAGGTCGGCGCCAGCTTCGTGCGCAATCCCGACTATTGGGGCGAGAAAGCGCTGCCCGACCGGCTCGAGTTCAAGTTCTATGCCGACGTGCAGCCGCGCATCCTGGCGCTGCAGGCGGGCGAGGTCGACGTTCTCGACGCGATCCCGCTCGACGTCAGCCAGGTGGTGCTGGGCAATCCCGACATCACCGTGCTGCGCGTCGCCTCGACCGCGCATCGCCAGCTCCATATGCGCTGCGACATGGCGCCCTTCACCGACAAGCGCGTGCGCCAGGGGCTGGCCTTGTGCATCGACCGCTCCCAACTGGTCGACGGACTCTGCCACGGCATGGCCGCGACCGGCAATGACAGCCCGTTCGCGCCGGCCTTCCCGGTCACCGACAAGTCGGTGCCGCAGCGTACGCAGGACATCGCCAAGGCCAAGCAACTGATGGAAGCGGCGGGGCTCGCCAACGGCTTCGACATGACGCTGACGACGCTGCGCTATTCCGACATTCCCGGCTACGCGCAACTGTTCCAGAACTTCGCCAAGGAGATCGGCGCCCGCATCTCGCTCAACATCGAGGATCAGGACAAATATTACGGCAAGGCGGTGTTCGGCCAGTCGGACTGGCTGGACAGCCCGCTCGGCATCACCGACTACGCGCATCGCAGCGTGCCGAACGTCTTCCTGAAGAGCCCTTTGGTCAGCGATGGTCCGTGGAACGCGGCGCATTTCAAGAACGCGACCTATGACGGCATGGTCGCCAGCTATTTGAAGGCGCTCGACCTCGACTCCCAGCGCAAGGCCGCTTCCGACATCCAGAAGCTGCTGCTGGACGAGACGCCTGTGATCTTCAGCTATTTCCCGGACCTTCTGGTGCCGGTGCGCAAGACTGTCAGCGGCCTGCCGCCGATCGCGGCCGGGCTGCTGCTCGATCGCGTATCGGTGGCGTCATGACCATGGTTGCGCGAAAGAACCCGGCGGCAAACGACGAGAAGAGGACGACGACCATTCGCAAGCCCCATCTGCGCGGCCGCGGGCCGCATTTCCCGGTGCTCGACAACATCGTGCAGTACGAGTTCGAACCGGGCTATGTCGCCTTCACCATGCCATCGCCCAAACGGATCAGGGTGCAGATCGGGCCGATGATCGTCGCCGATACCACCAAGGCGCTGGTGTTCCAGGAGAGCGACCATTTGCCCGTATACTACTTCCCGATGAGCGACGTGCGGGAAGAGTTCCTGCTGCCGAGCCGGACGACTACGGAAGATCCGTTCAAGGGCGTCGCCACGCATTACTCGCTGAACACCGGCATCACGCTGGTCGAGGACGGCGCCTGGCGCTACCTCGACCCCGTCAAGGGCTGTCCGCCGATCGCCGACTACATCTCTTTCCACTGGCCGAAGATGACCCACTGGTATGAAGAGGACGAAGAGATCTTCGTGCACGCCCGCGATCCGTTCCGCCGCGTCGACTGCCTGCCTTCATCGCGGCGCGTGCAGGTGATCCTCGACGGCGAGCAGGTGGCCGATTCGCGGCGCGGCGTGTTCCTGTTCGAGACCGGCCATCCGGTGCGGCATTATCTGCCGATCTCGGACACCCGGCTCGATATGTTTTCGCCCAGCCGCTACATCTCGCGCTGCCCTTACAAGGGCATCTCCAACTATTACCATGTGACGACGCCGAAGAAGCGGCACGAGAACCTGGTCTGGTACTATCCAGAGCCGGTGCACGAGGCCGAGCGGATCAAGGGGCTGGTCTGCTTCCACCATGAGCTGGTCGACAAGATCCTGGTCGACGGGGTGGAAATCCCGAAGGAAGCTACGGCGGCATCGGACGGCTATTTCTGAGCCGCGAGGCGGCCCGCCCACAGGACCGCTTGATCGGGGCATAATTCAGCGCATACCTTCCCTGCGGTCAGGGAGGGCTAACAATGGATCTCTTCAAGCTGAGTGGTGACGTCGCGCTGGTCACCGGCGCAGGCAGCGGAATCGGCCAGGCTATCGCGATCGGGCTGGCCGAAGCAGGCGCCGACGTCGCTTGTTTCGGCCATGCGTCCAGGGGCGGGCTTGAAGAGACCGCTCACAGAATCACAGCACTTGGCCGCAAAGCGCTGGCGCTGACCGGCACGGTTACCTCCGACAGCGACCTCGCGACGGCGATCGATCGCGTTGAGGCTGAACTCGGCGCGCTGACCGTCGCCGTCAACAATGCCGGCATCGCCGGCTCCGACCCTGCCGAGACATTGTCGCTGGAGACGTGGCGCAAGATTCACGATGTCAACGTGGCGGGCGTGTTCTTGTCCTGCCAGGCTGAAGCGCGCAAGATGCTGACGCGGCAAAGAGGCTCCATCATCAACATCGCCTCGATGTCGGGCACAATCGTCAACCGGGGACTGACGCAGGCGCATTACAATTCCTCCAAGGCCGCCGTCATCCACATGTCGAAGAGCCTCGCCATGGAGTGGGCCGATCGCGGCCTGCGCGTCAATGTCATCAGCCCCGGCTACACGTTGACGCCGATGAACAAACGGCCCGAGGTGGCGGAAGAAGTGAAGGTTTTCAAACGCGACACGCCCATGGGTCGCATGGCGGCGCCGGAGGAAATGGTCGGACCGACCGTGTTCCTGGCCAGCCGCGCGTCTAGCTTCGTGACCGGCCTCGACCTGATCGTCGATGGCGGCTACGTTTGCTGGTAGATCGTGTGGAGTGTCCCGCGAGACACCCCACACATTTTGATTTCACATCGGAAGCGTTGGCGTGAGCGCCGTCCTACTCGGCCGCGACCCCTTTCACCTCGAGATAGCTCTCCATGGAATCGTCCAACGCCTGCAGCCAGGGCGTATGATGGACCGGCGCCATGGTGCCGGTCATCAGCGAGCGGTAGGCATTGTCGCGGAAGGTCATGATGTTTTCCATCTTGTGGTGCTCCCACTCCATGAAGGTGTGGTTGACCGCCTCGACGTCGAAGCCCGGATAGTCGGTCTGGTCCATCAGTTCCTTGGTGTAGTCGCCCTGGAACCAGATCATCTGCTCGGCGTCTTCCAGCGTCTCTTCGCGCGCACGCCACTTGGCGCCGTGCTCGGCCATCGCCTGGGCCGACGGCAGCTTGATGCGGCCTATGATGACGTCGCGCGCGTACCAGGCCTGCGCGTCGAACATGTTGAAGGTGTAGAACTGGTCCTGCATGCCGATGTAGAAAAGCTTCGGGTTCTTCTCCCAGACGACGCCTTCATAGAGATCGAGCGGCCACATCCGGTTGGCGGTCTTGAGCTTGAGGTCGTCGGTCAGGAACGGGAAGGAATGCAGGTAGCCGGTGCAAAGGATGATGGCGTCCACGTCCTTGGTGGTGCCGTCCTTGAAGTGCGCCGTTTTGCCGACGACCTTCTGCAGCAGCGGCACTTCCTTCCAGTTCTCCGGCCATTTGAAGCCCATCGGCTTGGAGCGGTAGCTGGAGGTGATCGATTTGGCGCCGTATTTGTAGCATTGCGAACCGATATCCTCGGCCGAGTAGGAACGCCCGATGATGAGGATGTCCTTGCCCTTGAACTCCATGGCGTCGCGGAAATCATGGCTGTGCAGGATGCGGCCGTTGAAGGTCAGGAAGCCTTCGAAGAAGGGGACGTTGGGCACCGAGAAATGGCCTGAGGCGACCACGACGTTGTCGAACTCTTCCGAGTAGGTCACGTCGTTGCTGCGGTCATGCGCGGTGACGGTGAATTTCCCGGTCTCGTCGGAATAGGTCACCATGCGCACCGGGCTGTTGAAGCGCACCCAGTCGCGCAGGCCCGATTTCTCGACGCGGCCCTTGATGTAATCCCACAGCACGGCGCGCGGCGGATAAGAGGCGATCGGCCGGCTGAAATGCTCCTCGAAGGTGTAGTCGGCGAATTCGAGGCATTCCTTCGGGCCGTTCGACCACAGATAGCGGTACATCGAGCCATGCACCGGATCGCCATGTTCGTCGAGGCCGGTGCGCCAGGTGTAGTTCCACAGGCCGCCCCAGTCGCTCTGCTTTTCGAAACAGACGATTTCCGGGATCTCGGCGCCCTTGTCGGCAGCCGACTTGAAGGCCCTTAGCTGCGCCAGACCGGACGGTCCGGCGCCGATGACGGCAACACGAGATTTCATTGCGGGCCTCCTCTTTTTTTGATTTCCCCAGCGAAACAAATTTCACTCACAGTGACAGTAATTGGGTCTTCGGTGCTGTCAACAAACATCTGCGGCAACGACGTTTGCGTGAAACGGTTTTTGTGCGCAAAAGCCGTGGCGTTCGCGTCCCAGCCATCGGTCCCCAGCGACACTCGTCGGCTTGCAGTCGCGGTTGCGCTCTTGTATCGCCACCGCATATGTTCACCTTGAGTGAAATAAATCCGCGAGAGTCGGGGGCGACATGGCGAACAAGAATTCCGGCACCAGGTCCACCGATGCGGCAGCGAAGGGCAAGGCGCCGTCGAAGCGCGTTTCGGCGGACGGGCGCACGATCCGCACGCCGCTGACGCAGAATCCGCACGCCATCCGCGACACGCGCGAGAAGGTGCTGGAGGTGGCGATCGGCCATGAGGTCCGCGCATTCCGCAAGAAGCTCGGCATCACCGTCGCCGACCTCGCCACGGCAACAGACATTTCGCTCGGCATGCTGTCGAAGATCGAGAACGGCATCACCTCGCCATCGCTGACGACATTGCAGGCGCTGTCGCGGGCGCTGGGCGTTCCGGTGACCGCCTTCTTCCGCCGTTTCGAGGAAGAGCACAGCGCCGTCTTCGTCAAGGCCGGCGAAGGCGTCGACGTCGAGCGGCGCGGCACGCGCGCCGGCCACCAGTATAATCTGCTCGGCCACATCGGCGCCAACACCAGCGGTGTCGTCGTCGAGCCCTATCTCATCACGCTCACCGAGAATTCGGACGTGTTCCCGACCTTCCAGCATGCCGGCATGGAGTTCCTCTACATGCTCGAGGGCGAAGTCGTTTACCGGCACGGCAACAATCTCTATCCGATGAAGCCGGGCGACAGCCTGTTCTTCGACGCCGACGCGCCGCACGGACCGGAAGAGCTGACGCAGCTTCCGATGCGATATCTGTCGATCATCTGCTATCCGCAGAACAGGGCCGGGTGATTGGCTGATCCCGCCCTTACCGCGCTCGTCATTCTAGGGCGAAGCAGGGAGCGAAGCGACGCGCGCAGACCCTAGAATCCATGCCGCGACGCTAAAGCGTTGCAACGGTTACGGAATTCCGCGCACTTGCACCCTACACCCGAGGCCACGGCATGGATACTCGGGTCAAGCCCGAGTATGACGACATCATGGGGGTTTCGGCCAATCTCCGACGTCGGCGCCGGGGCGCCCAAGGCGGAGATCAGCGGTTCAATCCGGCCCGAATCCCGGTGACGTCGGGCTGCCGTCGTCGAGCTTCGAGAGCCACTCGACCAGCGTCGGCCGATACCGCGTCAGGCCCTTGTAGGTGGCGAGCTCTTCCGGCAGGTCGCGGATGACGCGGTGCAGGCGGCGCGCCCATTTCGGCTGCGTCACCAGTTCGTCCATCTTGATCAGGTAGCAGCGGATCGGGAAGACGATGCCGTTGGAGCGCGGCAGACGCCAGAAGCTCTGCAATTCGACGCGCAGATGCACCTTGTCGCCGACATTTTCGGGCGTGACGGTGGCGCGGTCCGGACCCCATTTGTGATAATTCTCAGGGCTGGTGTCGAGGCGCGGATTGATGGTCATCGTCCAGTTGAGGCGCCTGGCCGGCTTGCCCTGCTGGATGTTGGTGAGGAATTTCAGCGCGCGGGTGAAGATGCCCTTCTCATGCGCCAACGGCACGGGCGCGTGCCATTCGAAGAAATTCATGCCGATGTCGAAGTCGAGCGACCAGTCGGCCTGGGTCGTGACCATGCCGGCATCCATCCACAGATTGCCGTCGCGCTGGTCGAGGATGCAGAAATCGCCCTGGCTCTGGCGGGTGATGTACTCCATCGGCCCGTAGGGCAGCGTCGAGGTGTCGCCGAAGGTGAAGGTGTCGTCGATGCCGAGGGGACGGTTGATCCAGCGCCAGCGGTCGCCGTTTCGCTCCAGTGTGAAATGCTCGGGATATCCCAGCGCCTGCTGCTCCATCAGAAGCTCGAGCAGGTCCCAGCCGGCGAGCGTCATATGCGGCAGCGACTGGCAGCGCAGCGGATCCTCGGCCAGCACCAGCGCGCGGTCCTGCATCTCGGCGACATAGTGCTCGTCGACATCGATCAGGTTTTCGAGAACGCTTCCCTTAGGCCCGACGACATGCGGCTCGATGTTGACCGCGTACATGTAGGCGTCTTCGTTGAACGGGAACGGAAAGCGCCTGATGTGCTCCGGGCTGTTCTTGAAGGTGAAGTCGTCGCGAAAAGTTTCCTTGCGAAAGGTGATGCCCATTGACGCCTCCTATCTTTCCAGGACCAGCGACTTGCCCTCGAAGCGCGAGACGCAAGGCATGATCTTGCAGCCTGAACGGTGATCTTCCTCGCTCAGCCAGTGATCGTTGTGGATGAACTTGCCGTCGGACGAGATCACATTGGTCTCGCATTGGCCGCAGACGCCGCCGCGGCACAGATAAGGCGGATCGACGCCGGCTGCCTCTATGGCTTCGAGCAGGCTCTGCTGCTCGCCGACACGGATCGTCTTGCCGCTGACGGCCAAGGTCACGTCGAACGGCGCGCCGGGCTGCGGGGCCGCGAAATGCTCGAAATGCACGGTCTCCGGCGGCCAGCCGAGGCTTGCCGCGCGATCGCGCACCCAGTTGATCATGCCGGCTGGGCCGCAGACATAGAGATGCGTGCCGAGCGGCTGCGAGGACAAGAGCCGCTCGAGGTCGATGCGCTCCTCGCGGTCGTCGTGATAGAGCCTGACCCGGTTGCCGTAGCGCTCTCGGAGCACATCGGCATAGGTGCCGAGCGAAGCGGTGCGGCAGGTGTAGTGCAATTCGAAATTGCCGCCGTCCCCTGCCAGTTGCGCGGTCTGCGCCATGAAGGGCGTGATGCCGATGCCGCCAGCCAGCATCAGGTGTTTTTTTGCTCTCAGATCGAGCGAGAACAGGTTCACGGGATAGCTTATCACCATCTCCAGGCCAGGCTTGACGGACCTATGCATGAACAGCGAGCCGCCGCGGCCGACATCGTCGCGCCGGATCGAAATCGTGTATTCGCGCGTGTCGAGCGGCGAGCCCATCAGCGAATAGGGATTGAGCCTGGTGCGGTCGCCGTCGCGCATCTCGACCACGACATGGGCGCCGCCGGAAAAGGTCGGGAGCAACTCGCCGTCGCGGCGGCGGAAATGGAAGCGGGTGACGAGATCGTTGACGGGAACGACGTCGCTGACGACGACGTCGAGCTTGGTGGTGCCCGTGCTCATGGGAAGGCCTCCTCCATCGGAGGAATCTCGGAGCGATCCTCGGCGTTGATGCATACGCCCTGGAAGGCGGCGAGGCGCCGCGAATAGTGATCGCGCACCAGGAGCAGCAGGCCGCAATGCGAACAAGTGGCCGGCTGCGTGGTCACATTCTCGGTGATGCCCTTGCAGTGCACGCACTGCATGCGCCGCGCCAGCGAGCCGCGATGCTCGGTCTCAATCGAGGTGTGGTCGATGCCGGCTTCGAGCGCGGCCTGCATGGCCTGGCCGATCAGGCCCTCGGTGCCGGCCAGATAGAGACGCAGCCCCATATGGGCGTTGGTCAGCGTCTGCCTGAGCCGCGGCAGGAGGCTGGCGAAGGACGGCGGCAGATGGAGCTGAGCCGGCTTCAGCGCCTCAAGCGCCGAGATGTGCTTGCCCTCCGGGTCGGGAATAAAGACGATCTCGGCGCCGTCGAAGAAGCCGGGCGGAGCCTTGCCGGCCATGTCCGTTATCGCCAGCGCGCCTTCGGCATCGGCGATGAACAGGTGATGCTTCCCGGGCTGCGGAGAGAGCGTTCCGTAAATGGGCCGGCTGATGATCGTCTTGGCTGCCATTCTTTCCTTCGTGCCTCGAAATCCCTCCCGCTTGATGATGCCTCAGTCCTTGGCGGTCCGCTTGGTCTTTTTCGGATCGTCGAACGGCAAGGGCTGCGCCGTCGCCTTGATCGAGCCGCTCTTGTTGCGGATCTCGAGCTTGGTGTCCTTGACTGCGCAGTCGACATCGAGACGCGCGATGCCCATCGATTTCTCGACCAGCGGCGAATACATGGCGCAGGTGACCACGCCGACCTTTTTGCCGTCGCGGTAGACGGGCGCGCCTTCGTCGGCCGGCTCCTTGCCGTCGAGCAAGACGCCGTAGATCTTGAAGCGCTCCTTGCCCTTCAGCCGGTAGTGTTCCTCGGCACCGCGGAAGCCGGTCTTGCCGGGGCTGACGGTGAAGTCGAGGCCGAGTTCCCACAGCGTGTCGCCGGGGCCTTCGTTCTCGAACGGATACTTTTGGGAATTATCGTAGGGGTAGAAGAGCAGGTAGCTCTCGACGCGCAGCATGTCGAGCGTGGTGAAGCGGCACGGAATGATGCCGGCGCTCTTGCCCTCCTCGAGGATCCTGTCCCAGATCGTGCCGGCATCCTGGCCGCGGCAGAAGATCTCGTAGCCGCGCTCGCCGGTGTAGCCGGTGCGCGAGATCATCACCGGGAAACCGAAGAGCTGCGTGTGCATATGATGGAAGTAGTTGAGATCGCGGATACCGGGCACGTGCTTGGCAAGATAGTCAACGGCGGTCGGTCCCTGCAGCGACAGGTCATGCAGATTGTCGTCGAAGCGCAGCGAGACATCGCGGCCCATCGCCGCGCGCTGCAGTTCCTCGTGGCCGGTGCCGGAGCCGTGCACAACCATCCACGAGTTCGGGCTGATGCGATAGAGGATGCAGTCGTCCGTGAATTTTCCGGCTTCGTTCAACATGCAGGCATAGGCCGACTTGCCGGGATAGATCTTTTCGACGTCGCGCGTCGTGGCGAGGTCGATGAGATGCGAAGCGTGCGGCCCGGTGATGTGGACCTTCTTAAGGCCGGAGACATCCATGAGCCCGGCCTTGGTGCGGATCGCGACATATTCCGCGTCGGCATCCTTGTCGTAAGTCCAGGCGGTGCCCATGCCGCTCCAGTCCTCGAGTTTCGAGCCGAGCGCGCGATGGCGATCCGCCAGGGTCGAGAATCTCCAGGATGCCGTCATCCGATCGTCCTCCGTGCGATTTAAGTCGTTGCCGTTCCCTGCTCCTGCTTGGTGGCGGAGCTTGGTCGAATATTGACCGCAAACGGCGAAGCCCTGCAATCCCCTTAAAGCAAATAATTTCATTGTCAGGCAAATTTCTTGACCTGAACAAACGGTTTACGATGCGTAAATCCGGCTTGACAATTTCGGGAATCGAGCGGAATTTATGAAAAAAATTTCACTCTGTTGAAAGAGTGGACGCCCGGTCGGTTGCGTGGCCGGACGTCGCCAGAAGGGGAAAACCGATGTCCGACATGCAGCAGCGCATCGAAGCGCTGTACCGTTCCGACGTGCGTGGGTCCGTGCTCCTGATCGTGTGCCTGTGGGCAACGATCCTCTTCGTCCTCCTGATGACATGGCCATACATTCCGCACAGCGGCATCAAGCTCGTGGTGGCGGTTGCAGCCGCCGCGGTGCTGATCTTCAACACCGCCGCGATCCTCGCCATGCTCAACCACTACAAGGAAGACAAGGACTTCATCTACGGGCTCGACATCAAGAACGCCGACGCCGCCCGCAACCGTCAATCGTGAAGGGAGAAACCATGGCCCGCTATACCCCGCCGGAGCAAAGCAAGGCCGGACAGGTCTTCGACATCGCGGTCGTGGTGGTCGCAATCTTCGTGGCGCTCTGGCTGCCGCTGAAACTCGGGTTTGCCGGGGCGGCGAAGTCGATCGACGCGCTTGACGCCAAGACCTGGGACGCGCTCGGCCAGAACGCGACCATGGCCTCGATCTGGGAGAAGCTGGGCTACACGCCGGAGACGGCGCACGACATCATCCAGAACCGCTTCCATTACATCATCGATTGGCCGACGCTGATCATCATGGCGATCGTGCTGATCGCCTATTTCGTCTTCCTGTTCCGCGCCTCCGATAGGGAATATCGCGAGGTCATCAACGAGAAGTTCGACGACAAGTAAACTTCGACGACAAAGAGACTTCGACGACAAAGAGTCCGGGGAAAACATCATGTGGATGGGACTGTCTTACGTTTGCTGGGCCATCTCGGCCGTGCTTGCGCTGTGGATGCTCTACGACTGGTTCAAGGTCGATACGACCTATTCCGAGGAGACTTTGACGTCTTCCCGTGAAGGTGAGCTTGAAGCCGTTTCCGAAAAACACCGGATCTGAGTGGGGACTGATATGACGGCTGCGGTTGAAACGGGACAAACGACGACAATCCACGGCGACAGGGTCTCGCTGCTTCGGGTGCTCGGCCCGGCGCATGTGTGGGCGCTGGGCGTCGGCATCGTGCTGGTCGGCGAGTTCACCGGCTGGAATTTCTCCGCCGACAAGGGTGGCGCGCTCGCCGCGCTGATCGTCTGCTGGGTCGTCGGACTGCTCTACACCTCGGTCGCGATGATCGACTCGGAGGTGACGTCGACGGTCGCCGCCGCCGGCGGCCAATATGCGCAGGCCAAGCATATCGTGGGGCCACTGATGGCCTTCAACGTCGCGCTGTTCTTGGTGTTCGCCTACACCATGCTCGAAGTGTCGGACGCGATCCTGCTCGGCGACACCATCGTCGCCAAGGCCGGCGTCGAAGGACTAACGCACAATTCCTTCATCGCCGCCACCATCGTCGTGCTCGCCTGGCTCAACTATCGCGGCGTGCTGATGACGCTGAATGTCAATTTCGTCATCACCGCGATCGCCTATGTCTCGATCGTCATCCTGTTCTTCTCGGTCAGCCCGTGGACGCAAGGCGCGGTGCTGAAGCTCAACGAGCTGGTCACCCCCGCCAATGCGCTGCCCTATGGCTGGATCGGCGTGATCGCCGCCTTCCAGTTCGGTATCTGGTATTATCTCGGCATCGAGGGAACGACCCAGGCGGCCGAGGAAGTGCGCTCGCCGGCGCGCTCCCTGCCCTACGGCACCATGGCCGGCATGATCACGCTTTTGATCGCCGCCGCGATGACCTGGTATGTCTGCGCCTCGCTGATGCCCTGGGAGTATCTCGGCATCACCTATTATCCGCTGTGGGACGCCGGCAAATTGACCGGCAGCCCGCTGCTCGAAAACCTGCTCTTCATCGCGACGCTGCTTGCCGCGCTCGCCTCGGCCAATGGCTGCATCAACGACGCGGCGCGCGCCTGGTTCTCGCTCGGCCGCGACCGCTATCTGCCGAGCTGGTTCTCGGCGGTGCATCCGAAGTATCGCACGCCCTACCGCTCGATCCTGTTCCTGCTGCCGATCGCACTGGCCTTCGCCTTCATCGCCGACCTCAACCAGGCGATCACCTTCTCGATCCTGTCGGGCGTGCTGCAATACACCTTCATGAGCATCAACATCATGATGTTCCGCAAGAAGTGGCCACTGGGTTCGATCCGCCGCGGCTACACACACCCCTTCCACCCGCTGCCCGCGATCGTGCTGTTCTGCCTGTGCATGGTGACGTTCTTCGCCATCTTCCTCGGCTTCGGCTCGCAGCTGATCGCGATGACGGTGTTCTATTTCCTGATTTCGCTATGGTTCCACTTCTACCGCTACAAGTTCGTGCGGCGCGGCGACCAGTTCTCCATGCCGTGGCCGAAGCCGCAGGGTTATTGAGTGGAGTGAAGGCCCGCCTTTCGATGGCGGGCCGTGGCGTGTCGAGATGTCCGAGCTGACGTCAGTATTGCTTACCGGGGCGATCGCACTGGGTGTCGTCGTCCATATCGCCTGGCTGGCGCGTGCCGGCCGCGACAGGGCGAAGGCTGCCTTGGCCGCCGATACGGCCAGCGTTCGCAGCGTCATTGCGGAGGCCGCCGACATTTCCGACGGCACGGCCGGCGTCGTCACCTGGGCCGGTTCCTGGAACGGCCAGCGCGTCCAGCTGCGCACCATCGTCGACACGCTGGCGACACGAAAGCTGCCGACACGCTGGCTCAGCGTTTCGATCACCGAGCCTGTGGCGGTGCCGGGTACGTTCGACATGATGATGCGGCCGAATTCGGCGACGACTTTCTCCAATTTCGATCATCTTGCGCACACGCTGCCGAAGGTGCTCGGCTTTCCCGCCGACGCAGTGCTCAGGACGGACCGCAAGGGCGTCGCTTTCCCGCAGGACCTGATCGCCGCGCATACCGCCATTTTTGCCGAAAGTCGCGCCAAGGAATTGCTGGTCACGCCGAACGGCGTGCGCATCGTCTGGCTGCTGGCGGAGGCCGAACGCGCGCGTTACGGCGTGTTCCGGCAGGCGGCGTTCGGCGATACCAGGATCGATCCTGCCTCGATCGAACGCCTGCTCGCGGTGGCCTCGGGCCTGCGCGAAGCCATCAACCGGCGCGAAAGGCAGGCAGCATGAATGACGAGACCGCTTCCTCCGCCCCGGCCAATCCGTATCTCGTGCTCGGCGCGGCGGTCGTTTTGCCGGCAAGCGGCCATGTCATGCTCGGCGTGCCGGTGCGCGGCCTGCAGTTCCTGTTCTTCATGGTGATCCTTGGTTGGGTAACGACCAAGCTGGCGCCGGCCGAAGCCGGCTTCATCGGCCGCCATGCCGGCGGTTTCCTGATCTATGCCCTCTCGATCCTCGACGCTTACAGGATCGCGCGCATCCGCCATGCGATCTGGGTTCACAAGGCGCGTCCGGACGGCGATAGTGCCAAGGGTGATGTGCCGTCGAATATATAACGACAGGAAAATTTCTTTCATACCAATTGAATTTGGCCAACTCATTGGGTACATCATCTGAGAGCCAAAAAACGCCGGAGGCTGGCATGTGCGGAATCGTCGGACTTTTCTTGAAGGACAAGGCGCTGGAGCCGAAGCTCGGCGCGATGCTGTCGGAGATGCTGGTGTCGCTCAGCGACCGCGGCCCGGACAGTGCCGGCATCGCTATCTATGGCGCCCCTTCCAAGAATGAAGCCAAGATCACCATCCAGTCGGCCAAGCCGGAGCGCGATTTCCGCGGCCTCGATGTCGAGCTCGCCAAGGCGATCGGCGCTCCCGTCAGCCTTGCCACGAAATCCACCCACGCCGTCATCCGTACCGCGCCTGACAAGGTCGACGTCGCGCGCGAGGCGCTGCAGACGCTGCGGCCCGACATCCGCATCATGGGCGCCGGCGAAGCAGTCGAGATTTACAAGGAAGTCGGCCTGCCGGAAGCCGTCGTCGATCGCTTCGACGTGCGCTCCATGACCGGCACCCACGGCATCGGCCACACCCGCATGGCGACGGAATCGGCGGTGACGACGATGGGCGCGCATCCGTTCTCGACCGGCGCCGACCAGTGCCTGGTGCACAATGGCTCGCTGTCCAACCACAACAATGTGCGCCGCGAACTCATCCGCGACGGCATGACCTTCGAGACCGAGAACGACACCGAAGTGGCGGCCGCCTATCTCTCCAACCGGATGGCGCATGGCAAGAATCTCGGCGAGGCACTGGAAGGCACGCTCTCCGACCTTGACGGCTTCTTCACCTTCGTCGTCGGCACCAAGAACGGCTTCGGCGTGGTGCGCGATCCGATCGCCTGCAAGCCCGCCGTCATGGCCGAGACCGACCAGTATGTCGCCTTCGGCTCCGAATATCGCGCGCTGACCAAGCTGCCCGGCATCGACAATGCGCGGGTCTGGGAGCCCGAGCCCGCAACCGTTTATTTCTGGGAGCACTGAGCCGATGCCGGCAACCATAATGTCGAAAGCCGAGCGGGATCAGAGCCATGCGAGGGTCTTCGACCTCTCGCAACAGTCGCTGCGCGAACTGAACCAGGCGCTGCACAAGCTCACGCCCGGCTCGAACGAGACCGCCTGGGAAGTGCTCAACCCGAAAGGCAGCCACTCTGTGGCGGTCGGTGTCGACCAGCCGGTCAGCATCGATGTGCGCGGCAGCGTCGGCTATTACTGCGCCGGCATGAATGACGGCGCCGCGATCACCGTGCACGGCTCTGCCGGTCCCGGCGTCGGCGAGAACATGATGTCGGGCTCGATCGTCATCAAGGGCGACGCCAGCCAGTATGCCGGCGCCACCGGCCGCGGCGGTCTTCTCGTCATCGAGGGCAACGCCTCGTCGCGCTGCGGCATCTCGATGAAAGGCATCGACATCGTCGTGCACGGCAATATCGGCCACATGTCGGCCTTCATGGCGCAGTCCGGCAATCTCGTGGTGCTGGGCGACGCCGGCGACGCGCTGGGCGATTCCATCTACGAGGCGCGGCTCTTCGTGCGCGGCAAGGTGGAAAGCCTCGGCGCCGACTGCATCGCCAAGGAGATGCGGCCCGAGCATATCGAATTGCTGCAGGACCTGCTCGACAAGGCCGGCGTCACCGGCGTCAAGGCGTCGGAGTTCAAGCGCTACGGCTCGGCCCGCAAACTCTACAATTTCAATATCGACAACGCCGACGCGTATTGAGGCAAGATGACCTACCGCAACCCGCCGACGACGCCGCGCAAATCCGCGACCTTCGACGACTACACGCTTTCCGAAATCCGCCGCGCGGCAGCAACCGGCATTTATGACATTCGCGGCGCCGGCGCCAAGCGCAAGCTGCCGCATTTCGACGACCTCTTGTTCCTCGGCGCGTCGATCTCGCGCTATCCGCTCGAAGGCTATCGCGAGCGCTGCGACACCTCGGTGGTGCTCGGCTCGCGCCATGCCAGGAAGCCGATCGAGTTGAAGATCCCGATCACCATCGCCGGCATGAGTTTCGGATCGCTCTCCGGCCCGGCCAAGGAGGCGCTCGGACGCGGCGCGACTCTCTCCGGTACCTCGACCACGACCGGCGACGGCGGCATGACCGAGGAGGAACGCGGGCATTCGAAGCAACTGGTCTATCAGTATCTGCCGTCTCGCTACGGCATGAACCCGCGCGACCTGCGCCGCGCCGACGCCATCGAAGTGGTCGTCGGCCAGGGCGCGAAGCCGGGCGGCGGCGGCATGCTGCTCGGACAGAAGATCTCCGATCGCGTCGCCGAGATGCGCACCCTGCCCAAGGGCATCGACCAGCGCTCGGCCTCGCGCCATCCCGACTGGACCGGGCCGGACGATCTCGAAATCAAGATCCTCGAGCTGCGCGAGATCACCGACTGGGAAAAGCCGATCTACGTCAAGGTCGGCGGCGCCCGCCCCTACTATGACACCGCGCTCGCGGTGAAGGCCGGCGCCGATGTCGTGGTGGTCGACGGCATGCAGGGCGGCACGGCTGCCACCCAGGAAGTGTTCATCGAGAATGTCGGCCAGCCGACGCTTGCCTGCATCAGGCCGGCGGTGCAGGCGCTGCAAGACCTCGGCATGCACCGCAAGGTGCAACTGATCGTCTCGGGCGGCATCCGCAACGGCGCCGACGTCGCCAAGGCGCTGGCGCTCGGCGTCGACGCTGTGTCGATCGGAACGGCGGCGCTGGTCGCGCTCGGCGACAATGATCCCCGCTGGGAGGCGGATTACAGTGCGCTCGGCACCACGGCCGGCGCCTATGACGACTGGCACGAGGGTCGCGATCCGGCCGGCATCACCACGCAGGATCCCGAGCTGATGAAGCGGGTCGACCCGATCGCGGCCGGACGGCGGCTGGCGAACTACCTCAAGGTGATGACGCTCGAAGCGCAGACGATTGCCCGCGCCTGCGGCAAGAACAGTCTGCACAATCTCGAGCCAGAGGATCTCGTCGCGCTCTCGATCGAAGCCGCCGCCATGGCCGGCGTGCCTTTAGCCGGTACCAACTGGATACCGGGGAAGAACGGCTTCTAGGACAAACTTCCAAGACACATAAGCGAGGAACTACATAATGGGGAACGATCTCGCCGCATTCGCCAAGGAGAACGGCGTCAAATATTTCATGATCTCCTACACCGACCTGTTCAGCGGGCAGCGTGCCAAGCTGGTGCCGGCGCAGGCGATCGCCGACATGCAGAAGGACGGTGCAGGATTTGCCGGCTTCGCCACATGGCTCGACCTGACGCCAGCGCATCCGGACATGCTGGCGGTGCCGGATCCGGCTTCGGTCATCCAACTACCGTGGAAGAAGGACGTCGCCTGGGTAGCCGCCAACTGCATCATGGACGACAAAGAGGTGAACCAGGCGCCGCGCAACACGCTGAAGCGGCTGATCGACGAAGCCGCCCGCGACGGCATGCATGTCAAGACCGGCGTCGAGGCCGAGTTCTTCCTGATCTCGCCCGACGGCAAGGCGATCTCCGACGAATACGATACAGCCTCGAAACCCTGCTACGACCAGCAGGCGGTGATGCGGCGCTACGACGTCATCGCCGAGATCTGCGACCATATGCTGGCGCTGGGCTGGGGCCCGTACCAGAACGACCATGAGGACGCCAACGGCCAGTTCGAGATGAACTGGACGTTCGATCACGCGCTGGCGACCGCCGACAAGCACTCCTTCTTCAAGTTCATGGTCAAGTCGATCGCCGAAAAGCACGGCTTGCGCGCGACGTTCATGCCCAAGCCCTTCCAGGGCCTGACCGGCAATGGCTGCCATGCGCACATCTCGGTGTGGGACGAGACCGGCAAGACCAATGTCTTTGCCGACAATTCGGAAGAGCTCGGCCTGTCCGCCAAGGGCAGGAACTTCCTCGGCGGCATCATGAAGCACGCTTCGGCGCTTGCCGCGATCACCAACCCGACAGTGAATTCCTACAAGCGCATCAACGCGCCGCGCACCATTTCGGGCGCGACCTGGGCGCCGAACACGGTGACCTGGACCGGCAACAACCGCACGCACATGGTGCGCGTGCCCGGGCCTGGCCGTTTCGAATTGCGCCTGCCGGACGGCGCCGCCAATCCGTATTTGCTGCAGGCCGTCATCATCGCTGCCGGCCTCGACGGCATCCGCTCGAAGGCCGACCCCGGCAAGCGCTACGACATCGACATGTATCAGCTCGGCCATACCGTTACGGACGCGCCGAGACTGCCACTCAACCTGCTCGATGCGCTGCGCGAATTCGACAAGGACAAATCGCTCAAGGCGGCGCTGGGTGAGGAATTTTCGTCGGCATATCTAAAGCTGAAGCAGCAGGAATGGAATTCCTATGCTTCGCACTTCACGCAGTGGGAACGCGATCACACGCTGGATATCTGATATCTCGGCGGTGCGAGCGACCTCGGAATGAACTGATGAAATATTCGATCTTCTCGCTCGCCCGCGCCGCTCTCTCCGGCCACAAGAATTGGAAGCCGACCTGGCGCGACGCAGCGCCCAAGGATCGCTATGACGTGGTGATCATTGGCGGCGGCGGCCATGGCCTCGCCACCGCCTGGTTCCTCGCCAGCGAGTTCGGCATCCGCAATGTCGCGGTGCTGGAAAAAGGGTGGATCGGCTCCGGCAATGCCGGCCGCAACACCACCATCATCCGCTCCAATTACGGCCTGCCCGGCAACACCGGCTTCTACGAATTGTCGATGAAGCTGTGGGAGCGGATGGAGCAGGACCTCAACTACAACGCGATGGTCAGCCAGCGCGGCGTGCTCAACCTCTATCACTCCGACGCGCAGCGCGACGCTTTCGCCCGACGCGGCAACACCATGCGCATCAACGGCATCGATGCGGAGCTGCTCGACCAGGCGGCGCTCAGGAAAATGCTGCCGTTCCTGAATTTCGACAATGCGCGTTTCCCCGTGCAAGGCGGGCTGCTGCAGCGGCGCGGCGGCACGGCGCGGCATGACGCCGTGGTGTGGGGCTACGCGCATGCGGCGAGCGAACTCGGCGTCGACATCATCCAGAATTGCGAGGTTACCGGCTTCACGCGCGACGCCAATGGCAAGGTGACCGGCGTCGAGACCTCACGCGGCAAGATCGGCGCCGGCAAGGTCGGCATGGCGGTGGCGGGTTCTTCCTCGCGCGTCGCGGCCATGGCTGGCCTGCGTCTGCCGATCGAAAGCCATGTGTTGCAGGCCTTCGTCTCCGAAGCGATCAAGCCGCTCATCCCCGGCGTCATGACCTTCGGCGCCGGACACTTCTATGTCAGCCAGTCGGACAAGGGCGGGCTGGTCTTCGGCGGCGACATCGACGGCTACAATTCCTATGCCCAGCGCGGCAATCTGCCGGTCATGGAAGATGTCTGCGAAGGCGGCATGGCGCTGATCCCGATGATCGGCCGCGTGCGGCTTCTGCGCCAGTGGGGCGGCATCATGGACATGTCGATGGACGGCACGCCGATCATCGACAAGAGCCCGGTGGACGGCCTCTACATCAATGCAGGCTGGTGCTATGGCGGCTTCAAGGCGACGCCCGGCTCGGGCTTGGTCTTCGCCCACCTCATCGCCCGCGATCAATCGCACAAGGAAGCCGCGCTTTTCCGCCTCGACCGCTTCCAGCGCGGCGCCATGATCGACGAGAAGGGCCAGGGCGCCCAACCGAACCTGCATTAGAGATAGAGCACGATGTTATCCAAAAACCGCTCCACACTTTTTGGCATCATGCTCTGAGGACAGCCGGAAACCGATGCGCATTACCTGTCCCTTCTGCGGCGAACGCGAACTCGGCGAGTTCACCTATCTCGGCGACGCCAAGCCGCAACGTCCCGCGGCCGATGCCGGCGAGGACGCCGTCTACGATTATGTCTACCTGCGCGACAACATCGCCGGCGTGATGAGCGAGCACTGGTACCATGGCGGCGGCTGCCGGGCCTGGCTGAAGGTCACCCGCAACACGCTGACGCATGAGATTTCGGCCGTCGAGCCGGCGGCGGGCGCCGGTGCCTCCAAGGTTGGTGCGTGATGCGCGGCAATCAGGCAAACCGGCTGAACAATGGCGGTCTCATTGACCGCTCGGCCCCGCTCAATTTCCGCTTCGACGGCAAGACGTTCTCGGGCTTCAAGGGTGACACGCTGGCGTCCGCGCTGGTCGCCAACGGCGTCAAGCTCGTCGGCCGCTCGTTCAAGTATCACCGCCCGCGCGGCATCCTGACTGCTGGGTCGGAAGAGCCGAACGCGCTGGTCGAATTGCGCAGCGGCGCGAGGCGCGAGGCTAACACAAAGGCGACGACGGCCGAACTCTATGAGGGCCTCGAGGCAGCCAGCCAGAACCGCTGGCCGTCGCTCAATTTCGACGTGATGTCGGTCAACCAGCTGTTCGCGCCGATCTTCGTCGCCGGCTTCTACTACAAGACCTTCATGTGGCCGGCGAAGTTCTGGGAGGCGATCTACGAGCCTGCGATCCGGCGCGCCGCCGGTCTCGGCCGCGCAGCGCAGGTTTCCGACCCCGACCACTATGACAAGGCCTGGGCGCATTGCGACGTGGTGATCGCCGGTTCCGGCCCGGCGGGCCTGGCGGCAGCGCTTGCCGCCGCGCGCTGCGGCGCGCGCGTCATCCTGTGCGAGGAGGATTTCGTCCTCGGCGGCCGCCTGCTCGCCGATGGCGGCACGATCGACGGATTGCCGGCCGCCGAATGGGTCGCGCGCGCGGTCACCGAACTGGCGGCGATGCCGGATGTGCGCGTCATGACGCGCACGACTTTGTTCGGCGTCTATGACGGCGGCACCTATGGCGCGATCGAGCGCGTCAATGACCATCTGCCGGTGCCGCCGGAACATCAGGTGCGCCAGCGGCTGTGGCGCATCGTGGCCAAGCGCTGCGTGGTCGCGGCCGGATCGATCGAACGTCCAATCGTCTTTGCCGGCAACGACACGCCCGGCGTGATGATGGCGTCGGCCATGCGCAGCTACATCAACCGCTACGCCGCCACGCCGTCCAGGCGGATCGCGCTGTTCACCAACAACGAGGATGGCTGGCGCACGGCCGAAACGGCGATCGCCGCCGGACTGCAGGTGGCGGCGGTGATCGATGCGCGGCCGGACGTTTCGCCGGCGCATCGCTCGCTGGCCAGCAAGGGCGGCTTCCCGGTGCTGCACGGCGCCGTCAGCGGCGTCGATGGCGGCAAGGGCGGCGTGCGCAAGATTTCCGTCTCGCTGACCGGCGGCGCGCGCGCCGAGGTCGAGGCCGACGGGCTCGCCGTGTCCGGCGGCTGGAATCCGGCGGTCGGGCTCACCTCCTATCATCGCGGCCGGCCGAAATGGCGCGACGACATAGCCGCCTTCGTGCCGGACGGCGCGCCGCCCGGCATGGTCGCAGCGGGCGCGGCCAACGGCGCTTTCGGACTTGGCGCCTGCCTGCGCGAAGGGTTTGAAGCCGGCGCTGCCGCGGCACGCGATGCCGGACGCAGCGGCAATATCGGATCGATGCCGGTCGCCGACGACGAAGCCTTTTCGATCACCCCGCTCTGGCATGTCGCCGGCAAGGGCAAGGCCTTCGTCGACCAGCAGCACGACGTTACCGCTTCCGATGTCGAGCTGGCGCAGCGCGAGGGTTTTCAATCGGTCGAGCACCTGAAGCGCTACACGACGCTCGGCATGGCGACCGACCAGGGCAAGACCTCGAATGTCGCCGGCCTCGCCATCATGGCCGCCGTCACCGGCAAGTCGATCCCGGAGACGGGCACGACGATCTACCGGCCGCCTTACGTGCCGGTCGCCATCGGCGCCTTTGCCGGCCACCACCGCGACGAGAATTTCCATGCGACCCGGCTGACGCCCTCGCATCACTGGGCGGCCGAACAGGGCGCAGTGTTTGTCGACACCGGCCTTTGGAAGCGCGCGCAGTGGTACCCCCGCGCGGGCGAGAAGGACTGGCTGGAATCGGTCACCCGCGAGGTGAAGGCCGTGCGCAACGGCGTCGGCTTCTGCGATGTCTCGACGCTCGGCAAGATCGACGTGCATGGGCCGGACGCAGGCACCTTCCTCGACCGCGTCTACATCAACGCCTTCTCCAGCCTCGCCGTCGGCAAGGCGCGTTACGGGCTGATGCTGCGCGAAGACGGTATCGTCTATGACGACGGCACGACCTCGCGTCTGGCCGAGGACCATTATTTCCTCACCACCACCACGGCGAAGGCCGGGCTGGTGATGCAGCACCTCGAATTCTGCCGCCAGGTGCTGTTCCCTGAGCTCGACGTGCAGCTGACCTCGGTCTCCGACCAGTGGGCGCAGTTCTCGATCGCCGGGCCGAAGACGCGTGACCTGCTCAAGGAGATCGTCGATCCGGCCGAGGACCTGTCGAACGAAGGCTTCCCGTTCATGGGCGCGCGTGAGGTCAAGCTGCGCGGCGGCCAGAAGGCAAGGCTGTTCCGCATCTCCTTCTCCGGCGAGATGGCGTTCGAGATTTCGGTGCCGGCGCGCTACGGCGAGGCGATGGCGCGCAACCTGATGATTGCCGGCAAGCCATTCGGTGTGACGCCCTACGGCACCGAGGCGCTCGGCGTGATGCGCATCGAAAAGGGCCACGTCGCCGGGCCGGAGCTCAACGGCACCACCACGGCGGGCGATCTCGGCCTCGGCAAGATGATGTCGACCAAGAAGGATTTCATCGGCCGCGTCATGGCCGGCCGCGAGGCGCTGGTCGCGCCGAACCGGCAGGTGGTCGTCGGCATCAAGCCGACCGACAAGGCACGCCGCCTGCGCTCCGGCGCGCATATCATCCCGAAGGGCGAAACCCCCGGCCCCGACAACGACCAGGGCTATGTCACCTCGGTCTGCTTCTCGCCGGTGCTCGACCAGTGGATCGGGCTCGGCCTTGTCGAGCGCGGCCGCGAGCGCATCGGCGAGATCGTGCGGGCGCATGATCCGCTGCGCGGCGAGGACTATGATGTCGAGCTCTGCAATTCCGTCTTCTACGATCCGGATGGAGGGCGCCAGCGTGGCTGATTTTTCCTGGGATGTCCGCAGCCCGCTCGACCGCGCGCTGGTTGCCGGCGCTTACGGCGCGCAAGGCGAAGCCGGCGTTTCGCTGACCGAGATCCGGAACTTCCACCTCGTGCAGGTGATGGCGCGGCGCGGCAGGGCCGCCGAGATGGCGAAGGCCGCGAAGACGCGCTTCGGCGTTGCCGCGCCGGAAACGCCCAGGGCGGTCGACGCGGCCGACGCGGCGCTGATCTGGTCGGGACCCGGCCAGTTCCTCGTGCTGTCCAAAGGCGGCAAGTACACGATGGATGGGCTTGCGCCTGTCTTTGCCGGCTCGGCCTCGCTGTCCGACCAGTCGCATGCGCGGGCGCTGATCAGCGTCTCTGGCGAGAAGGCGCGTGCGATGCTCGCCAAGCTGTCGTCGATCGATCTGCATCCGGATGTGTTCGGCGTCGGCGCGGCGGCGGCCACATCGATGGATCATACCAGCGTCACGCTGTGGCGCGGTGATGACCAGGCGGACGGACACGCCGTGTTCAATCTCCTGGTGTTCGCGACCTTCGCGGAGAGCCTGTGGCACACGATGCTGGACTCGGCTGCCGAGTATGGCGTCACGATCAGCCATTCCGAAGAGTTGGCATAGCGACGCGCCTTTCCCTTCTCGCCTTGCCAAATCCATCCCCGCTGCTATTCTCTCTGCGAAAATAATTTTACACACAGGCAAACTTGTTTCTCGCTCGGAGGAGGGTTTGAGATGAGCCAGTCGCCCTACCCTGCCGTCCCGTCCGGGCCGCCGCGTCCGAGCCTGATCCTGAGGCCCGGCCAGATCGCGCTGCCGCCGGGGATGGAACGCTATACCGTGCAGGGCAACGGCGCGGTGCTGATCGACGTCGAGGCCGGCGACAGCGTCAGCGTGACCAATGTCGAGGGTGGGCAGCCCTGCGAGCTTCTGGCCTGGGATACATCCGGCACGACCGATCCGGGCATTTTCGGAGAACGGTCGAACAGCAATGCAGCCGGCATCAAGGCGCTGCTCGCCGAGGGCGACGACAGCCTTTCGGCGCTGCGCCTCAGCCTCGAGCGTCGCAAGGTAGAGCTCGACCAGCCAAAGGCCGTGCGCGTGTTCGGCGGCGCCACGCCAGCCGGCACCGAGCAGAGCTTTTCCGTCCAGCGCGACGGCGCGCTGCTGATCGCGGCGCCTGGCGGGCCGATGCTGGTCGACGGCCACAACACGGCGACGCCGCTCACCGTCCTAGTGCGCCGCGCCACCGTCCGGCTGAAGACAAGGTCGCAGCTTCCCGATCCGCTCGCCGATCCGGTGCTCGATCTCAGAGTGCATTCGGCGACCGCCGAATCCTATTTCGTCAAGGCCGGCGACTATCTGCAGATCATCGATGTCGATGGCCGGCAATGCACCGACTTCCAGTGTTTTTCGGCGCGCAAGCTGGACAAGGGCCGCGACCTGCCGCTCGACGTGACGACGACCCGCACGCTGATGGGCTCGGCCTATCCGATGCCCGGCCTGCATTCGAAATATTACGACCAGGACATGGAGCCGCTGGTCGAGGTGGTGCAGGACACATGCGGGCGGCACGACGCTTTCGCGCTCGCCTGCGCCGCCAAATATTACGACGATATCGGCTATCCCGGCCACACCAACTGCTCTGAGAATTTCAACAAGGCGCTGTCAGACAAAGGCGTGAATGCCCGCGCGGGCTGGATGGCGATCAACTTCTTCTTCAACACGGCGATCGACGCGCATGGCGTGATGGTGTCGGACGAGCCGTGGTCGCGGCCGGGCGACTACGTGCTGCTCAGGGCGCTCACCGACATCGTCTGCGTGTCCTCGGCCTGCCCGGACGACACCACGCCCGCCAATGGCTGGGACCTGACCGACATCCATGTGCGCAGCTATTCCGGCCAGCATAAATTCTCGCGAGCGATCGCCAGACGCATGAAGCCCGACTCGGAACCGAAAATGACCCGCGAGACAGCCTTTCATTCGAGCTTTGCCAAACACACGCGCGACTTCGTCGAATACCGGGGCTATTGGCTCGCCAATTCCTTCGCCAAGGAAGGTCCGATCGCCGAATACTGGGCCTGCCGGCAGGCGGCCGTGATCATGGACCTGTCGCCGCTGCGCAAGTTCGAGGTCACCGGGCCGGATGCCGAAGCGCTGCTGCAATACACGCTGACGCGCGACGTCAAGAAGCTCGGCGTCGGCCAGGTCGTCTATACGGCGATGTGCTACGAGCATGGCGGCATGATCGACGACGGCACGCTGCTTCGCCTCGGCAAGGACAATTTCCGCTGGGTCGGCGGCGACGATCTTTCCGGCGAATGGCTGCGCGAGACGGCGAAAAAACTCGGCCTCAACGTGCTGGTCCGCTCCTCCACCGACCAGATGCACAACATCGCCGTGCAGGGGCCGAAGAGCCGCGACATATTGAAGGAAGTCGTCTGGACCTCGCCGGTGCAGCCCTCGATCGGCGAGCTCGAATGGTTCCGCTTCGCGGTCGCGCGCATCGGCGGCGGCAACGGCATTCCGGTCGTGGTCTCGCGCACCGGCTATACGGGCGAGCTCGGCTACGAGATCTGGTGCCATCCGCGCGACGCCGAAAAGGTGTTCGACGCCGTCTGGGAAGCCGGGCAGCCGCACGGGCTGAAGCCGATGGGCCTGCAGGCGCTCGACATGGTGCGCATCGAGGCGGGACTGATCTTCGCCGGTTACGAGTTCTCCGACCAGACCGATCCGTTCGAGGCCGGCATCGGCTTCACCGTGCCGCTCAAGACCAAAGCCGACGACTTCATCGGCCGCGACGCGCTGATCCGGCGCAAGGAGCACCCGCAGCACAAGCTCGTCGGGCTCGACGTCGACGCCAACGTCGCGGTCGGCCATGGCGACTGCGTCCATGTCGGCCGCGCCCAGATCGGCGTCGTCACCTCCGGCATGCGTTCGCCGGTTCTCGGCAAGACCATCGCGCTGGCGCGGCTCGACGTCACCCACGCGGAGATCGGCACAGAGGTCGAGATCGGCAAGCTCGACGGCCATGCCAAGCGGCTGCCGGCGCGTGTCGTGGCGTTCGCCCACTACGATCCGCAGAAGACCAAACCGCGTTCCTAAAAGCTGGGTTTCTGAAAGCCTCCCGAGGCGGATCCGACCCTCGCCGGCCGCCACCGGCTGCGGTCGGGTCAATGTTTCGCAAGCGTGATGTGCATGACATTCACAAAACGCTTGACGCGAAAGCGCGCCGGATCAATCTTCACTCTTAAGAAAAAAATACGACTGAGTGGAAACACGACGGGTCGACGCTGATTTGCCGGGGAGCAAGCTTCGCGAGAGCCGAAGCGTCGCTGGCGGGGAACAACAAAAAGGGGAAGACACAAGATATGAGCACGATAAGCACGGCCCTCGAGCAGCCTGCCGAAAGCAAGCTGCTCAGGCATATCGACTGGCGTGGCGCCTTCTGGGTGGCAAGCGGCGTTCCAGCGCTGGTCCTGTTCTCGATCGGCGGCATTGCCGGGACGACCGGAAAGCTCGCCTTCCTGATCTGGACAGTGTCCATGATCATGGGTTTCCTGCAATCCTTCACCTATGCCGAGATCGCCGGCCTGTTTCCGAACAAGTCGGGCGGAGCCTCGATCTACGGCGCTACCGCCTGGTTGCGCTACTCGAAATTCATCGCGCCACTGTCGGTGTGGTGCAACTGGTTCGCCTGGACGCCGGTGCTGTCGCTCGGCTGCTCCATCGCGGCCGCCTATATCCTCAACGCGCTAGCGCCGGTGCCGATCTTCACCGACACCTCGCCGGAAGTGATCGCCTATATCGCCGCGCATGCCGGAACGGCGCCCGCCGACGCGATCGCCGCGGTCACGGCCGCCGCGACGCCGGCGATCCGCACATGGTCGCTGTGGGGCCACACGCTTGGCCCGGTGTCGTTCACCTTCAACGCCACCTTCTTCATCGGCGCGGTGCTGATGCTGATCATCTTCTCGATCCAGCATCGCGGCATTCTCGGCACGGCCAGTGTGCAGAAATATATCGGCCTGCTCGTCATCATCCCGATGCTGATCGTCGGCGTCGTGCCAATCTTCACCGGCCAGATCGACTGGGCGAATTTCTCGCCGCTGGTGCCGCTGGCCGCCGCTTATGCGCCCGATCCCGGCTCGTGGAACATTGCCGGCTGGACGCTGGCGCTCGGCGGAATGTTCATCGCCGCATGGTCGACCTACGGCTTCGAGACCGCGGTCTGCTACACGTCGGAATTCAAGAACCCCGGCACCGATACCTTCAAGGCGATCTTCTACTCCGGCCTGCTCTGCATGCTCTTGTTCATCCTGGTACCCTTTACCTTCCAGGGCGTGCTGGGCTTGAACGGCATGCTGGCGACGCCGATCGTCGACGGCTCGGGCGTCGCCGACGCGCTGGCCGGCATGGTCGGCGGCGGCAGGCTGATTCACAGCCTGCTGGTGATGCTGATGATCCTGGCGCTGGTGCTGTGCATCATGACGGCGATGGCCGGCTCTTCGCGCACGCTCTACCAGGGCTCGGTCGACGGCTGGCTGCCGCGCTATCTCAGCCATGTCAACGAGCATGGCGCGCCAACGCGGGCGATGTGGACCGACCTCTGCTTCAACCTGATCGTGCTGGCCATCGCCTCGGCCGACGCGACTAGCTTCTTCTTCATTCTTGCCGTGTCGAATTGCGGCTACATCATCTTCAACTTCCTCAACCTCAATGCCGGCTGGATCCACCGCATCGACAACGGCCATATCAATCGGCCGTGGAAGGCGCCGACCTGGCTGCTCGGCATCGGCGCGATCTTCGCCTATGTCAACGCGATCTTCATGGGCGCCGGCGCCAAGGTGTGGAACCCGATGGCGCTGTGGGCCGGCCTGATCACCGCGGCGCTGATCATCCCGGTGTTCTGCTTCCGTCACTACATCCAGGACAAGGGCAAGTTCCCCGATCACATGCTGGCCGACCTCGGCATGGCGGGCGCCGACCTCTCGGTCAAGAAAGCGGGTATGCTGCCTTACCTGACGCTCGCCGCCGGCGTGGCGGTGATGCTGATCGCCAACTGGGTGTTCGTCATCTGACGTGGCAACCTGAAAGAAACGGGCGCGCTTCGGCGCGCCCGTTTCTTTGGCGCCAGTAAGCGAAGACTGACCGGCGCACGGCGTCGTCAAGACGTGGTTGCCCGTACATGCAGATCATCCGCCACCATCCGATGACGATGGCGGATGATTCCAGGTTGCCACCTTATTCCGCGGCCAGGGCCAGTTGCGGCCGTTCGATGCCTTCGATCTTCTCCGGCTCGGGCGCCTGCTCGTCGGTCTTGGCCTTTTTCGGCGCGCGGCCGAAGAACAGGGCGTAGCCGGCAGGCAGCACCAGGATGGTGAGCACGGTGGCGACCAGGATGCCGCCCATCATGGCGTAGGCCAGCGGCCCCCAGAAGACGGCGCGCGAGATCGGGATCAGCGCCAGCACGGCGGTCAGCGCCGTCAGCATGATCGGCCGGAAGCGGCGCACGGCAGCACCTACGATCGCTTCCGATCGCTCCATGCCGGCCGCGATATCCTGGTCGATCTGGTCGACCAGGATGATCGAGTTGCGCATGATGATGCCGAGCAGCGCGATGACGCCGAGGATGGCGACGAAGCCGAACGGCGCGCCGCTGATCAGCAGCGCCGCGGCGGCGCCGATGATGCCAAGCGGGCCAGTGGCCAGCACCAGCATCGACTTGCCGAAATGCTGCAGCTGGACCATCAGGAGCACGACGATGATGGCGAGCATGATCGGCGCCTTGGCGGCGATCGAGGCCTGGCTCTCGGCCGAATCCTCGGCGCCGCCCTGGATTTCGACCTTGTAGCCGGGCGCCAGGCCGGCGCGCAGGTCCTTCATGTCGTTGTACATCTTGGTGACGACGTCGTTCGACTGCACGCCGTCCGGCAGCGTGGCGCGCACGCTGATCGTCGGCAGGCGGTCGCGCCGCCATTCGATGCCCTGCTCCATGACGGGCACGACCTTGGCCACCTGCGACAATGGCACCGAGCCGCCGAAGTCGGTCGGGATATAGACGGAGTCGACCGAGGACAACAGCTTGCGGGTCGCGTCCGGCTCGCGGGCGACGATCGAGACCGTCTCCTCGCCGTCGCGGAAGTCGTCGAGCGGCGCGCCGGACATGGTGGCCTGCAGCATCTGGCGGATGCGTTGCGAGGTGACGCCAAGGGCGCGAGCGCGATCCTGGTCGATCACCAGCTTCATCGCCGGCACCGGTTCCAGCCAGTCGTCATGGATGGCGCCGAGCAGCGGATTGGCCTGGAACTTCGCCTTCACCTCGTCGGCGATGCGGCGCACTTCCTTGCGGTCCGGGCCCATGACGCGCATCTGCACCGGCCAGCCCGTCGGCGGACCGAGGAAGAGACGGTCGACCTTGCCGCGGATCGAGGGGAAATCCTGCGCCAGGATCTTGCGCATCTTGACGATCAGCCGCTCGCGCGCCGGCTCGTCCTTGGCCATCACCAGGAGCTGGGCGAAGTTCGGATTGCGAAGCTGCTGGTCGAGCGGCAGGAAGAAGCGGGGCGCCCCTTCGCCGATATAGGTGGCGATGAAGCGCTTGTCCGGATCGTCCGCCATTTTGCCTTCAAACGACTTGGCCTGGTTTTCGACTTCCTTGATCGAGGTGCCTTCCGGCAGCCACAGGTCGACCAGGATTTCCGGGCGCGAGGATTGCGGGAAGAAGTTCTGCGGGATGAATTGGAAGGCCCAGAGGCTGGTGGCGAAGGTGACCAGCGTCATCACCAGAACGATGATGCGGTGGCGCACGGCCCAGGCGACGGTCGCGCGCAGGCGGCGGTAGAAGCCGGTATCGAAGACATCATGATGGGTGCCGGCATGCTTGCGCTGCTTGAGGATCATGTAGCCCAGCCACGGCGTGAAATAGACCGCGACGAACCACGACACGACGAGCGCGATGCCGACGACATAGAACAGCGTGCGCACATATTCGCCGGCGGTCGAGGCGGCGAAGCCGACCGGGATGAAGCCGGCCGTGGTGATCAGCGTGCCGGTCAGCATCGGGAAAGCGGTCGAGGTGTAGGCGAAGCTTGCCGCCTCGACCTTTACCAGCCCTTCCTCGAGCTTTCGCTCCATCATCTCGACGACGATCATGGCGTCGTCGACCAAAAGACCGAGCGCAATGATGAGCGCGCCGAGCGAGATGCGCTGCAGGTCGATGCCGATCTCGTACATGATGGCGAAGGTGGCGGCCAAGACGAGCGGGATGGCGATGGCTATCACCAGGCCCGAGCGCCAACCGATCGACAGCAGCGAGACTGCAAGGACGATGAGCAGCGCCTCGCCGAGCGCCTCCATGAACTCGCTCACCGCGTCCTTGACGACCTGGGGCTGGTCGGAGATCTGGTCGACCGACACGCCGTAGGGCAGCCCTGCCTCGAAGCGCTGATAGGTCGCCTCGACATCCTTGCCGACGTCCCTGACGTTAAAACCCTTGGCCATGACGACGCCGAGCTGGACGCTCTCATGGCCGTTGAAGAGGTATTTGTTGTCGTAAGGATCCTGAAGGCCGGAAGAGACCGTGGCGATGTCGCCGAGGCGCGTCACCTGGCTGCCGGAGCGTAGCCTCAGCTCTCGGATATCGGCAGCCTTGGTGACGTCGCCCTCGACCGAGATGCGCACCGAGCGCAGGCCGGTGTCGACGGAGCCCGCCGGATCGACGGCGTTCTGCCCTTTTACGGCGTTCTGCAGGTCGACAATGGTCAGGCCGCGCTCGGCCAGCGCCTTGGACGAGACGTCGATATAGATCTTCTCCGGCTGGTCGCCGATGATGACGGCCTTTTCGACGCCAGGCGTCGTCAACAGCATGTCGCGCGCCTGGATGGCGAATTTCTTCAGCTCCGGATAGGTGAAGCCGTCGCCGCTGATCGAATGCAGCGTGATGAAAGTGTCGCCGAACTCGTCGTTGAAATAGGGGCCGAGCAGGCCCTGCGGCAATTCATTGGCGATGTCGCCGACCTTCTTGCGCACCTGGTAGAACGCATCTTTCACGTCCTCGGCATTGGTGTCGCCCTTGACCTGCAAGGTGATGATGGCGCTGCCGGCGCGGGTGTAGGAGCGGACGAAATCGAGATGCGGCGTTTCCTGCAGCTTGCGCTCGATCTTGTTGACGACCTGGTCCTCCATGTCCTGGATCGAGGCTCCGGGCCACACCGCCTGCACCACCATGACGCGGAAGGTGAAATCCGGGTCTTCCTTCTGGCCCATGCGCATCAGGCCGAGCGCGCCGGCCAGGATGATCAGCCCGAACAGGAAGCGGGCGATGCTCGGATGTCCGATCGCCCAGCGCGAAAGGTTGAAGGGCCGCTTTTCAGTGCTGCTGTCGGTGGTGGTCATGGCACACGTCCAGTCCAATTGATCGGCAAGGCACGCTCGCTTGGCATGCCGCTTCTAAGTTCGGTGGCTTCCGGGCGGCGGGACCCCCCAAGCGGAGAGACTCGCAAATCGCGCTGGACGCGGCACTGCTGCGGGGGAGCCAACATGCCGGCATCTCACGATCGGGCGTTCGCCGCCCGGAACCCATGCCCTCCCCGGCTCGCGGCTTGACGCAGCGAGAGCGGGAAAGGCGTCTGTTGCGCCTGACTTCAGGTCTTAGTTCGATGCATGTCGTTGTCCCAAAACCGCTTCGCACTTTTGGGCGACAAGCATCAGTGCAGGCTACTGGTGGTCGCGACGTCATCCGCCGAGGCGGATTGCTGGGCGTCGCCGGAAAGCTTGACCTTCAGGTTTTCGGTCATGAACTGCGTGCCGGCCGCGACCACCACGTCGCCCTGTTTCAGGCCGTCGGCCACGGCGACGCCGTCGGCGGTGAAGTTGGCGACCTTGATCGGACGGGGATGCACCGTGTCGGAGGCGCGATCGACCGTCCAGACGATCTGCTTGCCGTCCTTCTCGGTCATCGCGGTCAGCGGGATCGATACCAGTTGCGCCTTGCTGCCGACGGTCGCCTGGACATTGGCGGTCATGCCGAGCAGCACGCGCGGATCGTTGGGAAGCGAAACCCGGACGGCGAAGGTGCGCGACTGCGGATCGGCGCTGCCGGCGACCTCGCGGACCTTGCCGTCAAGGGTGAGCCCTTCGTCCGACCAGAAGTTCGCCTTGACCTCCTTGCCGGGCTTGAAGCCTGCGATATCCATCTCCGGCACCGCGATCGACACTTCCTTCTCGCCGTCGACCGCGACGGTCATCACCGGCGTGCCGGCGGCGACCACCTGGCCGACATCGGCGGAGATGGCGGTGACGATGCCGTTCTTGCTGGCCTTGAGATCGGCATACTGAACCTGGTTCTGCGCCTGGGCCAGCGTCGAGCGCGCGGCATCGCGCGTCGCCACCGCCTGGTCATAGGTCAGCCGCGCCTGATCAAGCTGCGATTTCGGCGCGAAGTTCTTGGCATAGAGCTGTTCGGCGCGCTTCCTGGCGAGGTCGACGGTCTCGACCTGGCGCTCGGCGGCGTCGAGGCTGGCAGCAGCGCTCTTCACCGACAATTCGTAATCGGCTGGATCGACGCGAGCGAGCACGTCGCCCTCATTCACGTGCTGGCCGATATCGACCAGACGCTCGGTGACCTTGCCGGCGATGCGGAAGCCGAGATTCATCTCGGTGCGGGCGCGCACCGAACCGGAATAATCAAGCTGACGGGTGGTCTGCGCCTCGCCGATCTCGACCACCTTCACCGGCCGGACGACTTCCTGGACGACCTCGGCCTTCTCCTGGCTGCAGCCGGCGAGGCTGAGCACTGCTGCGACGATGGCGGCGGTTGGGAGGCCGGCGGACGGCAGCATTCGGAGGATAGAACTGGACAATGACACCTTAGCACTCCCGAACTGGAGATGATCGTCTGCCGGCACCCGGCGGACAGTTTCTATTTCAAGGCCCTGATGGCGTAGTCGATAAGTTCGTCGGGCATCGCCCGATTGGTCTTGGCAAGGCACTGCGCCACCATCTGCGGATGGCACAGAATGACTGTGGCGGCGCCGAAACAGCGGGAAGCCGTCTCGGGATCCTGCTCCCTGAACTCGCCGGCCTCGATGCCCTCGCGGATCACCTCGGCGTAGAGGTCGTGGATGCTGTTGACATGCTTGTCGATGACGCCCCAATCGCGCTCCAGCGCGACGATCACCATCTCATGCACCTTCTCCTGGTCGAGCATGACCTCCAGCGTCATCTTGTACTGGGCATGGATGTAGCGGCGCAGGCGCTCCTCGGCGCTGATCGGCAGGTGCATGATCTCGTAGGCCATCTTGTAGCTGGCGCCGAGCATGCGGCCGCAGACGGCCTGGTGGATTTCGACCTTGGAGGCAAAGAAGCGGTAGATGTTAGCCGGCGACATGCCGAGTTCGCGGGCGATGTCGGCGACGTTGGTCTTGCCGTAGCCGTAGTGGCGGAACAGGCGCTCGGCGCAGTCGAGAATGCGCGTCACGTTCTCCTGTCTGGCGGGGTCTGCCACGATGTTGGCGGCTTCTGACATGGCGCTTTCGTTTTACGAGTGACGAATTTCAATTTTCGTCACTCGTAAAACGAAAGCGACGGGGAGTCAACGCGAAATCGACGTACGCGTATAAAATGGTGACAGATGGTGACAGTTGCGAGGGTCTGCGGTGTGATGAGAAAGAGATTATTCTTAAGCGTAGCGATCCTTCGCACCCCCCTCTGTCCTGCCGGACATCTCCCCCGCAAGGAGGGAGAT
>NZ_VFTL01000036.1:0-75424 GCF_006439385.1 Mesorhizobium sp. B3-1-7
CATGAAGACAACTCCAGAACCGGCGGCCGCAAGAGGTTGAGAGGCCGGCGGGACAGCGCCCCCCTCTGTCCTGCCGGCCATCTCCCCCACAAGGGGGGAGATCAGCAGCTTCGCCGTCGCGCCGGGAACAATCCCATGACCACTTTCCTCTTCGACGGCTTCGACACCGCCCCCGTCACCATCCTTCTCGCCCACGGCGCCGGCGCGCCGATGGATTCGCCTTCCATGACGGCCACCGCCAAGGCGCTCGCAGCGGCGGGTTTCCAGGTCGCGCGCTTCGAATTCCACTACATGGCGGCGCGCCGCTACGGTCACCGCAAGCCGCCGCCGCGCGCCGAGACGGTGAACCCGGAATATGTGAAGGCGATCCTCGACCTGCGCGCCAAGGGCGTGACCGGCAACCTGATCATCGGCGGCAAGTCGATGGGCGGCCGCGTCGCTTCGATGGTCGCCGACGAGATGTACGCCAAGGGCGAGATCGCCGGCCTGGTCTGCCTTGGCTATCCATTCCATCCGCCCGCCAAACCGGAGCAATTGCGCACGAAGCATCTCGTCGACCTGAAAACGCCGACGCTGATCTTCCAGGGCACCCGCGATGAGTTCGGCACGAAGGACGAGGTCGCGGCCTACGGTCTTTCCCCGGCCATCGAGGTGGTTTGGCTGGAAGACGGCGATCATGATCTCAAGCCGCGCAAGGCGATCTCGGGTTTTTCGACGGCGGACCATTTGAAGACCGTGGCGGAGACGACAAAGGCGTGGGCGGAGCGTCCACATCGGTCGTCATCCTAGGGCGAAGCAAGGAGCGAAGCGACGCGCGCAGACCCTAGGATCCATTCCGTGACGTTAAAGCGTTGCAACGGTTCAGGATTTCGCTCCGCCGCGCTCCACGGCGAACGTCACGGAATGGATCCTCGGGTCAAGCCCGAGGATGACGAGGCGAGAGGCGCCTTCGGCATTCAAAAATGAAACTCGCCACCTTCAACATCAACAACATCAACAGCCGGCTGGAAAACCTCCTAGCTTGGCTCGCGCGCGCCAAACCCGACGTCGTCTGCCTGCAGGAGTTGAAGGCGCGCGACACGCAGTTTCCGCTGACCCGGCTCGCCAAAGCCGGCTATGGCGCGGTGTGGAAGGGCGAGCCGACCTGGAACGGCGTGGCGATCCTCGCGCGCGGCGCCGAGCCCGTCCTGACACGCGACGCGCTGCCCGGCGACGATGCCGATCGCCAGGCGCGCTACATCGAGGCGGCGGTCGACGGTGTCGTCATCGCCTGTCTCTATGCCCCCAACGGCAACCCGCGGCCGGGGCCGAAATTCGACTACAAGCTCGCCTGGCACGAGCGCTTCGCGGTGCATGCGGAGCAACTGCTCGACACCGGCCTGCCGGTGGTGCTGGCCGGCGACTTCAACATCGTGCCCGAGCCGCGCGACATCTATGCCACCCGCTCTTATGATGACAACGCGCTGGTGCAGCCCGAAAGCCGCGCCGCCTTTGCCGCGCTGATCGAGCAGGGCTGGACCGACGCGCTGCGCAAGGTTTTTCCCAGGCAAGAAAAACTCTACACCTTCTGGGATTATCGACGGAACCGCTGGCCGCGCGACGCGGGCCTGCGTCTCGACCACATATTGCTGTCGAAGAAGCTGGGGCGGAAACTGAAAGCGGCGGGCATCGACCGCGACGTGCGGGGAGGCGACAATCCCAGCGATCATGCGCCGGTTTGGGTGGAGTTAGGGTGAGAAAACAAAAAATCCCCGCCGTAGCGGGGATCGTTGAGAATCAAATCCTGGGTGCCCGATCATGGGGGCGGAGCGGGCGGAGGCGAGCCCGCCACAATCACGGAAAGCTTGCCCCTGCGGATCAAAACCGGCTTCTCGTAAGTCTTCTTCATGGGTTGCCCTCCAATACTCCAGCAGATGATCTCAGATGAGTGGTTTCTGTCAAGCATTCGACCAGAGCGGCCGTTCGACACCTGGGGAAAGCCTTCTGCTGGTAGAACCGTGGTCCAATAGTTTCGATAGCGCAGGCGTTCTCCTGCCGGCGTCTCAATCATGCGCCTTCCACAGCAACGACTTGCGGTGTTGGTGTCCAACGCTAATCTGCTGAAGAGTTGGAGGGGTACAATTTCATGCTCGTGGTCTTGAACACGTGTCTCCAGCCGTTGCCGCCTCGCAATGGCTGATACCATCCTCGTCGCCCTCATCTCCGCCGTCGTCGTTGCCGGCGCTGTAGCTCTCGTCGCGATCGCGCTGCGCTGGCGCCGCAAGCGCCGCAGGGCGCGCGGCAGCCCCAATCCGGCGGGCGACTATGCGTCGCGCGCAGCCTGGGGCGGCAGCCGCGGAGCGCTCAACTATTCGTCCTTCGTCTTCATGGATGTCGACGGCGACGGCAAGTTCGGACAGGCCGACCGGCCGATCGCTGGCATCGTGGTAAGGGCCTATGACGAAAAGGGCGCATTCCTCGCCGCGGTGCGAACCAACAATGGCGGCTTCGCCAATTTCGTCATGTCGGCGAAGAAACATCGGGCCGTCCTGCGCGCGCCCGGAACCTACCGGTTTTCGGTCTCGGTGCCGAAAGGCTGGCGCGTGAGCACCGGCAATGAGGATCAGTCGCTGCGCCTCGACACCATGCCCGGCGCGCCGTCAGGTCTCGCCGGCGAGGACTTGCCGAAGGCGGTCGGTCTCTCGCCAGGACGCTTCATTCGCGGCAGGACCGTGACCGAGGCGGCGCTTCAGGTCATGGGCAAGGGCAGGGTCCTGGAAACCAGAGCGCTACTGCCTGGCGACTTCCTTGTCGGTCTCTCCTCCGACGCCGACACGCTGACGATCTCTGGATCGGGTCTCGACCGTCGCCTGGCGCTTACCCCCTATCCGGCCGATCTCGGACTTTTGCGATCGGACGCGATCGCAGCCGATGCGGCACTCGAAACGGTCGACTTCGACGCTGTCACCGCCCTGCCTTTTCAGAAAATTCCCTGCGGCCATGCCGGTCTCGACTGGCGCAACCTGAACGCCCTGACGAGCCAGTACGTCAAGGACAGCGAGGGCTATCTCAACGGCAATCTCTCACGCGGCCGCGTTGCCTATACCAGCAGCGGCCATCCGGCGGAGTTTGCCGGCACGACACCCTTCGGCTTTCATTCGATTATGCTCACCGCCGCATGGCTGGCTTCGGAAGGCGAGGTCGCATTGGTCGAAAGCTGGCTCGATGACGAACTGGTCGCCAGCGACGAGATCGCGCTCTCGGCGTTGGCTCCGGTCCACTACGCACCGATGCTGAAGGCGGTGACGCGCGTGCGCATCTCCACGAAGCACTATTGGCAAGCTGTGCTGGACGGTTTGGTGCTGGTGCGCTGAACCCGCCGAAATTGCTCGACGGCGACCGAGTTGTGCGATCGTCAGGTCGAGATTGCCGGCGTCGGCCTTCGCGTATTGTCAAGAGCCCGGGGAGAACCGGTCAGATCACCGGCCCGGTTCCATTGATGGGACCTGAACCGGCGCCGTTGATTGCCGTGATGGCCGAAAGCTTGCCCTTCCTGGCGAAGGTTGGCTTCTCATAGACTTTCTTCATATTCCGAAGTCCCCGATTTGCCCAAAACTGCATGCCGGCCCACAAGTTGTCGGTCCAACATGCCAAGCCGGCATGCAGGCGTGTTCGATCGTAGGCCGATCAGTCCGTCGAAACCGGAGCGTTCGCGGTAACTGCCGAAAGCCTGCCCTTCCGGATGAGGTTGGGCTTCTCGTAGACCTTCTTCATAAAAAACCTCTCCAAACGCTCGCGCCAACCTGAGCAGCGCCTATGGCTGCTTCCCAGTCGGGCCTAACGATCGCTATTCCCGATGATCAACCCGGGAGGGGGTTGGAAGGGCTGTTCAATGCCGTGACTGTCGAAAGCTTGCCTTTGCGGACGAAGATAGGCTTCTCGTAAATCTTCTTCATGCTAATGGCTCTCCTGAAAATCCCCACCGGATAATGTCATAAGAGAGTTTCCTGTCAACCAATGCGAGTGGTTGAGTTCTTTATTCTTGGGGAGTGTGGCTTTCTGCTCACGCGACCGGCTTTCAACGAAGAGAAAGACCTCAACGCCTCGAGCTAGTCGGCGGGATATTGGTTCGCCGGTCGAGTAAAGTTGAAAAGCCGGCCGTCGTTGGGCGGAAGAGCGCGCCCCGAGGCCGAAGCAGATTAATCTTTCCTCGTGTGATGTCTTGCACTTAGCCTGGCAAGAAAGCTCGGCTAGGATGGCTGATGCGCCTTCCGCATTCAGGCGGGAGGAACGGGGGGTGGATGAGGCGATCGACCGACAGGCTGCTGGCGCTGGCGATGCTGATCGTCGGCATTGCCTGCTTCGCCAAGCTCTATCCGGCGTTGGGCGGCAAGCCGCTGGCGACGGCGCGGCTGGAAGTCTTCGGCGTGGCCGGCGTGTTGTCGGTCCTTGCCGGGCTGCTTTTCCTCGCCGGCCTGCTGCCGGGCGCCGCCAGGCACGATCCGGCCGCCCCCTTGTTCGGCCGCGACGCCGAGATCGCGCCGGCCGGCCATCCGCGGCTGCGCCGCGCAGCACTCGCTTTGCCGCTTTTGGCGCTGCTCGTCATCGTCGCCGACCAGTTCGGCCCGTGGCGGACGCAGCGGCCGGCCGGCGAACCGGCGAAGGAAGTCGCCACCGCGCCGGCGGAACCGGCGCCTCGGCCATCCGAGCCGGAGGCGAGCGCAAAACCGACCACGCCGGAGGCTAGCGCAAAGCCAACCGTGCCCGCATCCGCGCAGGAAGAAGTCGCGAAATCCGCGCCGCCGGCAGAGCCGGTTGCGGCTCCCGTTCCGCCGTCGCCGCCAGCCATCGCGCCGCAGCCTGCCCAACCGGCACAGCCCACCGAGCAGACGGCGCTCGCGCCCGCAACGCCGCCACAGATAGTGGCGCCGCCTCCACTGGCGCCTCCGGCCCAGCCGACCGCGCCCGAAGGCCACCGCGACGCCGTCGTCTGGCTGGCGGTGTCGGCCGACGGCCACGAGATCATGAGCGCAAGCACCGACCGCATGATCAAGCTCTGGGACATCGACGGCAAGCGGCTGATCCGCGATCTCGGCATCCACAAGGACATGGCGCGCAGCGCGCTTTTCATGCCCGACGGCAAGACCGCGCTGACCGCCGGCGACGACGGCGAGATCGTGCTGTGCCAGCTATCCGACGGCACGGTGCTGCACGTCTTCTCCTCAGGGGCGAACGGCGGGGTCAGGCAATTGAAGGTCAGCCAGGACGGCAAGCTCGCCGTCAGCGGCCACGACACCGGTTCTGTCGTCGTCTGGGACCTGGAGAAGGGGACGGTGTCGCATGTGCTGCCGGGCCACGACTGGTCGGTGAGCTCCGTCGCCATCTCGCCTGACGGCACCAGGGCGCTCACGGGCAGCATCGACGGCGAGCTGAAGCTCTGGGATATCGTTTCGGGCAAGCAACTGCGCAGCTGGCACGGCCACGACCGCGGCGCCTATGGCGCGGTCTTCCTGGCCGACGGCCACCACGCGGTGACCGGCAGCGGCGACTACACGATAAAACTCTGGGACCTCGACAGCTTCAGGGAAGTGCGACGTTTCGAGGGCCATTCCGGCACGGTCTACGCGCTGGCCCTGTCGGCCGACGGCAAGCGGCTCGGCTCCGTCTCGCTCGACGGCACGGCACGGATCTGGAATATGGACACCGGCGCCGAGATCGCCGAGTTCGATCCCGGCACCGGCCCCATGTATTCTGTCGCCTTCGCCGCCGATGGCACGCTTTTGACCGGCGGCATCGACCGCACCATTCGCGACTGGCCGGCGGTGGGAGGCGACGGCACGGTGCTGTTTGCCGGGGCGCCGGAGTAGGCGGAAGCGATTGGCGGCGGCGGTCGAGCGCGTGATCCCCTCGGGGGAGATCGGCTGTCATTGACAGTCCGCTGATCGAGCCTAGTTCATCCCGGTGACGGCATGGCCGGCTGCATAGTGCCGAGCCCTCTGCAAGGAGTACCTCCTTGAAACGCTTCTGGACCGGCGTTCTCATCCTCATTGTAGTCTGCCTGGCGGGTTTCGCCGCCTATGCCTGGAAGCCGGCGATCGATCCGATCGAACCGCCGCAACGCGCCTCCTTCGACCAGGCGCTGATCGTGAAGGGGGCGGTGCTCGCTTCGGTCGGCAACTGCACGGCCTGCCATACCAAGCCCGGCGGAAAGTCCTTCGCCGGCGGGCTGGCGGTGCCGACGCCATTCGGTACCATCTATTCCACCAACATCACGCCGGACCCCAAGACCGGTATCGGGCGCTGGTCGGAAGCTGCCTTCAGCCGGGCGATGCGGGAAGGCGTCGAGCGCGACGGCGATCACCTTTATCCGGCCTTCCCGTTCGACCATTTCACGCTGGTCTCCGACGAGGACAACAAGGCGCTCTATGCCTATCTGATGACGCGGCATGCCGTCGAGAATCGACCTCCCGCCAATGAGCTGCCGTTCCCGCTCAACCTGCGCTTCGTGCTGGCGGGCTGGAAGCTGCTGTTCTTCGACAAGGGCGCCTATCGCGAGGATGCCGCGCAGAGCGCCGAGTGGAACCGCGGCGCCTATCTCGTCGAAGGGCTTGGCCATTGCGGCGCCTGCCACACGCCGCGCAACCTGCTGGGCGCCGAGCGGAAAGGCGCGCATCTGGCAGGCGGCGAAGCGGAGGGCTGGGATGCCTTCGCGCTCGACAGATCGTCCTCCGCGCCAATCCCATGGACGCATGACAGTTTCTTTGCCTATCTACGCCAGGGCTGGCATGCCGATCACGGCGTGGCCAACGGACCGATGGCCGAGGTCGCCGGCAATCTCGGCCGACTGCCGGATTCCGACATCAGCGCCATCGCCACTTACCTGGTCTCCCAAATGGGCGAGCCGACGCCGGAGCGCGCGGCGGCAGCCGAGGACATCCGCAAGAAGCTTTCGATCGACCAGGGTGGCACGCCGATACCGGCCAGCGCCACCACCGGCAGCCCGACCAGCCGCGGCGGCGCGATTTACCAGGCGGCCTGCGCCACCTGCCATGACGGCAGCCGCCCGCAGCCCTTCGGCGGCATCAATTTCCATCTCTCCAGCACGATCGCCGCGCGCGATCCTCAAAATGCAATCAACGTCGTGCTCTTTGGCCTGCCGGCGGCGAGCGGCCGGGAGAGCCCGATCATGCCGGGCTTCGCCGCGACGCTGACCGACGATCAGGTGGCGGACCTGCTCGGCTATCTGCGCGAGGCCTATGCCCAGAAGCCGGCATGGGCGGACGCGAAAGCGAAGACCGCCGACACCAGGAGCGGCAAATACCGGGTCAGCGTCCGGCCTTCGGACGGCATCGAGCGCAGCCCGGACAATGTGGGAGCCAAGGACTGATGGTCAAGCTCAACGTCAATGGCACGTCACATGACGTCGACGTCGATCCGGCGACGCCGCTGCTCTATGTGCTGCGCAACGATCTGAAGCTCAACGGAGCAAAGTTCGGTTGCGGCCTCGGCCAGTGCGGCGCCTGCACGGTGATGGTCGACGGCAAGGCGGTCTTTTCCTGCCTGACGCCGGCCATGCTGGTCGAGGGGCGCGAGATCAAGACGGTCGAGGGCCTTGGCACCATCGACGATCCCGGCCCGATGCAAAAAGCTTTCATCGAACAACAGGCGGCGCAATGCGGCTATTGCATTGCCGGCATGATGATGCGGGCGCAGGCGCTGCTCGAGGCAAAGCCCGATGCCGCCGACGCCGACATCAGGCAGGCGCTGGAGCCCAATCTCTGTCGCTGCGGCACGCATATGCGCATCCTTCGGGCCGTGGCCCGCGCCCGCGACCTGATGCGGGGCAAGTCCGCCGGCAACGTGGCGCCGGCAGCCGCCACCGGGAGGGGATGATGAACGCACCGAACCTGCTTCCCGATGTCACCCGCCGCGGCTTCCTGGCGGGAGCCGGCGCGCTGGTCGTATCCTTCGCCATCCCCGCCGAGGCGCAGCAGGGCGAGGTACCGAGCGCGCCCGGCGCCCAGACGGCGAAACCCGAATTGCCCGGCAGTCTGGCTGATACGCCCTCGCTCGACGCTTGGATCCGCATCGACGCCGACGGTTCGATCACCGTCTTCACCGGCAAGGCCGAGCTTGGCCAGGGCACCAAGACGTCGCTGCGCCAGATCGCGGCCGAGGAGCTCGAGGTCGAGCCGGCGGCGATCAAACTGATCACCGCCGACACCGCGCTGACGCCGAATGAAGGCTACACCGCCGGCAGCCAGACGATCCAGAATTCAGGCACCGCCATCCGCTATGCTTCGGCACAGGCGCGGCAGATCCTGATCGCCAAGGCCAGCGAAAAGTTCGGCGCGCCGGTCGAGGCGCTGAAGGCTGAGGCGGGAGCGGTCGTCGGCCCGAACGGCGCCAAGGCCGGTTATGGCGAACTGGTCTCGGCCGATTTCCTTCATGTCGATGCGGCGGCGGATACCAGGCTCAAGCCGCCGGCAGCCTATCGCGCGATCGGCAAGCCTTTCGCGCGGGTCGACATCCCGGCCAAGGTCACCGGCGGCGAGGCCTATGTCCAGGACATGCGCCCGCCGGGCATGGTTCATGCCCGCGTCGTGCGGCCGCCGAGCTACGGCGCGAAGCTCGCCGACTTCCCCGATGTCGCGGTCAAGGCGATGCCTGGCGTGATCGCCGTGGTGCGCGACGGTGATTTCCTCGCCGTGGTCGCCGAGCAGGAGTTCCAGGCCGTGAAGGCCATGCGCGCCATGGCCGTCGTCGCGAAGTGGCAGGAGCAGCCTGCGCTTCCCGACCCCAACGATATTTCGGCTTTCCTGGAAAAGGCCGTGTCGAAAGTCGGCACGGTGACCTCCGTCGGCGCCGACAGCGCGCCGGGCGCCAGGACGCTCCAGGCGCAATTCACGCGCGCCTACCAGATGCACGGCTCTATCGGTCCATCGAGCGCGGTGGCCATGCTCGACAATGGCCTGACGACGGTCTGGACGCATACGCAAGGCGTCTATCCCGATCGCAAGGCGATCGCCCAGATGCTCGGCGTGCCGCAGGAGAAGGTGCGCTGCATCCACACCGAGGGCTCGGGCTGCTACGGCCACAACGGCGCCGACGATGCGGCGGCCGACGCCGCGCTGATCGCGCAGAAAGTGTCGGGCAAGCCGGTGCGCGTGCAATGGATGCGCGACCAGGAGCATCTATGGGAGCCATACGGACCGGCGATGCTGACCAGGGCGAGTGCCACGCTCGACCAGAACGGCAACATCGTGAACTGGCACTACGACCTGTGGAGCAACAACCATGGCACGCGGCCGGGTTCCGCCGGATCGCTGATCGCCGGCAGGCTGATGGAACGGCATTTCCCGCCCGATCCCGCCGAGCTGCAAATCTCTCCGCTCGGCAATGGCGACCGCAACGCGATCCCGCTCTATGACGTGCCCAACCAGCGCGTGAATTGGCATTTCGTCGCCGACATGCCGGTGCGCGTGTCCGCGCTGCGCGGCCTCGGCGCCTATTGTAACGTCTTCTCCATCGAAAGCTTCATGGACGAGTTGGCGGTGGCGGCGAACGCCGATCCGGTCGAATACCGCCTGCGCCACCTGAAAGACCCGCGCGCCAAAAAGGTAATCGAGGTCGCGGCGCAAAAATTCGGCTGGTCGAGGGATGCTTTGCCGGAAGGCCGGGGCAGGGGTTTCGCCTTCGCCAAATACAAGAACCACGCCGCTTATCTGGCCCTTGCGCTGGAGGCCGATGTCGACAGCGACAGCGGCGCGATCAAGGTGTTGCGCGTCGTTGCGGCGGTCGATTGCGGGGAGGCCGTCGCCCCGGATTCGATTATCAACCAGACCGAAGGCGGCATATTGCAGTCGATGAGCTGGACGCTTTACGAGGCCGTGCATTTCGATCGAACGCGCATCTTGAGTCCGGACTGGTCAACCTATCCGATCCTGCGCTTCAGCGCGGTGCCCGACAATATCGAGGTGCAAGTCGTCGATAATCCCGGCACGCCTTATCTCGGCGTCGCCGAAGCCGCACAGGGCCCTACCGCTGGCGCCATCGCCAACGCATTCCGGAATGCGACCGGCAAGCGCATATACGATCTGCCTTACACGCGAGAGAGGGTGAAGGACGTGCTGGGGGTTTAGGGCGCTTAATCTCCCCTCGAGGAAGATGTCGCCGAAGGGGACAGGGGAGTTCACTGTACAAGTTACGTGCGCGCCGTCATCCTAGGTGGATAGACAAACCTACCAGTCAGCGTCCCGTCCCATCATGCTCAACCTCCACCTCGTCGAAGCCTCGATCGCCGACCTGCGCAGCGGGCTGGAAGACGGCACCGTCACCAGCGTCGAGCTGGTCGGTGCCTATCTCAACCGCATTGCGCATTACGACCGCCACGGCATCGCGCTGAACGCGATCCCCATCCTCAACCCGAACATGTTCGAGGAGGCGGAAGCTTCGGACCGGCGCCGCCGCGAGGGCAGAACGCTTGGGCGGCTCGACGGCATCCCTTACACCGCCAAGGACAGCTACAAGGCCAAGGGCCTGACAGTCGCCGCCGGCTCGCCCGCCTTCGAGCATCTCGTCGCCGGCGAGGACGCCTTCACCATCGCCAGGCTGCGCGCCGCCGGCGCGGTATTGATCGGCCTCACCAACATGCCGCCGATGGCCAATGGTGGCATGCAGCGCGGCGTCTATGGCCGCGCCGAGAGCCCGTACAACAAGGACTTCCTCACCGCCGCTTTCGCTTCCGGCTCGTCCAACGGCTCGGGCACGGCGACCGCCGCGTCCTTCGCCGCCTTCGGCCTCGGCGAGGAAACCTGGTCGTCCGGTCGCGCGCCCGCTTCCAACAACGCGCTGGTCGCCTACACGCCATCGCGCGGCGTGATTTCGGTGCGCGGCAACTGGCCTCTCGTGCCAACCATGGATGTGGTGGTGCCGCACACGCGGACCATTCCCGACATGCTGGAGCTGCTCGACGTGATCGTCGCCGACGATGCCGAGACGCGCGGCGATTTCTGGCGCGTGCAGCCCTGGGTGGCGATTCCGAAAACATCGGCGCTGCGGCCGGCGAGCTACGCCGCGCTTCCGCTGCAAGGCGCGCTGAAGGGCAAACGCCTCGGCGTGCCGAAAATGTATATCGGCAAGGATGATGGCGCCGACCGCCCGATCGAGACGCGCGCCTCGGTGCTGGAGCTTTGGCGTCAGGCAGCGCGCGATCTCGAAGCGCTCGGTGCTGAAGTGGTCGAGGTCGATTTCCCCGTCGTCACCAACTACGAGCGCGACCGTCCGGGCGTGCTGTCGATGGTCGACCGTGGCCTTGTGCCGGCTGAATTCGCCGAGCGCGAGATCTGGGACCTATCCATCTGGTCCTGGGACGATTTCCTACGCGCCAATGCCGATCCCGCGATCCCCGATCTTGCTTCGGTCGACGGCGCAAAGATCTTCCCGCAGCCGCCGGGCACCTTGCGCGACCGTTATGGCGAGGTCGATTTCGATCTGGCGCGGTATGTCGAGCGGGCGAAGCAGGGCGTGGCGCCGCTCGAGGGCATTCCCACCATCGAGGCCGGATTGAAAGGCCTGGAGACAACGCGCCGTATCGATTTCGAGGGCTGGCTCGATGCCAACCGCCTCGACGCCGTGGTGCTGCCGGCGGTCGCCGATGTCGGTCCGGCCGATGCCGACGTCGACGAGGCTTCCGCACGGCTTGCCTGGCGCAACGGCACCTGGGTCGCCAACGGCAATCTCGTGTGGCGCCATCTCGGCATCCCGACCGTGACGGTGCCGATGGGAACGATGGCCGATATCGGTATGCCGGTCGGCCTCACCTTCGCCGGCAAGGCTTATGACGACGTGGCGTTGCTGACCATCGCCGGCGACTATGAGCGGGCCACCAGACGCCGCACCGTTCCGCCGCGCACGCCGGCGCTGGCCGGCGATCTGTTCGAGGGCAGGGGCGCGGCTGCCGGCGATGCGCCGCTCACGCTGGGGCTGACCGCCGAGACGACGCGCTCCGGCGACACCGACGAGATCGCGATCGTGTTGGACGTCGGCGCGGACGAGCCGGCCGCGGTCAAGGTTCACGTCAATGGCGAGCCTGTCGTCATGCGGGCGGAGGGCAACCGCCAGACCGGTCGGGTGGTCGTGCCGGTATCGACGCATCAGGGCTTCCACAGCGTCTGGCGCGGCGCCTATGGCTCGATCGTCACGGCCATCGCGCGCCTGCCCGACGGGCACTGTAAGGGAACCTTCACGATCACTGGCGGGATCGGGTGACAGGCCACCACCGATCTGGCAGAGTGACCTTAAGAGGCCGGGCTGGTCCGTTGTGTTTACTGCTCGGAGGGGGATTTGTACGCTGGCGGCTCAGTGCGATTGCATGCCGGAGTTCGGTTCAGGCTGATCCGCATCGTCGTGGCATTGGCGGGACTTGCCGTGGTGCTCGACGGCTGCGCCAATCCCAAGGTCATCGAAAGCGCCGTGCCCCAGGCTGCCGCGCCGAAAGCCGCAACACCGAAGCCTGCCAAAGTGGCCGTCGCCTCGCCGGCCGCCTCACCAGCGGTGGCGCCCGTTGTCGCGTCCCGGCCGTCCTGCACCGACCAGTGGAAATCCCACGGGCATACCACCCAGCCGGAGGCGCAGGCTTTCGCGAAAAACTGCCTCGCGGGGCAGGGCGCGCTGACAAAAATGGTCGATCATAAGACCGTGACGCGCAAGCTGGCCTACCTGATCGATGCCGAAAAGCCGCTGAGCGGTCTCGAGCCTTCCGACATAGGGGTTTTCTGCCCCGGCTATCTGCGCCAGGACCGCGGCGGCCGCGCCGTGTTCTGGCGTACGCTGCTTGCCGACCTGGTCAGCGCGGAATCCGTCAACAGCAGCTCCGCCGCCTATTGGGAAGAGGACCAGGACCAGTATTCGATCGGCCTGCTGCAATTGTCGCTTTCGGACGAGCAGAGATACCATTGCGGCTTCAAGTCGGAGGTCGACATCACCGATCCCGACCGCAACCTTGCCTGCGGCGTCAAGATCGTGACGATGCTGGTCGGCGCCGACGGTGCGCTCGGCGGTGGCCAGGGCACTGAAATGAAGGGCATCGGCGCCTACTGGCAGAATTTGCGCCGGCCTTCGGAAATGCGCGGCAAGCTGATCGCCGCCACCCGCGCGATTCCGCAATGCGTGGCCGACCCGAGGAATGCCTAGGCGGATAGCAGGACGATTGGCGGCACAGACCGACGAGGCGCGTTATCTCCCCTCTTGTGGGGGAGAAGGATGCGGCGCTACTCCAGCCAGTCCACCACTAGCGCCATCACACCGAACACCGCGCCGGCCGCGCACACCGCGTTCCAGCCGCCCCAGGCCCAGGCAATGCCGGCCAGCAGCGAGCCGATCGCGCCGCCGATGAAGAAGATGCCGACGAACAGCCCGTTGATGCGGCCACGTGCCTTCGGCTGCAAAAGATTGACGGCACGGCGGCCCAGCGTCTGCTCGCCGACGACGCCGATATCGAGCAGCACCGCGCTTGCCCTATCAGCACCAACGGCAGCCATGCGCCACCGGCCTCGACGGCCCCGGCCGTGGATGGTGCGTTTCGGCCCTGTCTTGTTCTTGACCCATCCCCCACCCACGCTATCTTCGCCGCCATGCCAGAGACCGCCCCCTCCGCCGCTGCGCCGCTGATCGTCATCGATCTGCAGACCAACATGTTCGACGGCCGTTTCGAGCCGCCGATCCACGACGCCGACACGATCGCCGAGCGCGCCCGCAGGCTGATCGACTGGGCGCGGCGTTCCGGCCGCAAGGTGGCGTTCATCCGCCATGACGGGCCGGAGGGCGACCCGCTGGCGCCGGGCGCTTCCGGCTGGCCGGTATGGCCGCTGCTCGGCCAGGCCGCCGACGAACCGACCTTCGGCAAAAGCGTCGGCAACGCCTTCTCCAACCCAGACCTCGCCGAATGGGTGGCGGGGCAGGGTGCTGACGACGTCGTGCTTCTTGGCGCCCAGACCGATTTCTGCGTCGCCGCTACCGTGAAGGGAGCCTTCGCCGAGGGGCTTGGGGTCACCGTGGTCTCCGACGCGCATTCGACGCTGGATTCACTGAAGGAGAAGGCGCCCGATATCATCGCTCGCCACAACGAGGCCTTCGAGGGGCAGGGCGCGCGGATGACGACCACGGCGGAGCTGGTTGGGAGTTGAGCGCTTTCTTCCTTCTCCCCTTGTGGAGCACCCCTATCCGTGGCCTTCGGCGACACCTTCTCCCGCAAGGGGAAAAGGAATAACCCAACCCAAGGAGCCTATCTTGCCCACCCTCGATCTTCCCGCCGAAGGCGGCTGCCGCTGCGGCCGCGTGCGCCTGAAGATTTCGGCAAAGCCGCTGCTCACCATGGCCTGCCATTGCACCGGCTGCCAGTCGATGTCGTCCAGCGCCTATTCGCTGAGCGCGGCGATCCCCTCGGAAGGTTTCGAGGTGACCAAGGGCGAGCCGGTGGTCGGCGGCCTGCATGGCGCATCGAAACACTATTTCTGCGGCTATTGCATGACCTGGATGTTCACCCGACCGGAAGGGATCGACTGGTTCGTCAACCTGCGCCCGACCATGCTCGACGAGCATGCCTGGTTCGCGCCCTTCATCGAGACCTGGACCAGTGAGAAATTGCCCTGGGCGACGACATCGGCCGCGCACAGCTACCAAGCGCTGCCGTCCTTCGAGGAATATGAGCCGCTGGTCGCCGAATACGCCGGCACGCAAGGCTGACCAAAAGCGGGGCCGGTCAAAAAAGCGGCGAGGTCGCCGTTGCCATTTCCGTTCATGGTCGACGCGGCCGTTGGGGGCGCATTGTTGGGGATGTGCTTGGGCGTCCGCGTCGACCACGGCGGCCTCATACCGCAGACTGCACCATGGCACATTTGCCGCCCGCTGAAACTTCCGCGAAAACGGTATATGGCGGCTCTTCCCTTCTCCCCTTTTTGGGAGAAGGTGGCCGAGCGAAGCTCGGACGGATGAGGAGTGTTCCAGCTTGGCGATATCGCTTGCTCAGCCGTGGCCGTGCGGCCCTCACCGGCGCCTCATTCCTTCCAGCAACCGTCTCGGCGCTGCGCGCCGATCCGCTTTCTCCCACAAGGGGCCCGCAAGGGGGAGAAGGCGAAGGCGAAACACTTTCTCCCTCGATCCGCATTGACCTGGTCCGCCCGACCGGCGACGACTGAGGCTTCCTTTTCAATGGATTGCATCGTGGACCAGACTCATTTTCTCAACGCCAAGCTTGCCGACGGCACGGTTGCTGACCTCGCCGTCGCCGGCGGCCGTTTCAGCGTCATTGTGCCTGCAGCCAATGCGACAACGCCGCCGGCTGGCGCCATCGATCTCGCCGGCCAACTCGTGCTGCCGGCTTTCGTCGAGGGTCATATCCATCTCGACACCTCCTTCTATGGCGATGCCTGGCGCCCGCACATTCCCTGCACCAATGGTTTTGACGTGCGCGAGCGGGTCGCCTTCCAGATGCGCAATCTCGAGCAGGCCGCGCCGATGGAAGAGCGCGCGAAAAGCCAGCTCGAGCTCTGCGTCGGCAATGGCAGCCTTACCATGCGCAGCCATGTCATGGTCGACGCCGCGGTCGGGCTGAAGCATGTCGAGACGATCCTTGGCGTGCGGGAGAAATACCGCGACCTGATCGACATCCAGCTCGTCGCCTTCCCGCAGAGCGGCATTCTGTCCTCGCCAGGCACCGCGGAGCTGCTCGACGAGGCGCTCAAGCTCGGCTGCGACCTGATCGGCGGGCTCGACCCGGCAAGCTTCGACCGTGATGTGAAAGGCCATCTCGATGTCGTCTTCGGCCTTGCCGAAAAGCACGGCGCCGGCGTCGACATCCACCTGCATGACCGCGGCACGCTTGGCCTGTTCGAGATCGAGGAAATAGTCGCCCGGACCGCGGCACTGGGCATGCAGGGAAAAGTCGCCGTCAGCCACGCTTACGGGCTGGGCGACATCTCCGCCGATGCGTTGGCCGGAGCCGGCGAGCGGATCGCCGCCGCCGGCGTCGCCATCATGACCAACGCGCCCGGCGATCATCCTTTCCCGCCGGTGGCGGCGCTGCGCAAGGCGGGCATCACGGTCTTCGCCGGCTCCGACAACATCCGCGATTCCTGGTGGCCCTATGGCGATGGCGACATGCTCAACCGCGCCAACATGATCGGCTACCGCTCCGGCTTCTACGAGGACTGGGAACTGGAAGCCGCTTACGACATGGTGAGTTGTGCCGGCGCCAAGGCGCTCGGGCTCGAGGGCTACGGCATCGCCGTCGGCACCAGGGCGGATTTCGTTGCGCTGAAGGCAGAGCATGTCTCGGAAGCGGTGGTCGCGGTGCCGAGGGAGCGCACCGTATATCGGGCGGGCAGGGAAGTGGTGCGAGGCGGGAAGGTGAGTAGGTAAGGATTGCCAAGGCATTGTCTCTTTTACCCAACGATGAATGGAACGGCTTGCGTGTTTTGTAGTCGCGGATATAAGTTTGGCTTATAATTTTTTTGTTTTTGGCGACCTTGGTTAATGGCGAAGAGCGGCATTCATCAGATCATCGATTGGAAAGATCGTCGTGGGCCTGCTCGAATTGGATTTGAAGTTGTCAGCGAAGCAGAGCAATTAAGGGACCGTTGGCACAGAAAACTAAAGGCAGAAGTCGAGTTCTCTGATTTTGTTCCAATTAGACTTGTGACTATTATTGAGGTATTTGTACGCGAAATTTTAAGGGAAATTGTAGACTATGGACAGCCATATTTCGATAGGGCCGAAAGATTTACTAGAGGGGGTGCAAAAATTGATTTTGATTTTCTATCCAATTTGCAGGGGAAGAAAATTTCTGTAGGAGATCTAGTTGGTCATAGCGTGTCAGTAAACAATCCAACTCAGATTATTTCTAACTTTGAGACCGTGATTCCAGATTTTGTCACTAGATTAAAGGTATCCCATGCAAGGTGGTCAGAAGAGATACAAGAGTGGCCTCTTCCGTCGATTATAGGTGACTATAATAAGACGATCAAAGATTTAACCCGCTTGTTTGAGGTACGGCATATTCTTACCCATGAGTTGCCTCGCGACGCAGTCTACGATCTTTCGGAAATCGAAGTTTTTTTGGCGGTAACTCATGAGTTTTTGGACGCTGCCTCTTGGGTCGTTGTGGAAACACTAGAGGGACATGTTCCTCGCACACAAATGGCGATGAATCAGCGTGCGGGCATGAAAATGAACGATCTACAGTCAGAAATGGATTCGCTCCTCGCTGATATCGAACAAAGCGGCGCCGTGGACGGTGGCGCATTGAAAAAGAGTCAAAAAGCTTGGTCCAGATATGCTGACCGAGAGGCTGACCTTCACGCATCGCTAGTATCTGGCGGGTCCATGTATCCTATGGTATGGGCCTCAGCGAAATCGGATATCACTAAAAGTCGCATAGATGCTCTGCGGTGGTGGATAACCCGAGAGGAGCATGATCTATAGCGGCCGAATTTTGGACCGGCTTTGCGATTGCCCGGGATCATCCGACCGGAAATCGGCCCGTTGCTTGACAGCCTATGCGCCGATGCCGCACGTTTCTGTGTAGGTTGGGGACTTCGCCATGAAGAAAGAATACGCAAAACCATCGCTCCTTCGCAAAGGCCGGCTCTCGGCGCAGACCGCGCAACAGGCCGGATCGGATTCGCAGGCGCCGGAGTAAAGCGCACCCTCCCTCGGGGTGAGACATGACTCAACACATTCGGCGATAAGCCCAAGCGCGTGACGTTTCAGGCCATGCACGCTCGCGCCTTGCGCGCAGGGTGCATGCCCGACCCCATAAATTAATTTGCATGCATATGTTTCAAGCCGCTCCGGCTTCGTGAAGCATTTCACCGTTCGCGCGCAATCCACCGGTTACAGACGCATCGCAAAAGCGGCACCGGGAAGAGGCGGCACCGGTTTTCCGCCGCTGATCTATGGAGGTTTCCATGTTCAAAAGTCTTAACCGAATCCGGGCCGCCTTCGAGCAGGCCAGCAAGCGCCGCCGCACGACGCGTCAGCTGAACGAACTGCCGGCGGAGGTCCAAAAGGACATTGGCTGGCCGGAACAGTCGAACCACCTCGACGAGATCCGGTTGCCGTTCTGATCGCGGCCGGCTGCGGGCACTGGCGGACGGATAGGGGTTGCTATCCCAGCCACCACCATAAACCGCCGACCGCCAGCGCGATCAGGACCGCAACGCCGGCAAGCATCAGATAGGATCCCATGATCATCTCGTTGATGATCTTCTTGATGCTGGCGCGGTCGTTGAGATTGGGGAAGGGCTCGTTGGGCAGCGCGACCCCGAGGAAATCGCAGAGCGGCGCCCAGCCGTCGCTGACCTTGAACACCAAAAGCTTCTCCGGCGGCACCGCTGCCTTCACCTCGTCGATATAGGAATTGTAGCGCGCCACCGCCTTGTCGCGGTCGTTCATCACGCCCTTCAGCGTTCGGCCCCAGATCAGCTTGCGCGACATATCGCCGAACTTGCGGCCGAAGGGTGTGAGCCATTCCAGCACTTTGAATTGCCAGACGTTCTCGGTGAAGTAGATCGTGTCGATTGTGCTGTCATACCAGGCTTCGCCTCCGCGCGGATGCAGCGTCAGCAGCACTTTAGCGTCGGGATAAGCGGCCATCAGCTCACGCCACACGCAACAGCCCGGATTGTCGACGGTCGCCCGGTAGTTGGAAAAGACCCGGTTCCAGTCGTGCTGGCTGCCCGGCGGGCTGTTCGCCACCTTGCGCCAGAAGTCGAGGTGGCCCTTGTTGGCCTTGTTGATGATGACTTCCTGCATATGGTAGCTCGGAAAGCCCAGCCGGTTCAGCGCGGCGAAAGTCGACCACGTGCCGGTGCGGCCGAAACCGGCCCCGATGACTTCGAGTGTCATGCGCGTCCCCCCTTGGTCCGGATTGATTTTCTCTCGGCTTCCGGTTCTTTGGTCGTGATCGTGCGCCCGGCCGGCCGATCGCGCAATGGCTTTCCATTAGCGTTCGCACAAATTTTGTGGACCAAATGTCGCCTGGACGATGCGCCATGGTCGTTTTGTGTATTCACGCGAAAGGCGCGGCCTGATAATAGGTCAACCAAGCTGACCTAAATAAGCACTGCGGGAGGTGCGCCTTGACCCTGTTGAACCTTCTGGCCTCGCGCTCCTCGCGCATGAAGGCTTCGGAAATCCGCGAGCTGTTGAAGCTGCTCGACCAGCCGGACATCATCTCCTTCGCCGGCGGCATTCCCGACCCGTCGCTGTTTCCGGCCGAAGCCATCGCCGATGCCTATCAGGCGGTGCTGGGCGGCAAGGAGGCGGGGGCCGCGCTGCAGTACCAGGTCAGCGAAGGTTTCCTGCCGCTGCGCAAATGGCTGGCCGGTGAAATGGGCAAGCTCGGTGTCCCGTGCGACGAGGGCAACATCTTCATCACCTCCGGCTCGCAGCAGGGGCTCGACTATCTCGGCAAGCTGTTCCTGTCGCCCGGCGACACGGCGCTTGTCACCTGGCCGACCTATCTCGGCGCGCTGCAGGCCTTCAACGCCTACGAGCCGCGCTACGACCGGCTCAACCCGGCCGGCGGCAACATGACGCCGCAGGCTTACCGCACCGCGGCGGCGGCTAATGGCGGCAAGGTGAAGTTCGCCTATCTGGTGCCGGATTTCGCCAACCCGACCGGCGAGACGCTCGATCGCGCGCAGCGCAAGGCGGTGCTCGATCTTGCCGGGGAACTCGATATCGCCGTCATCGAGGATGCCCCTTACCGTGCGCTGCGTTACGGCGGCAAGGCCGAGCCGCCGATCCTGGCGCTCGACTGCGCGCGCTCGGGGGGCATCGAGAAGGCGCGTACGCTCTTCTGCGGCTCCTTCTCGAAAGTCATGTCGCCCGGCATGCGTGTCGGCTGGGTCTGCGCGCCGCGCCATGTCGTGGAAAAGCTGGTGCTGATGAAGCAGGCGTCCGACCTGCACAGCCCCTCGATCAACCAGATCGTCATGCACCGGGTCGCCGAGACCATCTTCGATGCCCAGGTGGACAAGCTGATCGGCGCCTACCGCAAGCGCCGGGACGCGCTGCTTTCGGCGCTGGAAACCAACATGCCCGACGGTATTTCCTGGAGCCGCCCGGACGGCGGCATGTTCGTCTGGCTGACGCTGCCGGATGGCGCTGACGCCACCGAACTTTTGGCGCGCTCGGTCAAGGAGGCGCGCGTCGCCTTCGTGCCGGGCAACGCCTTCTACGCCGACGGTACCGGCCGCAACACGCTGCGCATGTCGTTCACCCTTGCCGACGACCGCGCGGTGAACGAAGGCGTGCCGAGACTGGCGAGGCTGCTGCGGGCGTAAGCCGGCTATCACCTCATTCTCGCGCAGGCGTGATTGGTAGTGCGCAGCCGTGATTGTTCGCGGGGCCGATTCCTCGGCTAGTGTCGCGACCGATCCAACACCCCCTGGATCGACCCGACCTTGGGGTCCCACCTCCATGGTCCGAACGAAGAGCCCCGACGGCCTCCACCGGCGGGGCTTTTTTGTTGTCCAGGCAGGCGGTCGCGGCAGTTCGCCCTTTTTCGGGCCGCTTTTCCGCTACGCTGCGTTTTCCAGGGAGGATCAAATGACAACCTTGCGTCTCGGCTTCACCATGCTTGTCCTTGTCGCCTCCGCCGGCCATGCGGCGGCCTTCGAGATCTCCAGCCCGTCGGTTTCGGACGGCAAATGGGACGCGAAATATCTCGGCGACAAGCCCGGCTGCGGTGGGCAAAGCATCTCGATCGCCCTTGCCTGGAAGGATCCGCCCGCCGGCACCAAGAGTTACGCGCTGACCATGTTCGACGCCGACGCCAATGGCGGCAAGGGTTTCTGGCACTGGCTGGCCTGGAACATCCCGGCGAGCGCCAAGGGTCTGAAAGAAGGCGCCGGCGCGCAGGGCGGCAAGCGCATGCCCAAGGGAGCGGTGCTCGGCAAGGGCGGCGTCGGCCGCGCCGGCTATTTCGGCCCATGCCCGCCGCCGGGCAGCGGCCAGCATCACTATGTCTTCACGCTCTATGCGCTGGGCGAAAAGACGCTGCGTACGCCGGACAATCCGTTACCGGACATGGTCTCGGTCGCCGCCAAGAGCTCCGCGCTCGGCGTGGCGAGTGTGACGTATACATTCGGGAGGTAGCCAATCTCCCCTCGAGAGGGGAGATTAACCCTTACTCCGCCGCCTCCAGCTTATCCTGCGTCTTCGTCTCGAAGTCGCTGGCGTCATGGCGCTCGCGCAGCTGGAAGGCCGGATCGCCGGACATGCGGTTGACCATGCGGCCGCGGCTTACCGCCGGCCTGGCGTCGATCGCGTCGGCCCAGCGCTGCACGTTCTTGTATTCATGCACCGAGAGGAACTGCGCGGCGTCGTTGTAGCTGCGGCCCTTGGCCAGCCCGCCATACCAGGGCCACACCGCCATGTCGGCGATGGTGTAGTCGGGGCCGGCAAGATACTCGCTCTCGGCCAGGCGGCGGTCGAGCACGTCCATCTGCCGCTTGGTCTCCATGGCGAAGCGGTCGATCGCATATTCGATCTTGTGCGGCGCATAGGCGTAGAAATGGCCGAAGCCGCCGCCGAGATAGGGCGCCGAGCCCATCTGCCAGAACAGCCACGAGAAGGTTTCCGCGCGCGCCGCGCGCTCGGTCGGCAGGAACGCGCCGAATTTTTCGGCGAGATAGGTGAGGATCGAGCCGGATTCGAACACGCGCACCGGCTTCGGCTCGCTGCGGTCCATCAGCGCCGGGATCTTCGAGTTCGGGTTGACCCCGACGAATCCGCTGCCGAACTGGTCGCCGTCGCCGATCTTGATCAGCCAGGCATCATACTCTGCGCCCTTGTGGCCGAGCGCCAGCAACTCCTCCAGCATGATCGTAACCTTCTGGCCGTTGGGCGTGGCCAGTGAATAGAGCTGCAGCGGGTGCTTGCCGACCGGCAGTTTCTTCTCATGCGTCGGGCCCGCGATCGGCCGGTTGATCGAGGCGAACTGACCACCATTGGGCTTGTTCCAGGTCCAGACTTTCGGTGGGGTGTATTCGTCCATGTTGGCGGCCCTGTGTTTCGTAAGCGGCGGGAAGTCCGCCGCGGATGCCGTTAGACTTAGGTGCGGTTCCGCGCGCGTCAAAGAAAAAAGTTCAATCTTCGTTGAACTAGCGCTTGTGCCAGTGCCTTTCCCTTCTCCCCTTGTGAAGAAGTTGGATCGGCGCGCGGCGCCGAGACGGGTGAGGGGTGTTCCAGCGGAGGGTGGCGTCTGTGCTCTCTGGAGTCCCCTCATCAGTCGCCTTCGGCGAAACCCTCTCCCACGAGGGGGCAAGGGGGAAATCCGCCCTTGCGCCGCGCTCCTTCGGCCATACTTATAGGCAAAGACCCGCAATGCAGGATGGATAGATGACCATCGAGAAAATTTCGCGCTCCGTCGTTGCCGTGCGCGCCACGGTGCCGGACGACGCTTTCACCGCCAATGCGCTGGGCACGCGCCGCGAAGGCAGCGGCGTGGTGATCCGCGACAATGGCCTGGTGCTCACCATCGGCTATCTCATCACCGAGGCCGAGGAAGTGTGGCTGACCGACCAGGACGGCCGCGTGGTCGCCGCGCACGCGCTTGCCTATGACCAGGAAACCGGCTTCGGCCTTGTTCAGGCGCTGTCGCCACTCAACCTTCCGGCTGTGCAGTTCGGCAATGCCAGGAAGACCAATATCGGCGATGCCGTTACGCTCGCCGACGGCATCGGCCAGCAGGTCGACGCTCACATCGTCACCAAGCAGGAATTCGCCGGCTACTGGGAGTATCTGATCGACGAGGCGATCTTCATTGCGCCCGCCCACCCGTCCTGGGGCGGGGCCGCGCTGTTCGACCGCGCCGGCAAGCTGCTCGGCGTCGGATCGCTGCGCCTGCAGATGAGCCGCGCCGGCGAGGTGGCCGACATCAACATGGTCGTGCCTATCGATCTTCTGACGCCGATTCTCGACGATCTGATCAAGCGCGGCCAGGCGGCCAAGGCGCCGCGTCCGTGGCTCGGCGCCTTCTCGGCCGAGTCGAACGGCATGGTGGTGGTGATGAGCGTCGCCGAAGGCGGCCCGGCCGCGCAGGCGGGCCTGCGCCAGGGCGACATCATCTCCGACGTGCGCGACGGCGAAGTCGACGGTCTGGCCGATTTCTACAGAAAACTCTGGCAGAACCCGGCCGGTGCGGAAATTCCGCTACGCGTCGTGCGCGACGGCCGCGAGACATGGCTGCGCGTCAAATCCGCTGACCGCAATTCCTTCCTGAAGAAGCCGCAGCTGCAGTAGGCTTGAAGCGCCGATGCATCCCCGGCTGCTGAAGACCTTCCTCGCGGTCGCGCGCACCCGCAACGTCACGCGCGCGGCGCGGGAGCTCCATCTCGCCCAGTCGAGCGTCAGCGATCAGATCCAGGCGCTGGAGGCCGAGCTTGGCGCCAGTCTCTTCACCCGCTCGCGGCAGGGGCTCACCCTGACGCCGGCCGGCGAGGCGCTGAAACCCTATGCCGAGGACCTGCTGGCGCTTGCCGACGACGCCCGCGCCGCCATCGATGCCACCAGCGCCGAGGCGGCCGGCAGCCTGTCGATCGGCGCGCTGGAGACGATCGCCGCGGCAAGGCTGGCGCCATGGCTTGCTGGTTTCCGCGCCGACCATCCCGGCATCGATATCAAGCTGCGGATCGCCGGCAGCGGCGAGTTGCTGCGCAGGCTGGGCGACGGCGAGATCGACGTCGCTTTCTGCTTCGAGCGATCCGATGCCCATGAGACGGACCCGCGCCTTGCCAGGCGCGCCGTTGCGGTCGAGCCGCTGGCGCTGATCGCGCCTCCGGGCGACAACCGGGCGGATGTCGATCTGGCGGCGCTGGCCGAAAAGCCTTTCGTCGCCACCGAAACCGGCTGCGTCTACCGCGCCATGGTCGACAAGGCGTTTGCCGAGGCAGGTCTTGGCAAGCCAAGATTGGCCGCCGAAGCCGGCAGCATCGACGCCATAGCCGGGCTGGTGGCGGCCGGCGCCGGCTTTGGCCTTGTGCCGCGGCTCGCTGTCGTCGCCGCGATCGATCGCGGCGAGGTGGCCGAGCTCGCCTGGCCCGGCTCGGTCCGCTCGGCGGACGTGGTGATGATCTGGCGCCGCCGCCGCGTCCAGCCGCCGGCGTTGAAAGCGTTGCTGACCGCTCTAGGGGAGGGCTTCGTCCCGGTCAAACCAGCCGGTGCCCGCCCTCGACATGCAGCGTCTCTCCCGTCGTAAAGCCATTGCCGATCAGGAAGCGGATTGCGTCGGCGATGTCGTCGGGCCTTCCGACCCGCCCCACGGGTAATCGCTCCGCCATGGCGGCCAGCGTCTGCGCCTTCCCGTCGCCGGAGACGAACTCCCATATCGGCGTATCGACCCAGCCGGGCGACACGGCGTTGACGCGGATCGGCGCGAGTTCCAAAGCCAGCGCTCTTACCAGCCCTTCCAGCGCCGCGTTGACGGCTGCGACCACCGAGCCGCGAGCCGCCGGCCGATAGGCCGCGATGCCGGAGACGAAGGTGAGCGAACCGGTCGGCGGCAGCTTCGGCGCGCCATGCTTGGCGAGCAGCAGCGGCCCGTAAAATTTGCTTTCAACCACCCGCTGCGCGGCCGAAAGCTCGATCTCCGGCAACAGGCGGTAGGCGCCTTCGATGGCGGCGGCGGTGCTGACGATATGGTCGAGCCTGCCGATGCGCTCGAAAAGCGCTGCGACCCCGTCCTCGCGGCTTATATCGACCACGGCTGTCTCGAGCGTGCCCGGCTGGCCGAGTTCTTCCCGCGCCGCGCTCAGCTTCGCCTGCCCGCGCCCGGCGATGATGACGCCGGCGCCTTCCTCGAGACAGCGCTTGGCAAGCGCCAGCCCCATGCCCGAGCTGCCGCCGACGATCAGGATTCTCTGCTTGTCCATGTCCATGCCTTTCTTTTGCCTGGACAGGGTTTGGCAGGCCGCCGCGCGAAGCGGAAACGGAAGAATCCGATGGTGCCATAGGAAGCTCCGATGGCGGGGGTCGACGCGCTCGCCCCACTTCTACCGCAGGCTCTGGCATAACCGGTCGCGAGACCTGGCCGCGCATGAAATCCGCCGGCCGCGGCTCTTCCTGAGGAACCGCAACTGCGGCAACCTTGACTTGGGCGCGGCCCGATCCAGATGCACGGTACGGGCTCCGAGTTCATGCATTGCGCACCACTCCTGATCGTCGACGCCTTCAGCAGACGAATGCCCGCCGAAAGGAGATATCTGTGAACAACAAGTCGCTTATCATGCTGGCAACGTCGATGGTTTCCGGCCTCGTATTTTCATTCGGCGCAACGCCCATGGCGGCCGCGCAGAGCGCGGCAACCAACATCGTGGTCGGTGCCGACACGACCTTCCCGCCATTCGAGACCGAGACGAATGGCGAAGTCACGGGCTTCGACATCGACATGATCAAGGCGATCGCCAAGGCCGAGGACATGACGGTCAGCCTGAAAACACTGCCGTTCAACGGGATCATCCCGAGTCTGCAGGCCGGCTCGATCGACGCCGCGGTTGCCGGAATAACGATCAAGACCAGCCGCATGCAGAACGTCGATTTCAGCGACGCGTATTACAAATCCGGCCTTTCGGTGCTGGTGAAGAAAGACTCCGGCATAAAGGGCTTCGACGATCTCAAGGGCCACGTGGTCGCGACCAAGAAGGCAACCTCGTCGGTCGACTACCTGACCGGTCATGGCTTCGCGCCGGATTATGTGAAGCAGTTCCAGAGCATCGATGCAGCCTATCAGGCGCTCGAAACCGGCGGGGCCGACGCGGTCATCTTCGACAATCCTGTCAACGTCAACTTCAAGGCCGGCCACGACAACGTCGAGACCGTGGGCCCGCTGCTGACTGGCGAATATTACGGCATCGCCATCAGCAAGCAAAAGCCGGAGCTTGTCGAGAAGATCAATGCCGGCCTCGCCAAGATCAAGCAGAGCGGCGAATACCAGAAGCTTTTCGAGAAATATTTCGGAGGCGATACCAGTGGTGTCGTCAACGAGGTTCAGAAACCGGCTTCCGTCGCGATTTCGGGCTGAGGCCGTTCGGATCATCCAAACGGCAGATCCCTTCAGCGTTCCTCCGGCAAGTCGACACGCATGGCGCCAGCCGCGCCATGCGTGTCTTCTGACGAAGCGGGCGGGAATAGCGATCCAAGGCACGGTTCATGGGCCCCATCTGGCAAAACCTACCCGTCATTCTCGATGGCCTGCGGCTTACCATCCAGTATTCGATCGTCGCCATCATCCTGATGGTGGTGATCGGCCTGTGCGCGGCGCTGATGCGCCTGTCGACTGTTGCGCCGCTGCGCTGGATCGCCACCGGCTATGTCGAGATCTTCCGGTCCACGCCGCTGCTGGTGCAACTCTTCTTCATCGTGCTTGGATTGCCGGCGATCCTGCCCGTCAACCAGTGGTTCGGACAGCTGACATATCCCATCCTCGCCGCCGCCTTCACGCTCAGCCTGAACGAGGGCGCCTATGTCACCGAGATCATCCGCGCGGGCATTCTCGGTGTCGACCGCGGCCAGAAGGAGGCGGCGCAGTCAATTGCCATGAACGGCTTTCAGACGATGCGCTATATCGTTCTGCCCCAGGCGTTCAAGCGGATGATCCCGCCGCTGGTCAACCAGGCTGCCCAGACGATCAAGGACACCTCGCTGCTGGCGCCGGTCGGCATCGCCGAGCTGGTCTACAAGGGCGAGATCGTGATTGCCGAGACCTTTGCGTCCTTTGCGATCTGGGGGCTGATTGCCGCCCTCTATTTCGTCCTCATCTTCTCGCTGTCGAAGTTCTCGTCCTACCTGGAGAGGAGGCTTCAAGTTGATAAACGTTAAGGACCTTCACAAGTCCTTTGGCCACAACGAGATCCTCAAGGGGATAACCACTCATGTGGAGGAAAAGGAGGTCGTCGTCGTCATCGGCCCCTCGGGAAGCGGCAAGAGCACTTTTCTGCGCTGCCTGAACGGCTTGGAGGCGGCAACCAGCGGCGAGATCGAAATCGCCGGCATGATGTTGACCGACCCGAAGACAAACATCCACCAACTACGTCAGCATGTCGGCATGGTGTTTCAGCAGTTCAACCTGTTCAAGCACCTGACCATTCTCGAGAATGTCACGATCGGGCCGCGCAAGGTCAAGAAGATTCCGACCGAGGAGGCCAACAGGGTCGCGCGCGAATTGCTGGCCAAGGTCGGTCTCGTCGGCAAGGAAGCGAATTATCCGGACGAACTGTCCGGCGGCCAGCAGCAGCGCGTGGCAATCGCGCGCTCGCTGGCGATGGGACCGAACGTCATGCTCTTCGACGAGCCGACCTCCGCGCTCGATCCCGAAATGGTGGGCGAGGTGCTTCAGGTCATGAAGACCCTCGCCGTTGAGGGCATGACGATGGTCGTGGTCACCCATGAGATGGGTTTTGCCCGGGAGGTTGGGCACCGTGTGATCTTCATGGATGACGGCATGATCGTCGAGGAGGGAGCGCCGAAAGCGCTTTTCTCGGATCCGCAGAGGAACCGTACAAAGAGCTTTCTGGCGAAAATCCTGTAGCCTTCGACCCGGCGGTCGTCGCTTCAATTCGCAAATGAGGAGCCCCTCGGATCAAGCCATTTAGCGCCTGCTGACAGGAACTGGCACCAGCCGTCGCTACAACCGCTGCGGAATCATCCACACTGGTGGCGACGAAAGACGAGGTGACGATGGCCCCGATAAAGGTCGACCCGGATAAGGTGCGCGAGTTCCCCGATGCCGACAGCTTCCATGCCTGGCTAGCCGACAACCACGCCAGCGAAAGCGAGGTCTGGATCAAGGTCCACAAGGTCGGGTCGGGGCTGGCGTCGATCACGCCGAAGGAGGCGATCGACGTCGTGCTTTGCTTCGGCTGGATCGACGCGGTGCGCAAGTCGCTCGACGAGAAGAGTTTCCTGCAGCGCTACACGCCGCGCGGCAGGAAGAGCATCTGGAGCAAGATCAACATCGACAACGTCGCCCGCCTGATCGAGCAGGGCCGCATGACCGAGCATGGCCTCAAGCAGGTCGAGGCGGCCAAGGCCGACGGCCGCTGGGACCGCGCCTATGGCGGATCGAAGGAGATGACCATCCCGCCCGACCTGCAGGCCGCGATCGATGCCGAGCCGAAGGCAAGGGCAATGCTGGAGAAGCTTTCGGCGCAGAACCGGTTCGCGCTCGCTTTTCGCACCCACAACATGAAGACCGAGGCGGGCCGCAAGAAGAAGATCGCCGATCTGGTGGCGATGCTGAAGCGCGGCGAGACGATCCACCCGCAGAAGAAGAAGCCGTAGACGCAAACAAAAACGCCGCCCGGAAGGAGGGCGGCGTTTTCGGGAAGCGATGATCCTGAACCCTTTGCAAGCGGTCCGGGATCATCCGGTCATGAAGTTCGAACCGCGTCAGGCCTTATGCGGCCTTCTTCGCAACATGCTTCTTCACATGGTGCTTGCGCACGTGATGCTTCTTGGCGTGATGCTTCGAGTGCTTCTTCACGTGATGATGCTTGCGGGCATGATGACGGTGATGCTTGCGATGATGCTTCTTGTGCTCGGCCTTGGCGGCGGGCTTGGCCGTCTCGGTGGTCGCGGCCGGAGCAGTCGTCGTCGTGGTCGCGGTGGTCGTCGCGGCGGCGTTGGCTTCGGTGGTGCCCAGCGCCGGCACCGCGAAAGCGAGCGCGACGGCAAGGCCGAGTGCGGAAAGAACGGTCTTTTTCATAATCGGCATTCCTTGGTTAAGAACAATGTCCTGTGTCGCGCGCCGCAAATCATCGGCTGCTCCGGTGCCGCTTATGACAGGCGCTCTTTTCGCGAGTTTTTCCCGACTGTTGAATCTTGTTTCTGGATTGTGTCCGGCGCGTCCTCGCCCTCGCGTAGCGATCCGCGAGGCTGCGCTTTCAGATGCGATAGCGTTCCTCGGCAGTGGTGAATATTGCGGGGGTTCGGAATTGCCCGTCACTCATGAACTGAATCGCATAATGATTGCGAACTCTTCACTCTAATCAATCGGTGCGATCGATGCGATCTTGCTGTCGACACGCACAACCGAAGGAGGAGAAGCAATGACCGGCCACACAGATCATTCCGGCAAGGTGGCGCTCGTCACCGGCGGCAATCGGGGCATCGGCCTGGAAACGGCGCGCCAACTCGCCGAACTCGGCTTCACCGTGCTGATCGGCGCGCGCGATCTTGCCAAGGGCGAGGCGGCGGCGAAGCGGCTTGGCGGCAAGGTCGAAGCCATCGCGCTGGATGTCGCCGCGTCCGAGGCCGCAGCCCGCGCCGCGGCCGAGGTCGAGCGCCGCTTCGGCCGGCTCGACGTTTTGGTCAACAATGCCGCCATCCATTACGACCCTTCGGCGCGCGCGCTCAAGCCCGACTGGACGGTGATCCGCGAGGCCTTCGAGACCAATGTCTTCGGCGCCTGGCGCGTCGCTGCCGCCTTCGCGCCGCTGCTCGGTGCCTCCGGCCATGGCCGGCTGGTCAACGTCTCGTCGGAAGGCGGCTCGCTCGCTTCGATGGGCGCCGGCGCCCCGGCCTATTCGACCAGCAAGGCGACGCTCAACGCGCTGACCCGCATCCTGGCCGCGGAGCTGCGCGGCGCGGGCGTGCTGGTCAACTCGATCTGCCCCGGCTGGGTCGCGACCGACATGGGCGGTCCCGGCGGACGCCCGGTGGCGCAGGGAGCGGCCGGGATCGTCTGGGCCGCGACCTTGCCCGACGACGGCCCGACCGGCGGCTTTTTTCGCGACGGCAAGCCGCTGCCGTGGTGAGCGCGTCGATGAGATGGATATTTCCCAATTTGGGTAAGTACCCTTTGTTCCCAGTTTGGGAAATGGCTATATGGGTGCATGCAAATCGTCAGCAGGAAAACGCTCGTCACCTTCTGGACGAAGCATCCGCAATCCAGGATGCCGCTGACGGCCTGGTTCAATGCATCGAGCAAGGTCGACTGGAAGGGACCGGCTGACGTCAAGGAACAGTTCGGCGCAAATGTCGATTTCGTAGCTGATAACCGTCCGGTGTTCGACATTGCGGGCAATAAGTACCGGCTGATTGTGCATGTAAGCTACACGTTCAAGAGAGTGTTCATCAAATTCGTCGGCACTCACGCCGAGTACGACAAGATAGACGCGGAGAAGGTGTGATGGACAACATCCGACCCATTAAGACCGAAGCCGATTACGATTGGGCGATTGCGGAGATCACTCGCTATTTTGACAAGGAGCCCGTTCCCGGCACGCCTGACGCCGATCGTTTCGATGTTCTTGCTGAACTTATCGAAGCATACGAGACAAAACACTACCCTATCGCGGAAACCGACCCGGTGGACGCGATCACTGCTCATATGGAGATGGCCAATCTCAGCAGGCAAGCGCTGATAAAGCTGCTCGGGTCAGCGTCGCGTGCATCTGAGATTCTAGCCCGCAAGCGAGCGCTGACGATGGACATGGCTTTCAAGCTCAATCGTGAATGGCATATCCCTGCAGAGGTCCTGATCGTCCCTTACCACTTGGCCGATCAGGGCAACACAAAGGACAGAAAAGCCGCCGCTCGCGCTTGACCGTCCCGGGGCGCCTCATCACCATACGACCGCCCCTTGATCGTCTCCGGCAACTGGTCATCCCAATCTTCTGCCATGCTACGAAAATAGCATTCTCGGCCCGCGACATGTGGTGCTAGGCTCGCGCCCGTGCCCCCAAGGCACGCCGTGGCCCAGCCCGCAAACAAGAGGACCCGCGAGAGGAGGAGCGGCAGAGCGGGATCGAGGCTCCAATCCAAAATCCGAAGGAACTGTTGAACCATCGCGAGGCAGCCGCGTTTCCCATGGTTGCCATATGGGAGGAACCACCAGTGAAAGCATCCTATCTCGTCTCGGCCGCGCTCCTTGCGGCATCCGCAATGCCGGCCGCGGCCGGCGAAATCTCCGACGGCAAGGTCAAGATCGGCATCCTCAACGACCAGTCGGGCGTCTATGCGGATTTCGGCGGCAAGTGGTCGGTCGAGGCCGCCAAGATGGCGGTCGAGGATTTCGGCGGCAAGGTGCAGGGCGCGCCGATCGAGATCGTCAGCGCCGATCATCAGAACAAGCCCGACATCGCCTCCAACATCGCGCGCCAATGGTACGACACCGAGCAGGTCGACGCGATCATGGAGCTCACGACGTCTTCCGTGGCCTTGGCCGTCCAGGGGCTTTCCAAGGAAAAGAAGAAGATCGACATCGTCACCGGCGCAGCCTCCACCGACCTCACCGGCAAGCAGTGCTCGCCCTATGGTTTTCACTGGGCCTATGACACCCATTCGCAGGCTGTCGGCACCGGCGGCGAGTTGGTCAAGCAGGGCGGCGACAGCTGGTATTTCATCACCGTCGACTACGCCTTCGGCTATTCGCTGAAGGACCAGACCGCCAAGCTGGTCGAAGCCAGCGGCGGCAAGGTGCTGGGCGAGGTGCGCTATCCGCTCGGCTCCACCGACTATTCCTCCTTCCTGCTCCAGGCGCAGTCCTCCGGCGCCAAGATCGTCGGGCTTGCCAATGCCGGCCTCGACACCTCGAACTCGATCAAGCAGGCGGCGGAATTCGGCATCGTCGCCGGCGGCCAGCGGCTGGCGGCACTTCTCTTCACGCTCGCCGAAGTGCATGGGCTCGGCCTCCAGGCGGCGCAGGGCGTGGTGCTGACCGAAGGCTTTTACTGGGACCGCGACGACAAGAGCCGCGAATTCGCCCAACGCTTCTTCAAGCGCACCAACCGCATGCCGAACATGATCCAGGCCGGCACCTACTCGGCGGTGACGCAGTATCTGAAGGCCATCGACAAGGCCGGCACCGACGAGACCGAGGCCGTGGCCAAGGAACTGCATGAAATGCCGGTCAACGACGTCTTCACCGCCAACGGCAAGGTGCAGGCCGACGGCTCGATGGTGCACGACATGTATCTCTACCAGGTCAAGAAGCCAGAAGAGTCGAAGAAGGACTGGGACTACTACACCTATCTGGCGACCATTCCGGGCGACAAGGCCTTCATGAAGGCCGAAGACAGCGGCTGCCCGCTCGTCACCAAGTGACGCTCGACACCGCCACCGCTGTTCGCCCGGACAGCACCGATCAGGCGCCGCGGGTGGTGCTTTCCGCCCGCGGCCTCAGGCGCGACTTCGCCGGCTTCGTCGCGGTGAAGGATGTCGACCTCGACGTCCATCACGCAAAAATCCATGCGCTGATCGGCCCGAACGGCGCCGGCAAAACCACCATCTTCAACCTGTTGACCAAATTCCTGCAGCCGACCAGCGGCAGGATCGAATTGCTCGGCACCGACATCACCCGCGCGCCGCCGGCTAAAGTGGCGCGTATGGGCCTCGTCCGTTCCTTCCAGATATCGGCGATCTTTCCGCATCTCTCCGTGCTCGACAATGTGCGCGTGGCGCTGCAGCGTCCAGGCGGGCTCGGCTACCAGTTCTGGCGCCCGGTCGCCGCACTGGATCAGCTCACGCCAAGGGCGAGCGAGCTGCTCGCCATCGTAGGTCTTGACGACGCGGCGTATCGGCTCGCCGGCGATCTTTCCTACGGCCGCAAGCGCGTGCTGGAGATCGCGACCACGCTGGCGCTCGACCCGAAAGTGCTTCTGCTCGACGAGCCGATGGCCGGCATGGGACTTGAGGATGTCGGCATGATCTCCGGCATCATCCGCTCGTTGGCGAAGGACCGCGCCGTGCTGATGGTCGAGCACAATCTCACCGTGGTTGCCGACCTCTGCGACTGGATCACCGTCATGCAGCGTGGCCAGGTGCTGGCGGCCGGCGACTATGCCACCGTCAGCCAGGACGAGCGCGTGCGCGTCGCTTACATGGGAACCGAGCATGAGTGAGCCGCTGCTTGCCGTGCGCGACCTCCACGCCTGGTATGGCGAAGGCCATGCGCTGCACGGCGTCGACCTCGATGTCAGGCGCGGCGAGACCGTGACGCTGCTCGGCCGCAACGGCGTCGGCAAGACGACGACGTTGCGCGCCATCATGGGCCTGATCCGCAAGCGCACCGGCTCCGTCACCTTCAACGGCAAGGACCTGATCGGCCTGCCGCTTCACCGCGTCGCCCATCAGGGCATCGGCTTCGTGCCTGAAGAGCGCGGCATCTTCGCCACCCTTACCGTCGACGAGAACCTGATCCTGCCGCCGGTCGTGGCCAAGGGCGGCATGAGCGTGGAAGAAATCTTCGAGCTCTTCCCCAACCTCAAGGAACGCCGCGACAGCCAAGGGACAAAACTGTCCGGCGGCGAACAGCAGATGCTGGCGATTGCGCGCATCCTACGCACCGGCGTCGAGATGCTTTTGCTCGACGAGCCGACCGAAGGCCTGGCGCCGGTCATCGTCCAGCGCATCGGCGAGCTGCTGGCGACGCTGAAGAAGCGCGGCATGACCATCCTGCTGGTGGAACAGAACTTCCGCTTCGCCGCCCGCATCGCCGACCGCTTCTACCTGATGGACCACGGCAAGGTGGTGGAGGGTTTTGCCGTCGGCCAGCTGTCCGCGCACACCGACAAGTTGCACGAAGTGCTGGGGGTATGATCGCGCCATGTTGACGGTCTTCGGCATCCCCATCCAGGCCTTGCTCGGGCAGCTCCTTGTCGGCCTGATCAACGGCTCCTTCTACGCCATGCTCAGCCTCGGCCTCGCTGTTATCTTCGGCCTGCTGCGCATCATCAATTTCGCCCATGGCGCGCTCTATATGCTGGGTGCCTTCATCGGCTATCTGCTGCTGGTGCATTTGGGCATCGGCTACTGGCCGGCGCTGGTCCTTGTGCCGCTTATCGTCGGCCTGTTCGGCATGGCGGTCGAGCGCCTCGCGCTGTCGCGGCTCTACCGCCTCGACCCGCTTTACGGCCTGCTCTTCACCTTCGGCCTCGCCTTGGTGATCGAAGGCGTGTTCCGCTATTACTACGGCGTCTCGGGCAATCCCTATGCCGTGCCGGCGCTGCTCGCCGGCGGAACCAATCTCGGCTTCATGTTCCTGCCCAATTATCGCGGCTGGGTGGTGGTGGCTTCGCTCATCGTCTGCATCGGCACCTGGCTGCTGATCGAAAAGACGAGGCTTGGCTCCTATCTGCGCGCCGCCACCGAGAACCCGCAACTGGTGCAGGCCTTCGGCGTCAACGTGCCGCTGCTGCTCACGCTCACCTACGGGCTGGGCGCGGCCCTTGCGGGGCTCGCCGGCATTCTCGCCGCGCCCGTCTACCAGGTCAGTCCGCTGATGGGTTCGGACCTGATCATCGTCGTCTTCGCCGTCGTCGTGATCGGCGGCATGGGCTCGATCCTCGGCGCCATCGTCACCGGCTACATGCTCGGCCTCGCCGAGGGCCTGACCAAGGTTTTTTACCCGGAAGCCTCGAACCTGGTCGTGTTCGTCATCATGGTGATCGTGCTGCTCTTGCGCCCGGCCGGCCTGTTCGGAAGGGATGCCTGAAATGAGCGAGGCAACCCTTCACGAGGAACGCGCCGCCGCCTCGCTCAGGCTCGAACGGGGGCTGATAGCGCTGGGCATCGTGGCGCTGATCGCCGCGCCCTTCTTCGTCTATCCGATCTTCGTCATGAAGATGCTGTGCTTCGCGCTCTTCGCCTGCGCCTTCAACCTCTTGCTCGGCTACACCGGTCTGCTTTCCTTCGGCCATGCCGCCTTCTTCGGCGGCGCGGCCTATTTCTGCGCCTACGCCGTTAAAGCCTGGGGCTGGCCGCCGGAGGCAGCCATCCTGCTCGGCACCGCGGGTGCCGCGGGCATGGGCCTCGTCATGGGCTTCCTCGCCATCCGAAGGCAGGGGATCTATTTCTCGATGATCACGCTTGCGCTGGCGCAGATGTTCTATTTCTTCTGCGTCCAGGCGCCCTTCACCGAGGGCGAGGACGGCATCCAGGGCGTGCCTCGCGGCCACCTCTTCGGCGTCGTCGACCTCAACGTCACCATGAACATGTATTTCTTCGTGCTCGCCGTCTTCCTCATCGGCGTCTTCGCCATCTGGCGCATCGTCAATTCGCCCTTCGGCATGATCCTGCGCTCGATAAGAGAAAACGAGAACCGCGCCATTTCGCTCGGCTATTCGGTCGGCCGCTACAAGCTCGCCGCCTTCGTCATGTCGGCGGCCCTTGCCGGCTTCGCCGGCGCGACCAAGGCGATCGTCTTCCAGTTCGCGACCCTCACCGATGTCACCTGGCAAATGTCGGGCGAGGTGATCCTGATGACGCTGCTCGGCGGCATCGGCACCATGGTCGGTCCGGTGGCGGGCGCCGGCCTTGTCGTCGGTCTCGAAAACACCTTGGCCACCTCGGGCTTTCCGGTGACGATCGCCACGGGGCTGATCTTTATGATCTGCGTGCTCATCTTCCGGCGCGGCATTGTCGGCGAGGTATATGCACGGTGGCTGGCGCCGGCGGCCGAGGACGGCAACCGTGACAAGCTTTGATTTCATGGCTTTGAGCGATCAGCCGACCGTGGCTGGATCGCCAAAGCCTGCCTTCAGGCTGCGCGCTTGGGTTCGACCGCGAACGGGCTGAGCCCGAGCCAGGTTTGCATCTTCCTGCCGATGGCCTTGTCGCCGGTCAGGACAACCTTCACGCCGGCTGTCTCGACGGTCAGCAGGCCCATCCAGATTGCGGTCATCGTGTGGAGATCGGTCGAGACGTAGAGGTCGACCTCGAAGCCCGGATCGTACCAGCACAAATCGACCTCGCCATGCTTCTCGACGATCAGCCACCACGAGCGTTTCGACGCCGGAAGATCCTGATACAGAAATTGTATCACGGTTCTTCCCTCGGGCAGCGGCGAGGGGTTCAGATTACGCCGCATGTCCCACATCAGCAGGGACGGATCGAGGTTCTTCAACGACAGCCTGGACTCGACCCATTTCTGTCCCCAAAAGCCCATTGCCTCGACGACCGGGCGCAAATCGCGTCCCGCCTCGGTCAACCGATAGTCGAAGATACCCTTCTCGCCGGGGACTTCCCGGCGCTCCACGATCCCCGCCAGCTCCAGCTCCTTCAGCCGTTGCGACAGAAGGGTCGGCGACATTTTCGGCACGCCGCGGCGCAGGTCGTTGAAGCGGGTCGAACCCGCCACCAGTTCGCGCATCAGCACCATCGTCCAGCGGGTGCACAGCACCTCGGCGGCCATCGATAGCGGGCAGAACTGCTTGTATCCGTGCTGGGCCATGATCTGTGTCCTCCCTCGAAGCTGGGTGGAACATTAGACCTTCATGAATGAAGCGGCGAGTACAGAAACTGTACCGGCCCGGTACAGATCGCGGACTGGTTGGCGCGAGCCCTGCCGTGCGAGCCGTTTGGCCGACGCACGGGATACCCCTGTGCGCAGCAACCAGGAGACTGACCATGACCGCTTACCTTATCGCGGATATCAAGGTGAAAGATCCGAAATGGATACCGGACTACGCCGCGACCGTGCACGACCTCGTTCACAAGCACGGCGGCAGATATCTGGCGCGCAGCGGCAATGTGAAGACGCTCGAGGGCAAGCCGCTCGACACGACGCTGATCGCGCTGATGGCCTTCCCATCGGAAGCGGCGGCGCAAGCCTTCACCAATGATCCGGCCTACGCCCCCTTCGTGTCGGCCCGCCAGGGTGGCAGCGACAGCCGGTTCCAGCTGATCGACAACACCGACCTGGCCGGAACGATCTCGTACCTGCCGAAGGGATGATCGGCAGCCGCCGCATCGACCCCGCGATCATCAAGCACAAACAGCCACGGCGCTTGCCTGTCGTGCCGCCATCTTTGGCGGCCGGCAAGCCGTGCTTTTTCAGGAAGAACGGAATGAACATGACACCACACTTTTGGAACAGGCTTCTCATGGCAGCGGCCGCGCTGACGGCCATCACGACCTTCGCGCAGGCGCATCAGCATGCGGCTGCGTCCGTGTCCGGCGCCAGCCCGCTGGCCGACAAGGTGCGAGCGGCCAACAGCCGGTTTCTCGACGTCAAGGCCGCTACGGCCGAGGGCTATGCGCCCATTCCTTGCGCCAGCGGCATCACGGGCGGCGCCATGGGCATCCACTACGTCAACGGCCAGTATCTGAAGGACGACAAGATCGATATCGCCCGTCCGGAAGCGGTCATGTACGAGCCGATGGCCAACGGCGCGCTGAAGCTGGTGGCGGTCGAATACATCACCTCGAAAGGGCCCGCGTCGCTCGACGGCCAGCTGTTCAATTTCAACAGCGCGCCCAACCGCTACGGTCTGGGCGAGTTCTACGAACTGCATGTCTGGGCCTGGAAAGGCAACCCGACCGGCACCTTTGCCGACATGAACCCGAAAGTGTCGTGCGAACACGCGATGGCGCCGAGCCAGTAGACGCTGGAGATTGGCGAAAGCCAGGATGACTGCCGATCTCCCCCTTGTTGGAGAGATCGGCAGCTTCGACGCCTCACTCCACCGGCACTTCCAACCCTACCTTGACCCGGTCCATCGCCACGAACGTGCGAAACCTTTTGACGTTGTTGTTTGCGAAGAACAGCCGCCGGGTCAGCGCTTCGTAGTCGGCCATCGTCGCCACGGTGACGACGAGGATGAAATCGGCCTCGCCGGTGACGTAATAGCATTGCTGCACCCCGGGCACTTCGGCAAAGCCGCGCTTGGCGGCGTCGATCAGCTCGGCGCGCTCGCTCTCCACCTCGACCTCGACGAAGATGGTGATCGGGTGGCCGACCTTGGCTGGATCGACCAGCGCGACATTGGCGCGGATGACGCCCGCTTCCTCCATGCGCTTGATGCGCCGCTGCACGGCCGGCGCCGAGAGGTTGACCTTCTCGCCGATGACGCGCTGCGGCGTGGTGTTGTCCGTCTGCAGGATGGCGAGGATGGCGCGGTCGAATGCGTCGAGTTCGGGCGAAATGGACATGTCAGCGTTCCAGACGAAACAAACTTGCATTTAAAGCGCCAAAACAGAGCGCCTTTCTCGCTTCGCTTGCAATAAATTTCAGCATATCAAAGGCGCAGAAAGGCCGACCCATGTTCCTGCTCAACCGCCACCCGGACCATCGCCAGCCGCTGACCGAGGAAGACGCCGCGACGCTTGGGCTCGCCGGCGCCGGGGAGGCCGAACGCTTTCTTGCCGCGCGCGACAACCATGCCGAGACGCCGCTGCACGCCTTGCCGGCGCTGGCGGGCGAACTCGGCATCGGCGCCCTTTACCTCAAGGATGAGGGCAAGCGCCTCGGCCTCGGCAGCTTCAAGGCGCTCGGCGGCGCCTATGCCGTCATGCATCTGGTGCTGGAAGAGGCCGGCAGGCGGCTCGGCCGCGCCGTCGATGTCGACGAACTGCACAAGCCGGAGGTGAGGGCGATCGCCGCGCAAATGACCTTCGCCTGCGCCACCGACGGCAATCATGGACGCTCGGTGGCGCAGGGCGCCGGGTTTGTCGGCGCGCGCTCCGTCATCTTCGTCCATTCGGGCGTCAGCAACGAACGCGTGGCGGCCATCGCCCTCTTCGGCGCTCAGATGGTGCGCGTTGCTGGCGACTACGACCAGTCGGTCAGGGAAGCCGCCCGCGTCGCCGCCGAGCGCGGCTGGACCGTCGTCTCCGACACGTCCTGGCCGGGCTATGAGCGCATTCCAGGACTGGTGATGCAGGGCTACACCGTGATCGTGCACGAAGCGCTGAAGCGTTTGCCTGAGCCGCCGACCCACGTCTTCCTGCAGGCTGGCGTCGGCGGCTTCGCCGCGGCGGTGGCCGGCCATCTCGCCATCAGGCTTGGCGAGGATCGGCCGAAGACAATCGTGGTCGAACCCGCGCGGGCGGCGTGCGTCTACGCCACCGCGAAGGCCGGGCGTCCTGTCGCCATCGCGCACAGCAAGCCCACGGTGATGGCGATGCTCGAATGCTATGAGCCGTCTTTGGTCGCCTGGCGCGTGCTGTCGCGGATCGGCGATGCTTTCATGACGGTCGAGGAAGAGGATGCGATCTCGGTGATGAACCGCCTGGCGCGACCCGAGGCGAACGATCCGGCGATCGTCTCCGGCGAGAGCGGCGGGGCAGGCCTCGCCGGGCTGATCCGCGCTGCCGGCGACAGGAAGATACGGGCGGCGCTCGGCCTCGACTCCAGCTCCCGCGTGCTGATCATCAACTCCGAAGGCGCGACGGATCCTGGCCGCTATGCCGAGCTGGTCGGCATGGCGCCGGACGAGGTCGCAAACGCAAGGCTGCCGGCATGAGCAATCTGACGATCAACGCCGACCGGCTCCTGGGCCGCATCCATGAGCTCGGCGGTTTAGGCCGCGATCCGCAGGGGAGGCTGGTCCGCGTCGCCGCTTCCGACATGGACAGGCTCGGCCGCGACCGCCTTGTCGGCTGGCTGGAAGAGGCAGGGCTTGAGGTCGCCGTCGACCGCATCGGCAACATTTTTGGGATATGGAAGGATGGCGCCAACGAAAGCCAGGCGCCGCTCATGCTCGGCTCGCACATCGACACGGTGATCGACGCCGGCATCTATGACGGCTGCTATGGCGTGCTTGCCGGCCTCGAAGCGATCGAGAGCCTGAAGGAGGCCGGCTTCGCGCCGGCGCGCCCGCTCGTCGTTGCCGCCTTCACCAATGAGGAGGGCGTGCGCTTTTCGCCCGACATGATGGGTTCGCTGGTCTTTGCCGGCGGCCGCGGCCTCGGGGAAGCGCTGGCCTCGGTCGGCACCGACGGCACGGTGCTGGGCAAGGAGCTCGAGCGCATCGGCTATGCCGGCAACCACGAGCCCGGCTTCCTCATGCCGCATGCCTATGTCGAATTGCATGTCGAGCAGGGGCCGGTGCTCGAGCGCGAAGGCATCGCCATCGGCGCCGTCGAGAACCTGCAGGGTATTTCGTGGCAGCGCATTACGATCGACGGCGAGGCCAACCATGCCGGCACCACGCCCATGTCGATGCGCCGCGATGCCGGCGTCGCCGCCGCGCGGGTGATCGGCTTTCTCGCGGACCGGGCCAATGCGTCGTCGACGCGCACGGTCGCGACCGTCGGCACCATCGCTTTCGAGCCCAACGCCATCAACGTCATCCCGTCGCGGGCGACCTTCACCATCGACCTGCGCGACCCGGTTGAAACGCACCTTCGCGAGGAAGAAACCGCGCTCGCCGCTTTCCTCGACCAGCTTGCCGCAAGCACCGGTGTCACCATCCATGCCGAAAGCCTGGCGCGGTTCGAGCCGGTGACCTTCGATGCCCGCATCGTTTCGCTGATCGAGGATGGCGCCAAGGCCGCCGGCCTTTCGTGCCGGCGCATGACCTCGGGCGCCGGACACGACGCGCAGATGATTGCGCGCATCGCGCCGTCGGCGATGATCTTCGTGCCGAGCCGGGGCGGCATCAGCCACAACCCGGCCGAGTTCACCGCCGCCAGCGAGCTTGTTGCCGGCGCCAATATCCTGCTCGGCGTCGCCGCCCGGCTGGCGGCCGACTGATAGGGGGCTGGTGTCTACGGCGTTTCGGCGGCACGCCGTCAGGCCAAATACCACCAAAAATAGTCAAGTTGGCTGTATCGAATCCTTCCGAAGCGAACATTCGGCGACATCTGGTCGAAACAGAAATCAATCACTTAGCCAATCAAGGCGCCGGAATCGCGCCGGAATCGCACCCGCCAACAGAATTCAGTGCCTAGCAGGAAGACTAGCATGCTGCTTCTCAACCAACGTCCAGAATACAACCAGCCGTTGGTTGCCGCTGATGCCGAGTCGCTCGGCATGGCCGGCGGCGCGCGGGCAGAGCATTACCTCAAGGCGCGCGACAACGATGCGGAAACGCCGCTGCATGCCTTGCCGGCGCTGGCCCAGAAGCTCGGCATCGCGGCGCTTCACGTCAAGGATGAGGGCCAGCGTCTTGGCCTGGGCTCCTTCAAGGCGCTGGGCGGCGCCTATGCCGTTATGCGGCTGGTATTGGAGGAGGCCGGCAAGTGGCTCGGGCGCGATGTCGATATCAGCGAGATAAACGACGCCAGGGTGCGCGAGATCGCGTCGAGCATGATCTTCGTCTGCGCCACCGACGGCAACCATGGCCGCTCGGTGGCGCAGGGCGCCAGCCTCGTCGGCGCGCGATCGGTGATCTTCGTCCATGCCGGCGTAAGCCGTGAGCGTGTCGCGGCCATCGCCCGCTTCGGCGCCGAGATCGTCGAGGTCGAAGGCGGCTATGACCATGCGGTGCGCGAAGTCGCCCGCGTCGGCGCCGAGCGCGGCTGGAAGATCGTCTCCAACACGTCCTGGCTGGGCTATGAGCGCGTCCCCGGACTGGTCATGCAGGGCTACACGGTGATCGTGCGCGAGACGTTGCGGCGCATGGCAGAGCCGCCCACGCATGTCTTCCTGCAGGCCGGCGTCGGCGGCTTCGCCGCGGCGGTCGCCGGCCATATGGCTGTCATGCTTGGCTCCAGGCGGCCGAAGGCCGTGGTGGTCGAGCCGCGGCGCTCGGCCTGCGTCTACGCTTCGGTTGAGGCCGGACGTCCGGCAACGATCGCAAATCAGGAGCCGACCGTGATGACGATGCTCGAATGCGCCGAGCCGTCCTTGGTCGCCTGGCGCGTGCTGGCGCGCGTCGGCGATGCCTTCATGACGGTGGAAGAGGAGGATGCGGTCGCGATGATGAAGCGGCTGGCGCGGCCGCTGGGCAACGATCCGGCCATCGTCTCCGGCGAGAGCGGCGGGGCAGGCCTCGCCGGGCTGGTCCGCGCCGCGGGCGACAGGCATAAGCGCACGGCGCTCGGCCTCGATAGGCATTCGCGCGTGCTCGTCATCAACTCGGAGGGCGCGACCGACCACGGCCGCTTTGCCGAGCTGGTCGGGATGGCGCCGGAAGAGGTGTTCCTGCAGACTGCGTGAAAGCAATTCCAGGAAAAGTGCCGAGCGGTTTTCCGTCCGGAATTGCGTCAAGAAAAGAGCAATTCCAGGAAAAGTGCCGAGCGGTTGGGCTCGGCGACTTCGCCGTAGCCTTCCCGAATTGCGTCGAGAAAAGGGGCTTGAGGGGCGACGATGGCTGAACTCGACCAACAGGCTTTGCACAGCGAGATGACGGCGTGGCGGCGCGACCTGCACGCCCATCCCGAGTTCGGCTTCGAGGAAAAACGCACAGCGGCGTTCGTCGCGCAAAAGCTGCGCGACTTCGGACTTGAGGTGGCCGAAGGCGTCGGCGGCACCGGCGTCGTCGGCACGCTGACCCGCGGCAGCGGCAATCGCGCCATCGCGCTGCGCGCCGACATGGATGCGCTGCGCATCGCCGAACAGGGCACGCAAGCCTGGCGCTCGCAAACACCCGGCACCATGCATGCCTGCGGCCATGACGGTCATACCTCGATGCTGCTCGGCGCGGCAAAGCTGCTTGCCCGCGAAGGCGGCTTCGACGGCACGGTGCGCTTCATCTTTCAGCCGGCCGAGGAATGGGGCAGGGGCGCGCTGGCCATGCTGGACGACGGCCTGCTCGAGCGCTTCCCTTTCGAGGAGATATTCGGGCTGCACAACATGCCTGGCCTGCCCATCGGCCATTTCGAGACCCGCAGCGGCCCGGTCATGTCGGCCGAGGACAATTTCGAGATCGTGCTCAAAGGCCTCGGCGGTCACGCGGCGCGGCCGCATGCCGGTCAGGAGGCGCTGGTCGCCGCCTGCGCGCTGGTCGTCAACCTGCAGACCATCGTCTCGCGCCGCCTGAGCCCGGCCGATATCGGCGTCGTCTCGGTGACCGAGCTTATCACCGACGGGACCCGCAACGCGCTGCCGGGGCTGGCGCGCATCCTGGGCGATTGCCGCAGTTTCCGGCCCGAGGTGAGCGCCGCGATCGAAAAGGAGATGCGCCGCATCGCCGAGGGCACGGCCCAGGCCTATAACGTCGCGGCTGAAGTCGCTTACACCCGCGAGTTCGTGCCTTTGATCAACGACGCGGCGCTGGTGGACGAGGCACTTGCGGCGGCCCGTACGGTGCTGGCCGACGACGCTGTCCGCGTCGCGGCTGAGCCGATGACCGCCTCGGAGGATTTCGCCCGCTTCCTCGACCATGTCCCCGGTTGCTTCGTCTTCGTGGGCAATGGCGGCACCGTGCCGCTGCACAACCCGACCTATGATTTCAACGACGAGGGCCTGCTGCACGGCGCGCGTTTCCATGCGGCGGTGGTGAGGAGACGGCTGGACGGTTAGCAATCTCCCCCCTTGTGGGGAGATGCCCGGCAGGGCAGAGGGGGCGCTGTCCCGCCAGCGTTTCAGGCTGTCGCAGGCGAACAGCTTTGCCAGCAGCCTTGATCGAAACTCCTGCAACGCCGCGATCCTTCACGCCCCCCTCTGGCCTGCCGGCCATCTCCCCCACAAGGGGGGAGATTGGCTGAACCGCCCCCGGTAACTCTTTCTTCTCTGCTTTCATGCAGTATTGCTGCGACGGGACGGCAAGAACAAAGAATGGCGGACGACGACAAACGCAACGGCAAGTTCTGGGCGCAGGCGCTCGACCGGGCTCATCTCGGCTTGTGGGACTGGAATCTGTCGACCGGCGATTGCTATTATTCGCCGACCTGGTCGAAGATGCTGGGCTATGAGGCGGACGAACTCGCCAACACGCCCGATCTCTGGCTGAAGCTCACCCATCCCGACGACCGCCAGCGCGCGCAGGAGAGCGGCGACCGGCACATTGCGGGCATCGTCGATTCCATCGAAACCGAGCTGCGCCTGCGCCATAAGGATGGCCATTGGGTCTGGGTGCTCGACCGCGGCGGCATTGTCGAGCGCGACGCCGACGGCAAGCCGCTCAGGCTGATGGGCGTGCAGACCGACATCACCCGGCAGAAAGAGGCCGAGGCGGCGCTCGAGCAGGTCAATGTCCGCTTCCGTCTCGCGCTTGCCGCCAGCGGCACCGGCATCTGGCACCACGATATCGGCACCAGGAAAAGCTATTGGGACGCGCGCACGCGCGAGATATTCGGCCTCGTTGCCGATATCGATGAGGTGACGGCCGACCTGTGGCACACCTATCTTCATCCCGACGACAAGGACGCCACCGAACGGGCCCACCAGATCGAGCCCGGCTCTAGCAGCGTCGTCGCCTCGCAATACCGGATCGTCCTTCGTGACGGCGAAGTCCGCCATATCGAGTCGCTGGTGCGTTTCATTGCCGGCGTCGGCTCGGCCGGTCAGATTTTGGGTACGGTGCGCGACATCACCGAGGAGAAGAGGCGCGCCGAGGAGCTTGCCTTCGCCGCGCGTCACGACGCCCTGACCGGGCTGCTCAACCGTTCGGCCTTCGACCGGCTGCTTGCCGAGAACATCGCCATGGCCGGGCGGCTGCCGCTTGCCGTGTTCTATGTCGACCTCGACTACTTCAAGGCGCTCAACGACTATGCCGGTCATGCCGCCGGAGACCTGGCGCTGAAGAGCGTCGCGGCTGGCATCCTCGCCAGCCTGCCCGCGTCGGCGCAGGCGGCCCGCCTCGGCGGCGACGAATTCGCGCTGCTGGTGCCGAACTGCAATGACGCCTGTGCCGAGCACCTTGCCCGCGCGGTGCTCGCCGCGGTGCGCAACGCCGATCTTGGCTCTGCCATCACCTCGCGCAGGCTTGCCGCCAGCATCGGCATCGCCTTCGTGCGCGACCGCAACATGACGGTGGCCGACGCGCTCGCTTGCGCCGACGATGCCTGCTACGCCGCCAAGGCCGGCGGTCGGGACCGCTTCGCGGTGTTTTCGCCGGAAACGACGTCGGGCGCCGGCGGCCTCAACGCCGCGCGGCTGGCCGCCGACCTGGTCGATGCGATGGAGGACGGCCGGCTGAAGCTGTTCGGCCAGGAGATCCACCAGCTCGGCCAGCCATGGGAAGACAGCCGCCACGTCGAGGTGCTGGCCAGGCTCGAGGCCCGCAACGGCAAGATGATCCCGCCCGGCGATTTCATGCCGGTCGCCGAACGCTTCGGCCTTGCCGCCCGGCTCGACCGCTGGATCATCCGCGCCGCGCTGACGCGCCACGGCGAGGCGATGCGCGCAGGCGCCATCTCGCTCGACTTCAACCTGTCGGCGCAGACGCTTTCCGATCCGCAGCTCTGGGATTTCGTCGACGAGGCCATCGCCGACAGTGGCGCGCCGGCGTCGGCCATCGGCTTCGAGATCACCGAGACCGCCGCCGTCACCAATTTCGATGCCGCGGCGGAGTTCGTGCGCAAGGCGAGGCTCCGCCATTGCCGCGTCAGCCTCGATGATTTCGGCGCCGGCATGAGCTCGTTCGAATATCTCAGGCGCTTTCCCATCGACGCCATCAAGATCGATGGTTCCTTCGTCGAGCATATCGCCGAAAGCCGCTTCGACCGCGAGATCGTTTCGGCGATCACCGGCATCGCCCGCTCGATGGGCGCCGCGGTGGTGGCGGAAAAGATCGAGGAGAAAAACGCGCTGGAGATTCTCATGGGCATGGGCGTCGCCTATGGCCAGGGCTATTTCCTGCACCGGCCCGAGCCGCTGGAAGCGATCGTGGCAAGGGCGACCGGCGGCGCGCGGGGGATGCGGGCTGGTTAAGTGTCTCCTCCGTCGGGGGAGAGATCAGCCACCCATCAGCCACCGCAACGCTCCAGCCGAAGCCACCCCGATCACCACCGTCGGCAGCATCGACAGCCGTGTCGCCGCCAGCACCGTGATTGCAAGCGCGGCGAGATCGGCCGGGTTCCTCGAGACGAAGTCCGGCGCGATCACCGAGATCAGCACGCAGCCGGGCGCGGCCGCCATCACCGCCGTGGCGCGCGGGCCGAGCGTGCGGTTCCTCAGCACCACATAGCCGCCGATGCGGGTGAGGTACGTCACGCCGGCCATCGCCAGGATGGCGAGCACGGTCATCGGATCGATCATCTCTCACCTGCCAGGAACCACGCGGCCACCAGGCCGAACAGCGCGCCGGCCGCCACATACCAGGCGCCGGGGACGACAAGATAGACGAGCGCCGCCACCACCAGGCTGACCAGCCAGGGCCGCGCCGCGGCAACGCCCTTCCACATGCCGCGAAGCAGCACCAGGAAGACGGCCGGGAAGGCCATTGCAAAGCCGTATGTTTCGACGTCGCCAAGCACCGGCCCGAGTGCCGCGCCGCAAGTCGTGAACGCCACCCAGGCGAGGTAGAACGGCAGGCCGGCGCCCAGATAGAAAGGCAGGCTGAAGGCCGGCCGCAGGCCGGCGGCGGCGCGGCGCTGTGCATCGGCCAGGCCCACGGCCCAGCTCTCGTCGCACATCAGGAACAGCGCCGGAAGAACCTGTCGCTTCGGCAAATGCTTGATGAACGGCGCAAGTGCGGCGCCCATCAGGAAATGCCGGCTGTTGACCAGGAAGGTGATGGCGGCGATCAGCAAGATATGCGGCGGCGAGGTCCAGAGCTGGATGGCCGCGAATTCCGAGCCGCCGGCGAAGTTGAGCCCGGTCATCAGCGGCACCTCGACGACGCCGAGGCTTTTCTGCGAGGCCTGCGCGCCAAGCACCAGCGCGTAGGGGATGATGCCGAGCAGCACCGGCGTCGAGGCGGCGAGCCCGCGCCGGAACTCGGCACCGCGTCCATCGGTGCTTTGGCCCTCGGCGAGGGCGATCTCGGAAATGCTCATGGCTTTGCCTGCGGCTGGCCTTGCGGCCGCCGTTCTCCCGCTCGGTTGTCGGTTATCGGTTGCCGGACCATAGCCGAAACGCCCGGCAATTGGGTTGCGAAGATACGCCGTTTCTGCAAATATTTGGCAGCAGATGGCGTATTTTGGCCGAAGGTTGGAATCTGACACCATGAAGCTGGATGAGATCGACAGGCGCATCCTGCGCGCCTTGCAGCGCGACGGGCGCATGGCCAACAACGATCTCGCCAGGGAAGTCGGCCTCTCGCCGTCGCCTTGCCTGCGCCGCGTCAAGCTTTTGGAGGAGACGGGCGTCATCGACCGCTATGTCGCGGTGCTCAACCCGGCCAAGATCGGCCGCGGCCAGACCTTCTTCACCCGCATCTGGCTGAAGCAGCAGGACGAGGACACGATCGAGCATTTCGCCGCCGAGGTGGCGAAGTTCCCGGAAGTGATGGAGTGCTATCTGATGCTGGGCGACTGCGACGCCATGGTGCGGATCGTCGCCGCCGGCATCGACGACTACCGCCGCTTCCAGTCGGAGCATCTGAGCCGCATCAAGGGCGTGCAGAACGTCAAGACGGATGTGCCCAGCCAGACGATCAAGCAGACCTCGGAGATGCCACTGTAGGGGCATTCTCCCCTTGTGGGACCCACAAGGGGAGAAGGGGAAGTCCTCAATGATGCGCGTGGCTCTCATTCCGTTTGCGCGTCGCCGCCGCCTTTTTCGCCGAAGCCGATCTGTCCGCCGCGGAGCGCTCGCCGGAGGCCTTGCCGCCCGTCCTGCCGCCCTTGTGCGCGGCCGGATTGCCGGTGTGCTTGCCGCGGCCGGAACCGCCTTCCTTCTTGCCGCCGGCGTCGTCCTTGTTGACGGTCGCCCAGGCGCGCCGCTCGGCTTCCTTTTCGGACACGCCGCGCTTTTCATAGCCTTCGGCGATATGGTCGGCCTTGCGTTCCTGCTTGTCGGAGTATTTCGATTTGTCGCCACGTGGCATTTGCTTGCTCCTTGTTGCGCTGAGTGAAATCGGCCTCAGGAACCTTTCTTCTTAGCGACATCGCCGAGGTCGGACCGTTCTGGATCCTTGTTGTTCTCGCCGGCCGCGTCGCGGTTCTTGTCGGGATCGTCCTTCGGCCTCAGATAGCCCGGTGGGCGGTTGCCCTTCGGGCCCTCCCAGCGCGGCCATTGCTCGGTCGTTCCGGGCCGTCCCGGATGTGGTTCGTTGCTCATGGTCTGCCTCGCTTTCGTAGAAGGGTCAGCCCTCCGCCTTCATGGTCCGTGCGATCTCGAGCAGTTTGTCGCGGTCGTGCCCGTGCTCGCGGATCAACTCCCGAGCCTGCTTCGGCGAAAGATCGGTGTGCTCCGCCAGGAAGCGCACATCGGGATCGTCGCCGCCCTTGGTCGGCAAATTGCCGGTCGAGGGCGCATCGGCGGCGCCCGGCCGGTTCGGTATATTGTCGTTCGCCTGGGTCATCTCAGGCCTCCTTCGATTTCCGCCTTATCAGGTCGCCGTCTGGGACTGCCTGCGGCGTGCTTGCTTCTTGCGGCGCAGCACCTCGTCGGTGCCGACGATGTCCTTCGAGCCGCCGGTGATCGCGGTCGAGACCACGGCCGGCGGATCGCTTGCCGGAAAGGAGTCCTCAAGGCCGGACTGCAACTGCTCTTCCAGCGTGTCCGGATCTTCCGAACGGCCTTCGGCGCGGCGTCCGTCGATCTCTTCCAGATCTTGCTTGGCGTCGGGATGCCCGCGCACATTGCGCAGCGTCGACACGATGAGCTCGACAGCGAATTCCTTCATCTCCTCGCCCTGCGGCGCGGCGACGTCGGTCTCCTCGATCAGCCGCACCAGCGATTGTTCGAGCTTGTCCAGTTCGCGTATCCCCTGGCAGAGCGCCAGTTTCTGCGCCAGCGAATGAATCAGCAAAGGACCGAAGATCGAATAGGCCTGCATGCGGGTCTCGTCGACGCGTTCGGGGTGAAGTGTATGCAAGGACATTGGTGCCTCCATGTAACGCCCTGCGGCGACGGCTTCGCTTGAGGCCGCCGGCCCTTAAGGGAACTGGAGGAGGGGGAAGAGGTTCCATCCCGGGCTGGAAGTCGCGGAACAGCTGGAAGTCGCGGGACACGAAAATGGCGTCCGCGAAACGCGAACGCCATTCTGAAACTCAGCGCTGACCGCCCTTGCGGCCGGCCTCGGAGGCGCGCTGGCGGTCTTCGGCGAAGTTGCCGCTGCCACCTCGATGCTGGCCGGCGCTGCGCTGACCCATGTTGCGGTCCTCGGCCTGCTGCTGCCCGCTGCCGCGATGCTGGTCTTCGCGGTTCTTGTGGCTCTGCTGGCCGGCCTTGACGTGCTGTTCGTGGGTTCCGCCTTGATTGGGCATGTCGAATTCTCCGTTGTTTCGGATTTTTCTTGAGGGTGAATTCAAGGACGCGTCCAACATCCTTGAATAAGGAGAACAGGCACCGGCAACCGATGTTCCGGCCGAAACATTTCGTGACTCGGTCAGACTGAAGTCCGATCCGGCCCGCGCATTGGGCCGGCCTGTGCAACCAAATCTCTTTTTGCGAATTGGTGAGCGGCCGACGAAAAAGCCCCCTCCATCGCCGGCCATCATGGTGTCCGCCGGTCGCCCCCCGCGCAATTCCGGCGGACACCAATATCCATAAACAAGAAGGCCGCGCAGTCGGCTTCGGAGCGAGACGACGTTTTGACCTATATCTCTGCAAAGCCCGCTCGGCAGGATGCCGAAAGCCTGCCTGCCAACGACAACCAGCGTACCACCCGTGCCGATCTTTCGTTCCTCGATGTCATCAACGACGAGAACGAGGTCGCCGACATTGCCAGGCGCGCGGAACGCCTCGGCCATGCCGCGCTCATTGCAATGGCAATCGGCCTGGCGGCCCTGCCGTTGCTCTACCTGATGCTGATGTGAGCCAGGCCGGCCGGCCGCTTGGCCGGCCGGCGCCATCTCCGGGAAAGAGCCTCTCATCTTCCGGAGAAGAAGGCGTCATCTTCCAGAGAAGAAGGCGTCGAGCGTGGCCGCCGTTTCGATCGGCGACTCCTCCGGAAAGAAGTGGCCGCCGGGCATCGCTCCGCCGCTGGCATCGTCGGCCCAGTTCCGCCATATGCCCAGCGGTCCGTCTTCGTCCCGATACCATTCGGCCAGCGCCCCATGCTCGCTCCACAGCGCCAGCACGGGGCAGGATATACGCCGGCCGGCCTCCCGGTCCGCATGGTCGTGCACACGGTCGAGCGAAGCCGCCGCGCGATACTCTTCGCAGATGGCGTGGATATGCGCCGGATCGCGCAGGGCATCGACATAAGCTTGCCGCACGCCGGGCGGGAACGCGTCGGCTGCGGATCCCCAGCCGGAAAGCGCATTGTCGACGATTGCTTCGCCCGCCGCCGCCAGTATCGTCTCCGGCAGCGGCTCGGGCTGCGCCAGCAGCGACCACGGCCAAAAGCTTAGCGCGAGTCTCGCATCCGCCCGGTCCCAGGCCTCCGCGGTAGGGATGATGTCGAGCACGGCGAGCTTCTCGACGCGGTCCGGATGATCGAGCGTCAGCCGGTAGGCGACGCGTCCGCCGCGATCATGGCCGGCGACCAGGAAGCGTTTGAAGCCGAGTTCTTCCATAAGCACGACCATGTCGGCGGCCATGGCGCGCTTGCCGTAGGGCGCGTGGTCGGCGGCCGATGGCGGGCAGGAGCTCTGCCCATAGCCGCGCAGATCGGCACAGACGACGGTGAAATCCCGCGCCAGGCTCGGCGCCACGTCGCGCCACATCACATGCGTCTCGGGAAAGCCGTGCAGCAGAAGCAGGCCGGCCCCACTGCCTGCTTGGCGGGCGAAGATGCGCGCCTCGCCAGTGTCGATTTCCAATGCCTCAAAATCGGCGAACATGCTTGCCTCCTGCGGGATGCGGCGCTGAGGGCCGAACGCCTCAGGTCCAGGTCGAGTCCAGGGTCAGCGACGCCTCGAAGATCTGCGCCTTCTCGGTGCGCAGCTTCACGGTGATCTTCAACTGTTCGGTCCCGGGCGCCTCGTCGCGGGCGATGTCCTGCAGGATGCGCGACGCCTCAAGGCGGGCGCGCTCGCGGTTGGCAAAAAGCTGCCCCTGGTCGTCAACCTGGCCATGCTCGGCGTTATAGAGGTCAAAATAATAGCGTTCCATCGATGAAGCACTCCAGGCGGTTCGCAAGTTCAATCCCTGGCCGCGATCATGGTTCCAAGCGGTTGATCCTGAGGGGAAATCCGCAGCGCGCCCGCCCTTGCTGCGCGGCCGCCCGCAACCGGTCCAGCCCTGCGGCGTTAGCTGTTGCGAATGGAGAACCCCGAATGCTGGAATCGCTCTACCTCAACCTCGGCCAGCATGACGCCCTGTCGGAAGAAGAGAAGGCGCTGCTCGTCGGCGCGATGTCGCTCGAACGATATGTCGCCGCCGGCGAGGATATCGCCACCGAAGGCACGCGGCCGACCTACAGCACGCTGATCATCGACGGGCTCGCCGCCCGTTACAAGGTGCTGGAGGATGGCGGTCGGCAGTTCACCTCACTGCAGGTCGCGGGCGATTTCGTCGACCTGCACGCTTTCCTGCTGAAGACGATGGATCACGGCATCATGGCGCTTTCGCCATGCCATGTGCTTGCCGCCGAGCATGGCAAGCTGAAGACGATCACCGAGCAGGCGCCGCACCTCACCCGGCTGTTGTGGCTCGACACGCTGGTCGATGGCGCCATTCACCGCGAGTGGATCGTGGCCATGGGGCGGCGCTCCAAGACCTCCCATCTCGCGCATCTGATATGCGAGCTCTTCGTCAGGTTGCAGGTGGTGAAAAAGACCCGCGAGATGAGCTTCCATCTGCCGCTCTCGCAGGCCGAACTCGCCGACGTGCTCGGCCTCTCCGTCGTCCATATGAACCGGGTCATCGGCACCCTGCGCCGCATGAACGTGATCAACTGGACAAGCCATATGGTCACGATCCTCGACTGGGAGCGGCTGGTTACGATCGCCGAATTCGATCCAACCTATCTCAGCATGACACGCGAGCCGAGATAGGCATCTAACTGGGCGGGGTCTTGGAGCGCGACCACAACTGGTCCAGCATGGTGAGCGCGGCACTCGGCTGGGCGGGCCTCAGGAGGCCTTGCTGCGCGGCGACCTTCTTGAAGGCGGCAAAGGCGATGGCCGGACGGCAGGTGCCTGCGATCGCGTCGTCCACCAGCCGGGCCGCTTCGAGATAGGCTGGCGCCTCCTTGTTCTTCCATGTGCCTCCGAGCGCCTTCTTGGCCTCCGCGACGGTGGTGACCACCATCGTGCCGCCATTGACGAAGCGTATGGTGAGGGGCAGGAAACGGCTCATCGGTCATTCACCACCCGAGCCATTCGCGCGTCCGCCAGGCAAGGCCGGCGAAGGGAGCGGCCGTGATCATGACAGCGGCGAGAATAAAAAGCGGGCTGTTCATAGACAAGGATTTCATGTTTCACCGTAAAAATTTCGGATGGCGATAAACGATGACTCCGCCAGTCGGTTGCATCCGGCCGGCCAGTTCGAGGCTACAAATCTGAGCCTACATATTGCTCGCGGGCCGGGCCGGCGGCGCCGGCCGGTGCGGCGGACGCGGGCGCGGCCTGAGCGGCACATCCGCCAGCGAGGCGCGGATCACCCTGACCGGGATTGGCGGCGCTGCGGCACGCCGGCGCAGCATTGCGGCCGAGAGGCTGCCGATGAGAGTTCGAACGTCCATGGGACTCCTCCTGAAGAGTCCCCCCAATGACCAAGCGTTAGCACCACGGCCGGGTGGCCGCATTTAACTTTGATGTATGCCCAGGCGTCTCGGCGAACCGGGGCCAACCTTTTCCCTTGGCATGCGTTGTCCTCTGAAAAGGAGACCACCATGCCGACCACCAGCCGAACGAAAACCGACACGGCCAAAAAATCATCCGCCGGCAAGAAGACAGATACGGCCAAGACCGCGCGCAGGCAGCGCGGCGTCCAGCGCAAGGTCGATGCCACGGACCGCAGCAAGCCGAAGCCGAAAGCCCCGGGCGCCATGCAGGCCGGCGCCCGAAGATATCCCACGCCGCCTTTCCCAAGGCAGCATCACCCCAAGCCCGGCGAGGAATGGGCGATCGAGCCGGCGCCGCTCTATGACGCGCCGTTCTGGCAAGGGTCGGGCAAGCTCAAGGACAAGGTCGCGCTGGTTACCGGCGGCGATTCCGGCATCGGCCGCGCCGTGGCCGTGTTGTTCGCACGCGAGGGCGCCGATGTCGCCATCGTCTATCTCAGCGAGGACCGTGACGCCAAAGCGACGAAGCAAGCGGTCGAGGCGGAGGGCAGGCGTTGCATCACTTTGCGCGGCGACGTCGCCAAACGTGCCTTCTGCCGCAAGGCGGTGGATGAGACGGTCAAGGCCTTCGGCAGGCTGGACGTGCTGGTCAACAACGCGGCTTTCCAGGTCCACTCGACCGATTTCGCCGATCTCACCGAAGCGCATTTCGACACCACGCTGAAGACCAATCTCTACGGCTATTTCCACATGGCGCAGGAAGCCGTGCCGCACATGAAATCGGGTTCGGCGATCGTCAACACCGGGTCGGTCACCGGCATCGAAGGGTCGAAGGAACTGGTCGACTATTCGATGACCAAGGGCGGCATCCACGCCTTCACCCGCGCGCTTTCCGGCAACCTTATCGGCAAAGGCATCCGCGTCAACGCGGTGGCGCCGGGTCCGGTCTGGACGCCGCTCAATCCGTCCGAGAAGGAACCGGAAGACGTTTCGCAATTCGGCGCCAAGACGCCGATGAAGCGGCCCGCTCAGCCGGAGGAAATCGCGCCGGCGTATGTGTTCCTGGCCTCGCCGCAATGTTCGAGCTACATCACCGGCGAAATCCTGCCGATCATCGGGGGTTACTGACCCATGAGGAGGATCTCATGAAAAAAGCGCTTCTCATTGCGGCTCTGACCCTGATCCCGGCCCTGCCGGCGGCGGCCCAGACCGCCGCGCAACCGAAGGACGAGCAGGCGCAGAACTGCCAGGCCAAGCCCGATGCCAACGACCAGCAGCAAAAACAGAAGCAGCAGGCCGATACGGATGAACTGTCGGAACAGCTCGGCAATTGCGGCGGCGTGCTGAAGCCGCCCCCGACCGGCGACAAGAACGCGACGCCGCCCCCGCCGACAGGCAGCGACATGCCGGTGATCAAGCCGGGCGAAGTTCCGCCGCAGACGGGTCAATGAAACCGGCATCCAAGGTCAGTGCTTGCGCTTCTCGTCCGCCGCCGGCTTGACGGCCGGCGAGCCTTGGGCTTCGCGCATTATCTGTAATGCCTCGTCGCGGGTGAGGCCGCATTTGCGGGCAAAATAAGCCGCTTCACTAATCTCGGCCGGGGAGGCCGCCGCAATCTCGGAAGGAGCTTGCCTGTCTTTCTTCTTGGCCATCGGCTCACCGCGCCATGAATCGCTTAGTCAGCTAAATATATATCCATTGTCCCTCATTGCAAATTCCGGAGACGGACCCGCTCAAAATCGTTCGAACTGCCGCTCCACATTGCGGGCGAATTTTGCCCGCTCCTCGCGGGTAATGTTCTCCACCGAATATTTAGCCAGATAGAGGTGTTTCTCCGTGCGTCCGCACATGGATTTCAAGCCGCGCAAAAGCACCTTTCTGCCCGGGTCCTGCATATAGAGCCTGGTGTACCACCATGGCGAGCCGAAGGTGGTGACCACGCCCATCCGGCGGATGTTCAGAAGCGCCGGTTTGATCGTGCCGCCATCCGTCGATAGTTCGAAGGCAACGCCCGGCCGCCACACGCGGTCGAAATATCCCTTGAGAACAGCGGGCATGCCCGACCACCAGGTCGGGAAGCAGAACACGCACGCTTCCGCCCATTGCAGTGCGTCGATGTAGACCTGCAGATCCGCCGGCGCGGGCGACGGACCGGCGTGCCCCTTCAACTCATCGACCCGCATGACGGGGTCGAATTTCATGGCATAGAGATCGAAGTCGACGACCTCGTCGCCCCTGGCCTTCAGGATCTCCACGACGCGCCGGTGCAGCGACGCCAGGTAGCTGTCCTGCGCCGGATGCGCGTAGACGACATTGACCTTCATCGCATGGCCCCCGCGCCTCTGATCCCGGCCTGAGGCTAGTTGAACGCCATTGCTTTGCCTAGGCTTGAGCATTGGTCGTACGCGGCCACTCATCGATAGGTGGCCGGAACCATCGCGCCGGCACCGGGTTGTGTTCAGCGGGCCGCGTCAGCCGGACCCGGTGGCAAAGAGAATACGGCTTGGTTTCTCCGGCTTCACGCCCTGGCCAACGAAAAGGCAGTCGAGCTCTTATCCCACCCGGCCCGCTCCGTATTGGCTTGGGCAGCAAATGGCAGAACAGACACAATCCGACAAAGCCGCCATGGAACCGCGCAAGGGCATGCCAAGCCCGCGCCTCGGCGAGGCGGAATTCAAACAGCGCTACAGGAAATTGTTCTACGACCCGGCCTTCGAGGCGGAAGCTGACGCCATCGGCCGGCTGGCCCAGATCGCCTGGCGGGCCTATAGCGACGAACGCAAGAGTCCGGTGACCCGGAAGGCGGGGCAGGGCTTCCACGACCCCGGCTACGACCTTTCGGTCGAATGGATCGCCGCGCATGATGCGGTCGAGGCCGCGCAGCGCCGGCACGAGGATAAGGCCGCGCCCTCGCGCATCCTGATCATCAACGGCTCGTCGCGCAGCGAGCATACCTGTCCGGGCGAGATGTCGAAGAGCTTTCGCCTGGTCGAGTTGGCGCGACGCGCCATTGCCGACAAGCAGGGCTTTTCGGTCGAGGTGCTCGATTTGGCGCGGCTCGCTTCGGAATACGGCCGCAAGATCTACCCCTGCAAGGCATGCTTCTCGACAGCGGCGCCCCTCTGCCACTGGCCGTGCTCGTGCTATCCGAACCACTCTCTCGGCCAGGTGCAGGACTGGATGAACGACATCTATCCGCTGTGGGTCGAAGCGCATGGCGTGATGATTGTCACGCCCGTCAACTGGTACCAGACGTCATCGCCGCTGAAGTTGATGATGGACCGGCTGGTCTGCGCCGATGGGGGCAATCCTGACCCGACGCTGACGCAGGGCAAGGGTGCAGAGCTTGCCAAAAAGGTGGAGCTGGCCGGCTGGGACTATCCGCGCCATCTCGCGGGCCGGCTGTTTTCGGTCGTGGTCCATGGCGACACCGAAGGCGCCGCCAATGTACGGCACGCGCTCGCCGACTGGCTGCGTTCGATGAAGCTCGACGCGATCGGTGAGGTGGCTGAGCTCGACCGTTATATCGGCTACTGGAAGCCCTATGCGAACAGCCACGACGAGCTCGACGCCGACAAGGACATCCAGGCCGAAGTGATCAACGCCGCTTTGGCCCTGGCCGAAGCAGTCGGGAAGCGTCGGGCAGGCGACTTTCCCACTATCGGCGCCCGGTTCGAGGATCCGCGTCAGAAGTGAGGGGAAGATGCCGCGCTGGCTCGACGAAGGCTGGATACTGCTGAAGGAAAGCGTCACCGGCTATATCGATGACAATGCGCTGAGCCATGGCGCGGCGATCGCTTTCTACGCCACCACGTCGCTGGCGCCGATCCTTTTGATCGTCGTGGCGATCGCCGGTGTCGCCATCGGCAATGATGCGGCCCAGATCGCGCTGTCGGCCGAGATTTCGGGCGTGATGGGGCCGCAAAGCGCCGACCTTCTGAAGGCCACTGTTGAGAGCGCCGCGCAGCGCTGGTCGAGCACGCTTGCCACGCTCATCGGACTGGTGACGCTTTTCGTCACCGCGTCGGGCGTCTTCGGCGAGATGCAGCAGTCGCTCAACGAAATCTGGAAGGTGAAGCCCAATGGCGTGTCGCTGTCGCGCCTTGTGCGGGCGAGGGCGGCGAGCCTCGGTCTCGTCGCGGCGCTCGGCTTCCTGCTGCTGGTATCGCTGGCGGCAAGCACGGCGATCTCGGCGCTGGGCGAATTGATCAACCGGCGCCTGCCGTTCGGTGGCGTGATCGTCAGCGGCGTCAACACGATCGTCTCTTTTGTCCTGATCGCGCTGCTTTTCGCCGCGATCTACAAGGTCCTGCCGGACCGCACGCTCAAATGGCGCGATGTCGGCATCGGCGCCGTGGTGACCGCGCTGCTTTTCACCATCGGCAAATCGCTGATCGGCTGGTATATCGGCACCAGCGCCATCGCCACCTCCTACGGTGCCGCCGGCGCGCTGATGGTCGTTTTGGTATGGGTCTACTACTCGGCGCAGATTTTTCTCTTCGGTGCCGAGATCACGCGCGCCTATTCGGTGCGCCGCGGCAGCCGGCGCGACCTCGCGCCGGTCATGGCGGACGCAAACGACCGGGCTGCGCAGCGCCATGCCGAACAAGTAGCCAAACCCGAGGCGGCGATGCCGGCCAGCGCTGGCACAGTCAGCAGGGAGGCCCCTCGGTCACCGGCATTCGGCGGCGAGATCGTCGCATGGATTGTCCTCAGCAGCTTGATCACTCTGCTTGTCACACGGGTCCTGCGCCGCGAAGGCTGATACCAACCTCGGACGCTTACCGCCGTTCTTCCTGACGTTTCTCGATTTCGTAGGATAGCCAGCGGCAGAACATGCCGATAACCGAGGTAGCGGCTCCGCCGAGCAGGCAAGCGATCAGCAACGGACTTTTCGATGCGCTGTCCCAGCTGACGATCGCCAGCAGCGTCACGCTCAGCGTGGAAATCAAATACCCTGTACCCTTGAGCAGATGAAGCGACGATCTGGTCATGCTGGCCCGCCTTGCAATGGAACTGACAACCCTGATCGAGGTTCCATTTACCCGATGTTCCACCACGACAGCTGCTGCATTAGGAGGCATCTAAGGGCGGTCGGGTGTAAACGCTTGTTGGCCTGCCGCTGGTTCTCGACAGGGCGGCGGGCTGGGACTCCGGACTCGCCCCTCAGCCCAACCGAATTTGCTCGTAGCTCAGGCGGGGCGTCATTGACCCCAGGCCAGCTATCGGCGGAACTCGAAAGCTGGGCCGGCAACAACCGACGTGCCGGGTAGCCGGCCGGGCGAGCCCTGCAGCCTCACGCCGACGAGGCGGATTCTTGTGGGACGACTTGACGAAGATTTGAGTCCCTTCTTCGTCAGCTGTTTGAACGCCCACCATTCGCGATTGATGGGCGCCGTTCGAAGACAGGTCATCCAGTTCAAGGGACGAGACCGGATGACATGCTGCACCGCATATCAGGTGGCTTTAGTTTGGCATACGCGATATTCGTTGCTCGCGGTCCTACCAGCTTTCGGCACGTGCATTGAGGCGCTTTGCCGCAAGATACATTACTGCCGACGCGGCACGGTTCCTGTCCCAGCCCGCAGCTTCCGCCTGTGCTAGCAGGCCATCGAGAGAGCCAGCCAACGCTTCCTGGCAATCGCTGTCGTATCGGGCGGCGTTTACCTCATGAACGGGTTTTCTAATGGCGAGTTCTGCCATCGAAGGTTCCTCATCATTTATCCAGGTTTGGTGCGAGGCGCCCCGACAATGGTCGTGGGCGCTCCGATCATCATTGGTGATGTGACGGCTGGGCTTTTCCGATGGCGGGAGGGATTGCTCCGTCCTCGACCAGGATATCCTTCCTGCGCGCGAACGCGGCGAAAACGCCTCGCGCGGTTTCCGCGTCGACGTCGCCAACCAAGGCCGCCTTACAGGCGCGGATCGCCGCTTTCTGCTCCGGGCTATTGCCGCACCAGTCGATCGCGAACTGATAGGCATCGACGACGGTGTTCAGTTGCCGGGGAAAGCCCAGTCCGACCCAAACGCGAAGGGGTTTCTCGAAAGGTTTGGAAAGCATCGCGAACTCCCATATAACCGCGATACTTTCAAGCAGTCAGTCCGCCGCCGCGGCCGCCTTTGCCGGTCATCCATGGCAAGGGGACGCTCACGTCCTCAAGAATTTTGACCGACTTTGCGAAACCGCGAAAGGCATCTCTGGCGGCAGTCAGCGGATAGCCGCTGTCGAATGCCCGCTGGCAGGCACGAAGGGCCGTTTCAAATATGGTTCCGCGCCTGTTTCTGGGCCACGCGTAGAGAAATTCCAGGGCATCTTCCAGGCACGCGATTTCCTGGATGAGGCTGTTTTCGGTCTTCACGAAAACAGGGCTGTCGAATATCCGATCGTTCATAACGTCCTCCAATCGAACGAACAATTGAGTTTAGGCGAAGGCTTGGGACCGACAGCGGCCAAGCCCAGCGGCGATATGGGTTTGAGGATTTTGAGCGTCAAGAGCTTCCCGGGTCGCTACAAGAACCGGCGCGCCAATTCTGTTACCCGCAACGGCTTTATCGGGTCCTGCAACTCGGCGTGATCGTTGGGTGTCGTGGGCAAGGGCGATCGCCATTCGATTGAACGTGGGTCCAACAAGCAGCAGCGAGCCCCGGCAATCTGAACTGACCCCGAAAGCTGGACCAAGGGAAAGCTGCGCCCGTGCGCGGATCGTCGCTACGCGGCTTCAGCCGCGACATTGACCGCGGATTCGGCGAGTTGGGTGAGCGCCGCGTCCGTTTCCTTTTCTTCGTTCAGCGTCTTGTCGAGCAGGGTGACGGCTTCGGTCAGGCCGAGCTCCTGCGCCCAGGTCCTCAGCGTGCCGTAGCGCGAAATCTCATAGTGCTCGACGGCTTGAGCAGCGGCCAGCAGACCTGCGTCGAGCGACGGAGATCCCTTGTACTCGTCCATGATCTCGGCGCCTTCCTCGGTGATGCCCATAATGGCGGCACACGTCTTGCCGGCCGGCTTCTTGTCGATCACCTCGAAGACTTCCTCGAGACGCGCGACATGTTCTTCGGTCTGGTCGCGATGTTTTTCGAACGCGGCCTTCAGCGCGTCATCCTGTGCCGCCTTGGCCATCTTCGGCAGCGTGGCGAGAATCTTCTTCTCGGCGAAATAGATGTCCTTCAGCGTGTCGTGGAAAAGTTCGTTCAGGCCCTTGTTCGAGGCCGCCTTCGTCGTCGCCATATCTGCATCTCCTGGTGAGGTTGGATCATCAACAACACGGCCTGACTGAACTTGTTCCAGAAAGAAATTCATGCGGGGCCCCGCCCAAAACATCATTTGTTATTGACTTGGCTCTGGTATGGAAACGGGCCGGCGGTAAGGCGGTTCGCAGCCCGCCTATAGGAACCACTGCGCCACGAGCCCCACCGACGAGGCTGCCATTGTCAACGTCGATAGCCAGCCAAGCGCCCGCAGCCAGCCTTGCAAAGGGAGCTCCCCCATCACGTCCTTGCGGCCGGCCATCAGCATCATGACGATCATCACGGGAACGGCGCATATGCCATTGATGATAGCGCTCCAGTAAAGCGCCTTGATCGGGTCTATCGGTGTGAACATGATCCCGGTGCCAAGAGCTGTGGCAGCGGCGAGCGTCGCGTAGAACGCCACGGCTTCCTTCGGCTTGCGCTGCAGCCCGACCGGCCAGCGCAGCGCTTCGCCGACGGCGAAAGCCGCTGACCCAGCCAGCACCGGCACAGCCAGAAGCCCGGTGCCGATAATTCCCATCGAGAAAATAATGAAGGCGAATTTTCCGGCCGCCGGCTCCAGCGCCTTTGCCGCGTCGGTGGACGAAGCAATGTCCGTCACCTCTGCCTTGTGGAGGGTGGCGGCCGTAGTGAAGATAATCGCGATGGCGATCAGATTCGAAAAGGCCATTCCGACCAGCGTATCGGCGCGTATCCGCCGGAAGGCTCTGGGCGCCTGCCACGGCGCCCACCGCAGCGGCTTGGCGGTTGGCTTGAGCTCTTCCTCTTCAACCTCCTGCGAGGCTTGCCAGAAGAACAGATAAGGCGAGATCGTCGTGCCGAGGATTGCCAGCAGCGTGGTGAAGAAGGCGCCGCTCCATTCGATGTGCGGGATGAACAGCCCTTTGGCCGCGTCCGCCCAAGGCACATTCGCGGCGAACATCGCGGCAACATAGGCGAACAGACTCAAGGTGGTCCATTTGAGGACTTTCACATAGCGGGTGTAGTCGAGGAAGATGATCGCGCCGATACAGACGATCGCGAAAACGATCACATAGAGCGGGCTCGGCCCGCCGACGAGCAGCTTCAATGCATCTGCCATGGCGCTGAGATCGGCGCCGATATTGATGACGTTGGCAAGGAACAGCAGCATGACGACCGCGTAAAGCAGCGAGGCCGGATAGTGCCGGCTGAGATTGCCGGAAATACCTTCGCCCGTGGTGCGCCCGATACGGGCGGCGATCTCCTGGATCGCGGCCATCAGCGGGAAGGTGAACAACATGACCCAGCCGATGTTGAAGCCGAGCTGGGCGCCGGCCTGGCTGTAAGTTCCGATACCGGACGGATCGTCGTCGGACGCGCCGGTAATGAAGCCTGGCCCGATCGTGCGGAGGAACCGCTGGAACGGGCCCTTTGCCGGCGTGTTGCTTTGTTCTCCCTCGACCTGGGAACCGACCTCGGTCATTGCCGGCCTTTCCAGCTTCGCTCAAGCGGGAAAGAAGCGGCCGTCGGAGCGACGGGTTGCGCAAGAGGCTGGGTGAGGCTGTTCCGCATAAAATGAGCACCGGCTAATGAAGGCATGATGTAACCGGCGGACATGACGTCGGTTCCACCGGGACCGCCACCTTGGCATCGCGGCCACACGGTCATCATCAACATTTGTTTGGCCAGCCCGCATTTGCGTCGGCGCCATCTAGCTTCTGCGGCCCACGACCTTGAACCCGAACACACCGGGGCGAAGCCGCGTCAGCTCGACGACCCGGATCCATTTCGCGGCGTCGCCGCGCAGCGTGACCTCGACCCCGAGCGCCCGTCGGGCAGCCACGAACGGCGCCATCGCCTCGACGGCGTGGCTTGCAAGGACGGTCTTGCCGTCCAATTGCTCGACGCGATAGGCCCTCATTGCGCCGGGTCCCCGCAGCAATGCGAGTTTGAGCGGCAACGCGAGGCGTTGAAAGTACATTTGATATGAGGGGCGGCTAATTCGTCACGAATTGCAACGAGTAGGTCGCAACATCGCTGCAGGCATAGGGCCGCTCTTTAAGTACAGCAAGTGCTGGACGCTCGCTCCGGTGCGGGCGTCCAGCGCTCTTCTGAGACGCTCAGTTATTGCCGGCGAGGTCCCTGGTCGCCTTGCAGAATTCATCGTGGGACTTCGCGATCGTCTCGTCTGCGCAGTCTTTCTTCATGGACGCGCGATCCTCTTCGGTAAGCGCCATCCAGGCTTTCTTGAACTCATCGCCCGGCCTCATGGTTTTCATGCCGGCATCGGTGAAGAAGGGCGACATTTTCTGGGGATCGTCCAGCGCGGACGTTCCGGTGTTCGCGCCGGCAAATGCCGAGCATGTCATGACCGAAATCGCGAACGCACTCATCAAGATCACTTTGGTTTTCATGGTACGCGTCTCCCTGCCTAATTTAGAAAATCCGCATCGAGATAGCGTTCTTGACGCGAAATAGTTCCAGCTAGCGGACGAAAAACAAGCAAGGCAATCGAGTATCATTCCCATCGCCTGCCTGGCGCACGGCGGTCCGGGCAGATTGTTCGCAGTTTTCACCGATTGACGAAGAAGACCGTGAGGATTTGACCCGTGAGTTCCGGCTAACGCGGCTCTCTCGTCATCGAGAGATAGGTCGGGTCGAACTCGGCGATCTGCTGCAGCTTCTGCCAATCGAGGATCGTCACCGTATGGGCCGCCCAGCCGATCACGCCGCTGTTGCGCAGCGCGCTGATGACGCGGTTCATATGCACCACCGACAGGCCAAGCACATCGGAGAGCTCCGCTTGCGAAACGGGCAGATGGAAGCTCATGCCGTTGGTGCGCTTGACCACCTGCAGCCTGACGAACAGCTCGCAGAACAGATGCGCTAGATGCGAGACTTTCGAGCGCCGCCCCATGGCGACGATCCACTCGCGGTGGATGGCGCCGTCGATCAGCGTGTCGAGCCACAACAGCCGCGTGAGGTGCGGCGCCCGCTCGGTGATGCTGCGCAGCTTCGAATGATCTGCCAGGATGACGCGGCAGGGCGAGAGCGCGATGACGCCGTGGTCCATGGTCTTCAACAGGAAGGCATAGAGGTCGACGAAATCGCCAGGAACCTGCAGCGAGGTGAATTGCCGGCCGCCATCGGCAAGCACCTTGTAGCGGGCAGCGAGGCCATCGCCGAGAACCGGCGGCCGCTGGAGATGCTGCTTGCGCATCTCACCCATTCCGACAAGCCATTCATGGGCAGCATCGCTTCGCCGGCGGCCGCCGAGGCGGTGATCGACCTGACCGCAGCCGCGATCGGCCGGCCGGCGCTCCCCGGCGAATGCAATCTTGTCCACCTCATCAAGGCCACGCCGCCGCTCACCTATTGGCCGAATCCGTTGAAGTGCCTGCGGGCGATCGCGCTGAAGGGCGAGGCGAGCATGGTCTCGTCCTATATGATGATGGGCGCGACGGCGCCCGTCACCGTGGCCGGCGCGCTGATCCAGGGCTACGCCGAGGTGCTGGCCGGGCTAGCGTTGGCACAGCTCTGGCGCCCGGGCGCGCCGGTGGTGATGGGCTTCCTCGCCTATCCGTTCGACATGCGCCGGATGCAGCCCAACTTCGGCGACCCGGCTTCGCAGCTCGTCCAGTTCTACGCCGCGGAACTGGGCAGGCGGCTCGGCGTGCCGGCGCGGGGCGACGGCGCCGTCACCTCGGCCAAGGTCGACGATGCGCAATCCGGCGCGGAAGGGGGCAGGATGCTTTCGGCCGCGCTGTCCTCGGGCGCCCATTTCATCCTGCACGCCGCGGGCTGGCTGGAACAGGGCCGCACGGTGTCGCGCGAAAAATTCCGCCGCGACGCCGCGGCGCTGGCGGGACTCCGCCGTGGCCGGACGGTAGAACCGCCCGCGCCGCTCGAGCGAGGAATCGAGACGGAGCTACGCGACCGTATCGAGCTCGCCTGACCAGCCAAAGGAAAAGGCGCTGCCGCGAGGCAACGCCTTCGTTTTCGGGAAGCCGGCTGCTACCAGCGCTGCATGTTATACCAGTCGTCGATGTCGCGGCGCACGCGATCCTTCTCCAGGCCGTAGCGTTCCTGGATCTTGCCTTCGAGCTGGTCGCGCTTTCCCGCAATGCGGTCGAGGTCGTCGTCGGTGAGCTTGCCCCACTGTTCCTTGACCTTGCCCTTCATCTGCTTCCAATTGCCTTCGACGCGGTTCCAATCCATTGCCGGACCTCCTGTTGGACACGGAAAGCTAACGGCAACGCCGTCGCGAGGTTCCTGCCGAAAAGCTTTTCTGCGTCGAGATCCTGCACCGAGCCCAACGACATGGCCGAAGGAGGTTTCATCTGGCGGTCATATTGAACCGGCAAACTGGCAAGCGCTGAACCAGGCCCCTCCGGTCAGCATGTTCCCAAGACTTCTCTTGCCCGGCTCCTGGTCGGGCTTCTTTTTAGGCGCCGCTTCGAAGGGGTGCCACAGATGGCCTGACCGTTCTTAAAAATCCGCGAGCAGCGGAACATTCGCCTGGCGCCGATGTTCTTGAGTGCAGGATGGCGCGCAGCCCGCTTCCCCCCCCCGCGAAAAGCGCGCCACCCGGGGCTCAGGCCCGAGCAAGCCCGCCTCGGCCGTCCCTCGCCGGGACGGGCTTTATTGTGACGAGATTGGAAGACCATGCTCCACGAAGCAGCAAGGATCGCTGAAGAGGCCCATCGCGGACAAACGGACAAGACCGGCCGGCCCTATATCGAACACTTGCGACGCGTAGCCGATGCCGTCGAAACGCTTGATGAAAAGACCGTCGCTTACCTGCATGACGTCATTGAGAAGGGCGAGGGCTGGACGCTCGACCGGCTACAGTCGGCGGGTTTTGGATTCGTGGTCGTGGCTGCCGTCGATGCGCTGACGAGGCGTCTGGACGAGAGCGAAGAGGGCTTCATCTGTCGCGCCGTCTCCAATGAACTGGCGCGACCGGTAAAGGAGGCGGATCTCAAGGACAATCTTTGGCAGGCTCACCAGGCGGGTGCTCCGGCGGAGAGATACGAGACCGGCCTGACCATCCTTGATCGTCTGGATGCAAGGGGCTGAATCTCGAGGCTGCGATGCGATCGCCTTGGCCTCGCGAATAAGCGAGCTCCAGTTCAAGCCGACCAGATAGATGAGCTTGACCGCCTGCGCTTCGCTTATTTCCGTTTCGCTCACCAGCCGCTGCACGAACTCGTCCAAGGGAAGGGTGGTTCTCATTCCAGATCGGGTCGTCGTCCGCCGTTGCCCTTTCTCTTCCAAGGTCCAACGCCTTGTCGGGTCGCTCGTTGCCATCGGCTGGTTGGCGCTCGATCGCAACACCATCTTCGGAAGTATTATTTTGAAAAGCCTTGTCGATCAGGAAATTTAGCGCTATGTATGGAAGGTCGATCTTGCTGAAAGAACGTTGTTTTCGCGCTAAATGGCGCACTTACGATCTTCCCTCTCAATTTCGAAGATAGCGTCGCTCGGCGATTGTCGGGCGCGTATAATTTTGCGTCGATTTGTAAGGAGATCGCAATGACTACTGGAACGGTGAAGTTCTTCAATGCCACCAAGGGTTTCGGCTTTATCGAGCAGGGCGGCGGCCAGCCGGACGTGTTCGTCCATATTTCAGCCGTGGAGCGCGCAGGACTGCGCTCTCTGGTCGAGGGCCAGAAGGTCAGCTTCGACATCGTGAAGGATGCTCGCAACGGCAAGAGCTCGGCAGACAATCTGCAAGCCGCCTGATCACAGCGCCTCGGGGTCCTTTGACCACGGATGTACTGGCATCGGCCGCACACGCGCGTTGGAGAAGGTCGGGCTGTGCCCGGCCTTTTTTGTTCTAATGCATGTCGCGCAAAAGTGACCTCGATTTTGCGACAACGACATGCATCAAGCAACGACCTAAAGCGCGTCGCGTGAATCCGTTTCGACGCGACGCGCTTTAGGCAATTCCTGGAAAAGTGTGACGCGCTTTTTCGTCCGGAATTGCGTGAAACAAGGAGAAAACAATGAAGTCGCTACCGGATACCGGCCTGTTCAAGCCGGTCCCATCCCGCACGGAAGCCAAGACCGACACGACGTCCCGCGTCGCGCGACAGATACAGGACCTGGAAGCGGCTGCCCGGGCTGCCAAGACGAAGCGGTTGCGCGAAGCCAGGCTGGCGCAAGAGGCCGACGCACCTCCCGTCGCGCCGAAGAAACCAGCCCGCAAGCGCTAGCCAGCAAAGGCTGGCCGGCAGGTCATACTGCGAGAGCAGGCAGGAGGAAGTTTCCAGGGCGCCTCGATTGGTTGAACGCAGCGGCCTCGACCCCAAGTTCGCCAATCGCATGACGCGACTGATGGGGGAGGGCGAGGCTTTTATGCGCCCCGATCCACCTGAAGCAGGTGTTCCATGGACCCGTCCGGCAAGGATCGCTCGCTGAGCGCTCTTTCCAGATCGTTGCGATTGTCGCGGCCGCTGGCATCGGGCAGGTCGAGCGCGGTAAGCGCCTGTTCATCGAATTCCACGATCGCCCCATAGAGTTGCGCGACTTGCAGAACCAACTCCTCGATGTCCTCGCGGGCGATGTTTTCGGCGAGATTTAGGAGCCTTATCTCCTCAGCCACCACGACCAGATTCACGACTCCGTGAGCCCACAGGGCGGTCTGTACCCGGCTGTGGGCGTCGTCTCTCAGCTTGTTTGTGTATCTTATCCGCATGGAAAACCCTCCCTTTCACGGACGGTTTGTCCCTTTGACTCGATGATGCTCCCCTGGCCCTGGAATGGCAAGTGGAAATTAAAAAAATAGAAACGATATCAGTCAGTTATGATAGAGCACGTAGTGCTTGGTAGACGCATCGTTGGCATCGTTGGTCTGTTGCGGTTTTGACTCACAAAGCGACCTTGACGTTTCATTGGACGTAACCTAGTTAATTGCAAAATAAGACATATACTAACTCGTGGCATTTGTAGCCTTTAAAGGGAGGCACATGTGGCTGAACTTGAGCGTCCGCAGCGTTTGCAGATCATGCTCAATGACGAAGAACTCGCGGCTCTGGAGAACTGGCGCTTTGAAAAGCGCATGCCCAGCCGCTCCGCGGCGGTGCGGGAGCTTTTGCGCCGCGGCCTCGCCTCGGAAGGGTTTCTGATGGCGGAAATCGGGATCAAGTCGCAGGATTTCGGCGTCGTGCGACCGGCGAAAGCGCACGGCGACGCCGAGAACTCGGCCGATTAGGATGTTGCCTTTATGCAGTCCGGCGCTACCTTCAGCATATGACAAAAATCGGGGGGATTATCCGCCAGGACGCAAGCGCTGACGCACGCCTGGCGGCCATCGTCGATTCTTCCTACGATGCCATCATCGGCAAGGATCTGAACAGCATCATCACCGATTGGAACCAGGCGGCTGAGCGCGTCTTCGGCTACAGCGCCGAAGAGGCCATCGGCCAGTCGATCCTGATGCTGATCCCCGATCATATGCAGAACGAGGAGAGCGAGATCATCGCTCGGATCCGCGGCGGTGAGCGCATCCCTAGCTTCGAGACCACCCGAAGGCGCAAGGACGGATCGCTGGTTGCCGTTTCGCTGACCATCTCGCCGATCAAGAACAGTGCCGGCGACATCGTCGGCGCATCGAAAATCGCCCGCGACATCACCGCCGCCAAGGAAAGCGAGCGCCGCATCCGGCTTCTGATGCGCGAAGTCAACCATCGGGTAAAGAACCAGTTCGCGGTGATCCTGTCGATGGTCAGGGAAACCAGCAAGCGCTCGACCGATCCTGTCGAGTTCGAGCAGATGATCCGCTCGCGCATCATGGCGCTGTCGCGCTCGCACGATTTGCTTGTCACCTCGGAATGGGCCGGCGCCAGCCTTTTCGACCTGATCCAGGAGCATTTGAAGCCCTTCGGCCACGAAGAGCGCATCTCGCTTTCCGGGCCGCTGCTTACGCTGCAGTCCAATGCGGTGCAGAATCTCGGCATGGCCTTCCATGAGCTCGGCACCAACTCGGCCAAATACGGCGCGCTGGCGGCCGAGGGCGGCCGCGTCGAAATCACCTGGAAGGTCGAGGCCGGTCCCGAGGCGCAGCGGCGCTTTCATCTTCTGTGGCACGAGACGTCCGGGGCGACAGCAAGCGAAGCCGGGCGGAACGCGGCCGACCGTAAGGGTTTCGGCGACCGCAAGGGTTTCGCCGACCGCAAGGGTTTCGGCACGGTGGTGCTGCAGCGGGTGGCGCCGCAGTCGCTGAGCGGTTCCTCAAGCCTCGAACGCGCTCCCGGCAGCGTGAAGTGGGAGCTCGACGCGCCGCTCGAGGCAATCGTCGTGCCGCAGCTGGGGGCGGAGGACGAAACCGACTTCAGCCTCTGAGAGGCTGCGCTCCCTGGCGCGCGGGGCTGTCCATCCGGTCGGCACCTTGCAGCTTCATAGAAGCGTAATTACATCAATGGCTAAGCGTGCGATGTCCACGCGAATGCAATTGCTTTGGTCAAGCTTCATCCATGGAGGTTGTCATGGCAAGCAAAATGATGGAAGCAAGAAAGAGCCAGGACTGGATCACTCTGGTCCTCGCGATTTGCCTGTTCATCTCACCCTGGGTCATCGGATTCACCGCGGCGATGGTGCCCGCGTGGAACGCCTGGATAGTCGGCGTTCTGCTCGGCGCGCTGGCGCTCGCGACGCTTTCGGTGTTCGCCGAATGGGAGGAATGGGTAAACGTCGTCCTCGGGCTCTGGCTGATCGTGTCGCCCTGGCTGCTGGGCTTTGCGGCCGACACGCATGTCATGGCCACGCACGTCGTGCTCGGCGTGCTGGTGGTCGCGGCATCGGCCTGGGCCGTCTGGGACTTCCGTCATCCCCACGCGCATGCGTGAGCGGTGACTGAGCGGGAGCCCGCCGCGCAAGCGGCGAGCCCCTGGTATTGCGGTATCGGGGCATCGGGCTGGACGGTGATTGCGGCGTTCACGCAATTGCTGCAACCGGGAGCCTTTTCGTGCATTCTTGGGAATGGTCTCGATGCTCAACCCCGACACCCCCGCCAAATGCTGCTCCTATTGCGGCGGCCGCGACCATGATTTCGAGGAATGCCCGAAACGCAAGGCCGACGCGGAGAAGGAAAAGGTGGCGCGGGCGGCTGACGCTATGCCTTTGTTCGCCAGCGAAGATGTATCGATAAAATCCTAAGGCCGCGATCCTTCGCGCTGTCCCGCCGACATCCACGTTGTCCGCTCCAGCACTCATCCGCTCGGGAGCACCCGCAGCCTCCGCAAAGATCTTGCCCTTGATCCTCGCCATCGAGGCGGGTGGGGTGCCCGCGCGCCGCGCCGCGTCCTGACTTTTTCTGGGATGGTCGCGGAACGGCCGTTGAACCGGTCTATGGTCGGGACGGGGGGTATTCGGTGGCGGACATCATCTCGATTGGAACAGGCGCGGAGCCTGCCGGATGGCTGTCGGCGGGACGCTTGCGGCTGGTCGCCTTCACGGCGATCGCCGCGTTCATGATCGCCGGTCCGGCCGCGGAGCAAATCTTCGGGGTGCAGACGCCATGGCTGCGCTCCTGGACCATGTTCAGCGCGATCGGGCTGGGCGTCATCGACGCTTCCTTCGAAATCCGCCAGCCGGACGGCGCGCTCATCCCGCTCGACCGGTTCGAGATGCTCGGCGCTTCTCGCGGCGGCAGGCTGAAGCGGATCGAAAGTCGCGCGGAACTGGCATCCGTCGTCAAACGGCTCTGCACGACCGCCGGGCAGGGCGCCGACATCCGCGTCCGCGCCCGGCTGGGCACGCGCAGCGGCTGGCAGATAATCCATACCGATGCCGAAAATGCCTGCGCCGGCTGACGCGATCACCGATTGGATGAGCTGGCGTTCGGCGCACGCCGTGGCGGCGCGCTTCGTCGGCTGGGCGGTCGATACGGAGGGATCGTCGCGCTCCTCCGCATTGATCCGCATCGGCCTGGCGATGCTGTTCTGGTCGCGCTGGGCCGGCGAGTTGCTGCTCTACAGGGACCAGTCGGCGATCGGCCTGTTTCTGGCAGCCAACTTCTTCGTCGCGACGACGCTGCTGTTCGTCGGCTATCAGAGCCGCGCCGCCGCTGTTTGGGCCGGATCGGTCGGGCTGGTGATGTACTATTATTTCGGCCACCAGCTTGGGCGCGAGCCCTGGACTCACCACCATACCTATCTGCTCGCCGTCGCGGCACTTCTGGTCGCGCTCACCCCATGCGGCCGCTCCTATTCGCTGGACCGCTACCTGGCGGTGGCGCACGCCGAGCACATGGGCATTGCGCCGCCGGCGGAGCGCGGCAATGTGTGGGGGCTGCGGCTGATCGTGGTGCAGCTGTCGGTGCTCTATTTCTTCGCCGCCTTCGACAAGTCGAACCATGCCTTTCTGAGCGGCGCGCGGATCGAGCGGATCTTCCTCTGGTTCTATGCGGGTTCGGATTACCCGGCCGGCCTTGCCTTGACCGCCACGATCGTATCCTTCGGCGTGGTCGCGCTCGAATATGGCCTTGCCTTCGGCCTGCCGTTCCGTGCGACGAGGCGCTATCTGGTCCTGCCGGGCCTGGCCTTTCACGCCATCATCTATCTGACGCTGCCGGTCTATACGTTCAGCGCGACCATGGCATTGCTCTATCTCGCCTATTTCGATGCGGATGCCGTGGACAGGATCATCGCGCGGCTCCAGGGGATCGGACCGACACCGGCTGCCAGAGGGGAAATTTCGTGAAGCGTGGTTTGTCGTTCCCGGGCGCCGTCGTCGTCGCGGCCACCGGCCTGGCCATGGTCTGGGGCTCGGCGCGTGCCGGCAGCGCGGCGGACTATTATCCCAGGCGCGCGTGGGACGCCTTCAACGGCGGCCAGATGAACACGTCGATCCTGGTGTTCCGCGACCGCAACAGGAACGGGATCTACGATCTCGGCGACCGGCCGATGTCGCATGTGGCCGTCGAGCTCGGCAAGCCGAATGGCGACACCATCATGCGATGGACCAATGTCAGCGGCTTTGCCAACTTCCGGATGTCGGTTCTCCAGCGCAATCTCGAGGTTGTCGATCCCGGGCATTATTCGTTCCGGGTCGTGCCTCCGCCGGGCTTTTCCGTCACCACCGCAAACGCGTCCCAGGAAAGCGATTATGCGGCTTCCCCCGGCTCGCCGGGCGACATGATCGCGCAGCGCACGACGCATCCGGTCGGCCTTGCCGCGGACCTGACGATCAGCGGCGTAGCCGCTCCCGGGGCGCGAATTTCCCTCACCGGGCCTGACGGGGCAGGCGTCGCCGCCAAGGTCGATCCGGATGGGCGCTTCAGCGCGCCCGTGACATCAGGCGAATGGCTGGTCGAGGTTTCGGCAGACGGGGCGACCGAACGGCGCAAAATCGTGGTCGGCGAGGCGCCGGTCGTGCTCTCCGCGTTTTCGGGCAAGGGCGGGTCTGCCGAGGAGCCGCTGCCCCGACAGCACGTCGTCGGCTTCGACGACCTTATGACGACGTCGGGCGTGTTCGAAATTCCGTCCGGCTATGGCGGGCTCGACTGGTACAATCTCGTTGCCATGCACCAGCGTTTCACCGACGGCCCGGGTTACATCAACACGACGATGTCGGGCGAATTCATCGCCTATAACAGCTCAGGCCACCCCGGGCAGGTGTTCAGCGACAAGCCGTTCGATTTCACGGGCGCCTATTTCGGCGTCGGCTGGAACGACGCCGAGGGCGAGACGCTTGTTCTCAAGGCCTGGCGGGGCGACCAGCCGGCCTATGAGGATCAGCTTGTGCTGTCCGCGAGCGGCCCGGTCTATTTCGCGGCCGACTACAGGCGCATCACGCGGCTCGAGATCCGGACGCTGCACTCCTGGCAGGCCGCAATGGACGACTTCGCCTACCGCACCGGTCCATAGAGCAATTCCAGGAAAACTGCGCAGCGGTTTTCCGTCCGCGCGCAAACAAAGGCTTGATCCAGGTCCGTTTGATCCGCTTCGGCGCGACGCGCCTCAAGGTCAAGCCGCGTCAGCAAGACGATCGCCAGGAAGCGCCGCAGGAACCGACGTTGCCGGAATGACCGGAACCGGTGTTGTGATGGCCGGCGCCGCCACCGCCGCCCGAACTGCCATTGCCGCCGGTTCCACCATTGCCAGTGCCACCGTTGCCACCATTCCCGGCGGAGCCGCCGTTGCCGGCGCCACCGTTGCCGCCGTCGCCGCCATTTCCGCCGGAGCCGCCATTGCCGGCGCCGCCGTTGCCGCCGTCGCCGCCATTTCCGCCGGAGCCGCCATTTCCGGCGCCACCGTTGCCGCCGTCGCCACCATTCCCGCCGGAGCCGCCATTGCCGGCACCACCGTTGCCACCGTTGCCGCCATTCCCGCCGGAGCCGCCGTTGCCGGCGCCACCGTTGCCACCGTTGCCGCCATTCCCGCCGTCGCCGCCATTTCCGCCGGAGCCGCCATTCCCCCCATTCCCGCCGTTGCCCGCTGCGGCCTGAGCCAGAAGAGCGCGGTTGGCGTCCTGGATGAGCGCAGCCGGGTCCATCGACCGGTGGACTCCGTCCCGCGGCTCCGACAGGACCGACGCGGCGTGGGTTGCCATGGCCGTCGCCAGCAGCATGGTCGATGCGAGCAGCACCGCTGCCGAATTGCTTTTGAGTTGTGGGAAGATGGGGCGCGCGATGTCGGCATTCGCCGCCGATGTGAAAAACCGCGGACGCCCAGCCGACAAGACAGGCTCCGCCCCGATTCTGCTTGAGATGATATCAGCCACCCGCATACCCCCGATCCCGACTTATAGACCGGTTCGGCGCGCGTTCTTCGACCATGCCAGAAAAAGTCAGGGTCCGGCGCGGTGCGGCTGGCATCCGCGGTTCGGTTTGGGGAGGGCCCGCCGAGGCTTCAAATCACCTTGCAACTCCTAAAGCGACGCGCGCGCCGCCGCCTCGGCGAACGAGATGTCGCCCTTGATCTCGCGCATCGCCATCGAGGTGACGGTGCGGCGAACGCCTGGCAGACGGCTGAGCTCCTCGCGCAGCATCCTGTCCAGCGCCCTCATGTCGACGGTGACGATCTGCAGGAGATAGTCGGCCTCGCCGGTCGTGGCGTAGCAGCGGCGGATCAGCGGGTGTTTCCTCACTGCCGCCTCGAAGGCGTCCGACACTTCGAAGTCGATCGACACCTGGATGAAGGCCTCGATGCCGAAGCCGATCGAAGCGGGATCGACACGGGTGGAATAGCCGCGGATGACGCCGGCCTCTTCCAGCGCCTTCACCCGTTTCCAGCATGGCGTCTTGCTCAGGCCCACTTCCTCGGCCAGCTCGCCGAAGGAGAGGCGCGCGTCGCGCTCCAGGGCCGCCACGATCTTGCGGTCGAGCATATCCAGCATGAAGCGTTCTCCAAATATCCATAAAAGACGAAGTGTCGTGCTCCAATCCAGGAATATTGGATAACAGAAAGGAACAATGTTCAAGCGCGAACGCGCTATCCTTGGCGCCTGCCTAACCATGCCCGCGCCAGGAGATGAGCCATGGACAAATCCGACTACCACGCCCGCATCGAGGCGCCCGAGATGCGCGACTACGGCGTCTATCTGCAATGCGACAAGCTGCTCGCCTGCCAGAAGCCGCTTGCCGACATGGTCAACGCCGACGAGCTGCAGTTCCAGATCGTGCACCAGATCGAGGAATTGTGGATGAAGCTGATCGCCTACACGCTGGTCGATGTCCTCGACTATCTGGAGAGGCAGGACACGCACCGCATCGTCACGCTGATGGGTCGCGTCCACCGGCTGATGCGCATGATGACGGCGCAGCTCGATCTCCTGGAGACCATGTCGCCCAAGGAGTACCAGCAGATCCGCCTGCAGCTCGGCAATGGCAGCGGCCAGGAATCGCCGGGCTTCAAGCTTTTGCTGCGCCTGCCGCCGGATCTTTGGCGGGCCTTCAAACATGCCTATCTCGACGGCCGCGGGCTGACCGTGCAGGACATCTATGACGAGCATTACGACCACGGCGATGCTTACGTCGTGGCCGAGGCGCTGATCGAATTCGACGAGCTGTTCCAGAAATTCCGCGCCAATCACCTCTATCTGATCCACCGCTCGATCGGGCTCGGCGCGAAGTCGCTGAAGGGCCGGCCGGTGGAAATCCTCGAAGGCGGCGCCCGCCACCGCTTCTTCCCCGACCTGTGGGACATACGCTGCGACATGACCGATCGCTGGGGCGCCGAATACGGCACCGTGCGGGAATCGATCAGCCATCCGGGCTGAGCCTTTTTCCTCGCCCGCGCGAAGCGGGGGGAGGTGGCCGCGTAGTAGCCGGAGAGGGGCCTTCGTAGAGCGCAGAGTTGGCGGGAAGGGCTCGTCGCGTGGCGTTCATGCTGCCGCCGCCGGCGCAGCCCCCTCTCCGTCGCGGCTTCGCCGGGCCACCTCTCCCCGCCTGCGGCAGGGGCGAGGAAGAGGGCGCTCCAAACAATTTTCTCCATCCCTGTCGGAACCATCTCCCTCCGCCCGTCCTTGGGGCATCAACAGACAAACCCGGAGGAACATCGTGGAAACGCAATCGACCTGGCAGACCACCGCCGCCATTCTCGTCGCCCGCCTGATCTTCGCCGCCATGTTCGCCATGGGCGTCGCCTTCAAGCTGATGGATATGGGCGCCACGGCCGGCTACATCGCCGCCGCCGGCTTCCCGTTCCCCCTGTTCCTCGCCTGGTGCGCGGCGATCCTTGAAACGCTGCTGGTAATCGCCTTCCTGACCGGCGCCTTCATGACGCCGCTGGCGCTGATCGGCGCGGTTTATGTCGTCTTCCTCGGCTTTGCCTTTCACGGCCCGTCACACTGGACGGCGGACCAGGCCGAGTTCGGCGCCTTCATGTCGCATTTCCCATTCGCCGCCGGCCTGCTCTACGCCGCGGTCCACGGCCCGGGCAGCGTGCTCGCGCTCAAGCAGGGCTGGCCGGGCCGGGCATGACCCTTCCTTCTTCCCGTTCTAGGGGGAGAAGGTGCCCGAAGGGCGGATAAGGGGCGGCGCCTGCATCTCCAGGCAAGGCGCCCTCCCATCGCCTCACATCTGGTCGTTATACGGCTCCTTCATCTGCCCGACCATGCGCGCCAGCTTGGAGAAGGACGGCATGTCCGCTTCCGGCTGGCACTGGTTGGCAAGTTCGAGCAGGCGGATCGGGAAATTGATGGCGTCGCGGTTCGATGCCGAGATCGCCTCCGAGCGCTCCTCGCCGGTCTCGCCGGCTTCGGCCTTGCGCAGCGCGATGTCGATCTCCTCGACGCTGAGCACGCCTTTCTTGACGAGCACATGGTTGATTGCGGCGACAGCCATCAGCAGGCCCTCGAGCTGAAGATTGGCGACGTTCATGGCGTTCCTCCCATTGACCTCGCCTCAAGAACGCATGAGGGGCGTTTCCGATCCGGACGGGGAAAGCCGGCGCGGTTCAGGCCTCCATCCACCGCTCGCCATATTCGCTCCAGAGCTGCCTGATCTCGCGGTTGCCGAGCGGCGGCGTCTGGCGGTCGCCATAGAAGACGGCGACGGCGCTGAGGTCGTATTGGCCCTCGGCCTGGGCGATGAAGCGGATCGCTTCGCCGAGTGGTCTCGAATGGAAGATCGGATCGGCCTGGCCTCGGCCAAGGCTGCGAACGCCCGAAATGCTTGCAGGTACATGCCGCATCCGAAAGACGGATGCCATGGCAGGTCTGTCCATGCCGCTCTCCGCGATTCCCTTGGGGAATGATCCCATAAGCTCCGGCTAATGACCAGCCCGGGGGGACAACCGGCCACAGCAAGAGAGCGGCCAAGAGGGTTGTGTGCGTCAAGTTCTGCAAAAAGGGGCGGCCATGAGGCTGATCATGCGGCTTGGCGCAGAGCGAGCTTCTTG
>NZ_VFTL01000037.1:0-72985 GCF_006439385.1 Mesorhizobium sp. B3-1-7
GGCGGATCCTTTTGGCGAAGAATCCTCCAATCAAATCACTTCAAGCCGTCCTCACCCTTGCGTCGTGTACTGTGGATTCCAGGGTCTGCGCGCGTCGCTTTCGCTCCTTGCTCCGCCCTAGAATGACGACCGCGATGTCATCGCCAATTGACACTGTTGCCCTCCTCTTCCATAAAACCCGCGTTAATGTTCTCAGGGCGGGGTGAAAGTCCCCACCGGCGGTAAGAGCCTCGGCTCAAGCCCGCGAGCGCCTTCCAGCCTTATCGGAAGGGTCAGCAGATCCGGTGCGATTCCGGAGCCGACGGTTACAGTCCGGATGGAAGAGAACGTACGCAGAAGACGGTCCGCTCGCGCGGGCCGGTTTTTGCGTCGTGCGTCCTGATTCTGGTTCGAAACGGAAGGATGGACCCATGAATCAGCATTCCCCAAAAGCCTATGAAACCCGCCGCATCGCCGTCATTCGCGCGCGATGGCACGCCGACATCGTCGATCAATGCGTGCAAGCTTTCGAGGCGGAGCTCGCCGCGCTTGGCGGCTTCACCGTCAACGTCTTCGACGTGCCGGGCGCCTACGAGATCCCGCTGCACGCCAAGACGCTTGCCGAGACGGGGCGCTATGCCGCGATCCTCGGTACCGCCTTCGTCGTCAATGGCGGCATCTATCGCCACGATTTCGTGGCAAGCGCCGTCATCGACGGCATGATGAATGTGCAGCTTGCGACCGGCGTGCCGGTGCTGTCGGCGGTGCTGACGCCCCACAACTACCATGACAGCGCCGAGCATCACCGCTTCTTCCACGAGCATTTCACCGTGAAGGGCAAGGAAGCGGCCAGGGCCTGCGTCGAAATCCTCGCCGCGCGTGCGCGGATCGCCGCCTAAGCCCCAACCGAGGCCGGATTTCAGCCCTGCAACAAGAATTGCGGCCGAAAAGGCTTCAAAAGGTTGCGGTAGCTCCGAAATCCGGCCAGAAGCAACGGGTCGCCCGGGCGTCGGGCGGCCTTTTCAAACACGGGCTCGAACCAGATACGGGAGACTATTCGTTGGCTCGCATCACACTGAGACAATTGCTCGACCATGCCGCCGAACATGGCTATGGCGTGCCTGCCTTCAACATGAACAATATGGAACAGGGCCTCGCCATCATGGAGGCGGCCGAGGAGACCAAGTCGCCGGTCATCCTGCAGGCCAGCCGCGGCGCGCGCGCCTATGCCAATGACGTGGTGCTGGCCAAGCTGATCGACGCGCTGGTCGAGATCCATCCCGACATCCCGGTCTGCATGCATCTCGACCACGGCAACAACGAAGCCACCTGCGTCACCGCGATCCAGTACGGCTTCACCTCGGTGATGATGGACGGCTCGCTGAAGGAGGATGGCAAGTCGCCGGCCGACTACGCCTACAATTCCGGCATCACGCGCCGCGTCGTCGACATGGCGCATTGGGGCGGCGTGTCGGTGGAAGGCGAGATCGGCGTGCTCGGCTCGCTGGAAAGCGGCGGCGGCGAGCAGGAAGACGGCCACGGCGTCGAAGGCGCGATCAGCCATGACCAATTGCTGACCGATCCGGTGCAGGCCGAGCAATTCGTGCGCGACACGCATGTCGACGCGCTGGCGGTGGCCATGGGCACCAGCCACGGCGCCTATAAATTCTCGCGCAAGCCGGACGGCGCGGTGCTGGCGATGAACGTGATCGAGGAGATCCACCGCCGCCTGCCCAACATGCATCTGGTCATGCATGGCTCGTCCTCGGTGCCGGAGGATCTGCAGGAGATCATCAACAAGTATGGCGGCCAGATGAAGCCGACCTGGGGCGTGCCGGTGGAAGAGATCCAGCGCGGCATCAAGCATGGCGTGCGCAAGATCAACATCGACACCGACAACCGCATGGCGCTGACTGGTGCCATCCGCAAGGTGCTGACCGAGAATCCGTCGGAGTTCGATCCGCGCAAATATCTGACGCCGGCCATGGCGGCCATGAAGAAGCTCTGCAAGGAGCGCTTCGAGCAGTTCGGCACCGCCGGCAACGCGCCGAAGATCAAGCCGATCCCGCTGGCGGACATGGCCAAGCGCTACAAGTCGGGCAGCCTGGATCCGAAATTCGGCTGAGCCGATCAATCCCGCGACCGGTTCGATCCCGGTCGCGGGCATGTACCCCGCCGAAGCGGGGCGGAACTTCAAGCCAACAAAGTGGTTCCTGCTCAGAGACCTTCCGCACCCATCGAAGGGAAGGAGCACGTCATGAGCAAGGATCGCGACGACGAAGGGCCGGTTTTCTCCGGCCAGAATGCCCGGCAGGGCGAGATCATCCTGCATACGCGCGCGCAACGCATCATCTTCATCGCAGGGCTGGTCGGTATCGTGGTGCTGGCGCTGGTGGTCAGTCTCGCCGCGCATTGAGGGTTGTCGCCCGCGAAAAGCCGGGCTTGCGCCAAGGAACCATCACCGGCTCCGCCGGTTGAACGTCGCAGACGAAACTGAGGCGCGGCGACCTTTCACCGCCGTGTCGAAACCATGTTCGAGACGCTTTGCTGCGACATGCCGCTTCATCCGACCTGGCCGGACCTCGTCGGGCGGCTCTTGGTCACGCTGCTGGCAGGCTTCCTCATCGGCTTGAACCGCGAGGCGCGCGGGCATTCCGCCGGGCTGAGGACAACCATTTTGGTCGGCTTGGCGGCCTGCGTGGCCATGGTCCAGGCCAACATGCTGCTCGATGTTTCCGGCAAAGGGCCGGATTCCTTCGTGCGCATGGACGTCATGCGCTTTGCGCTGGGCGTGCTCACCGGTGTCGGCTTCATCGGCGGCGGCGCCATCCTGCGGCGCGGCGATCTGGTCACCGGCGTCACCACAGCCGCGACGATGTGGATCATGACCATGATCGGCCTTGCCTTCGGCGGCGGCCAGTACGGCCTCGGCGCGATCGCGACGGTACTGACGCTGGTGACGCTGCAGGCGCTGAAATGGGTCGACCTCAAGATCGCGCGCAACCACAAGGCGATCCTGTCGGTCTCATGGCCGAAAAGCTCGCCGCCCGATCTCCCGGACATTGTGCGGCCGCTTGGCTACGATGCCCGCTTCGTGGGCATGGAACATGACGTCGACCACCAACGCTTCGTATTTTCTTTCAAGATGCAATGGAAGCAGCCCGACGCGGAAAGGCCTTCGACCGAAGTGCTGGCCGTAGTCGGTGAACATTGCACGGTCGAGCGCTTCGACGTGATCGGCGAGAATTCGTCCTGAGCAGGATCAGGATGTGGCAGCCATCTCCGCCCCTCCGAGATAAAGCCGGTGCAGTTCGTCGGGCGATTGGCGCAGCTTCGCGCAATCGCCGTCACAGACGACGCGGCCGCGGCGCATGACATAGGCGCGGTTGCCGATCGACAGCGCAAGCGCCGCGAACTGCTCGACGAGGACGACGGCCAGGCCGTCATCGGCGAGCTTGCGCACGGCCGTCATCAGCCGCGTGACGATGACCGGCGCCAGACCGGCCGACATCTCGTCGATGAGCAGCACCTTCGGCCGGGTGAGGAGCGCGCGCGCGATGACCAGCATCTGCTGTTCGCCGCCCGAAAGCAGGCTTGCCTTCACCGAACGGCGCTGCACCAGCTCGGGAAACAGCGCATAGGCTTCCGCGATGTCGGCGCCAGGCTGCAGGCTGACGCGCAAATTCTCTTCGGTCGTCAGCTGGCGGAAGACGGTGCGGCCCTGCTCGACATGGGCAAGCCCTTCGCGCGAGCGGGCGCCCGGACGCGCTTTCTGCAACTGGCGGCCATCGATGGCGATGCAGCCGCCGGCAACCGGGATGATGCCCGACAGGCCTTCGAGCAGCGTCGTCTTGCCGGCGCCATTGGCGCCGAGCACGACGCTGATCGCGCCGCTTTCGGCGGTGAGATCGACCGACGTGACGACGGGCAACTCGGCGCGGTTGATCGACAGGTTGGAAACGACGAGCCTGCTCATGCCGCCACGCTCTCTTCCTCGATGCCGAGATAGGCTTTCTTCACCGCCCGCTCGCCGAGCACCTTGGCCGGTGGCCCGGAGGCGATGACCTGGCCGAAGTCGAGTACGGTGACCTCCGAGCAGACGGCCCGAACCAGGTCCATGTCGTGCTCGACCAGAAGCACCGCCGATCCGAACAGCTTCGGGATCTCGGCGATGCGCCGGCCAAGCCGCAGCGTTTCCTCATGCGACTGGCCGGCGGCCGGCTCGTCAAGCAGCACGACAGCCGGGCGGGCCGCGACGACGCCCGCGACGTCGAGCAGGCGCCTGGTGCCGGCATCGACCGAAGCCACCAGCGTGTCGGGATGCGGGCAGTCGAGCCAGTCGAGCACAGCTTTGGTCTCGTTCACCGACAGGCCCTTGGCCGCCAAGGCCAGATAACCGCCGACGGTGAGTTCCGGCGCGATGCGGTTGGTCTGCCAGGTGCGGCGCACGCCCCCGCGGGCACGCAGATGCGCCGGCGCACCTTCGAGCGGCTTGCTGCCCAGCCGCACACTGCCCTGGTAGGACGACAGGAAGCCGGCGACCGCATCGATGAAGGTCGACTTGCCGGCGCCGTTCGGGCCGATCAGTCCGGCCACGGTGCCGGCGGCAACGCTCAGGCTGACATTGTTCAGCGCGACCACGCTGCCATAGCGGACCGTCAAAGCCTCGATGATAAGGGCCGGGCCGGCGGCACGCTCGACTGCTGCCGGCAGGTCGGAGGCGGACGCGGCAGCGGCTTTCGGCGCGCGCGCCGAAAGCCGCTTGCGGAACTGGCGCCGGAAGGTCTCGCTCATCGTCTCGCCGGTCGACAGCGCCTGGGTTGCGCCGATGGCAAACAGCACATTGCCGATGTCCTGCGGCCAGTCCAGCCGGCGCAGGATTTCGGGGAACATGACGACGAGCAGGCCGCCGATGATCGCGCCCTCGGCGAAATGCGCGCCGGCCATCACCGACACCGCGTAGAGCGAGAGCGACTGCATCATGCTGAAATTCTCGGCGACCAGCGTGCCGAGATAGCCAGCGAGCAGACCGCCGGAAATGCCGGCGACGAAGGCGCTGAGCGCGAAGGCCGAGAGCTTGGCGGTGGCGATGCTGACGCCATGCGCGGCGGCGGCGCGCTCCGAGTGACGCACCGCCAGCCAGGACGCGCCTAGCCGCGAGCGGCTGATGAATTCGAGCGCCACGGCGATCGCCACATAGAACAGCAGCACGAAGACGAAATAGCCCTCGTCGCTGTCGAACAGTTCCGGCCGTGGCACCTGCAGGAAGTCGGTCTGGCCGGGATAGGTCATGGTGGCCAGGATGGTGTCGAAGGCGGTGGCGAAGGACAGCGTGACGATGGCGAGGTTGATGCCGCGCAGCCTCAGCGCCGGCAGGCCGATGGCAACGCCGAACGGCACGGCCGCGAGGCCGCCAACCAGGATCCATGTGGCGAGGCCACCTGGCGCTTCGGCGAGGTTGAGATAGCCGACCGTCCAGGCGCCGACTCCGGCGAAGGACATCTGACTGAGCGCGATCATGCCGGTGCGGCCGGCGACGAGACCGAGGCTCTGCAAGGCGACGCCGGTGATCAGCACCGAGGTTGCCAGGAACACCCAATAGGAGGGCAGCAGGCCGGCATAGGCGACGCCGCCGGCGATAAGCGCCACGACGACGACGATCAACGAGGCTCTCAAGCTAGCGCGCTTCATCCCAACGGGCCTCCCGCTGCGACCAGAGAAGAACGGCGAGCACCACCAGGAAGGGTATGGCGCTGCGATACTGGCTGATGCTGTCGATGGAGCTCGCCAGCCCTTCGACGATGCCGAGCGCAATGCCGCCGGCCAGCGTCCACCAGAAGCTGCGGAAGACGCCGATGAGTGCCGCGGCGAGCGCCGGCACGACAAGCAGGCTAAGCGTCATGAAGTTCGGCGAGCGCTGCGGCGTGATGATCATCAGCGCGAAAGTGGTGAAGGCGCCCGTCATGCCCCATACCAGCAGCGACAGGATCTGCACCCGCACGCCGAGCAATTCGGCCGCCATCGGCCGGTCGGCCAGCGCGCGCAGATTGAGGCCGACCTTTGTCCGGTTGAGGAAGAGGTCAGAAAGGATGGTGAACAGCACCGCGAGCCCGATGGTGAGCACCGAGGCGATGGTCACCTCTACACCGGCGAGACGGAAGGCCGAGCCTGGGAACAACTCGGGCATGTTGTGCGGATGCTGGCCGCCGGTGAGACGCAGCCCGACGGCGATCAGCCCGACGAGCAGCGCCACCGTCACCGCCGCCTTGGTCGAAGCGCTCGCTTCGCCGAACCACCGCGTCATGATGTAGCCGATTGCGACGCCGGTCGCCGTGCCCGCCGCAATCCCCGCCAGCACCGAGGGCCAGATCGGGAAGCCGGCCTCGAAGAACGCGATCAGCACGAAGGTGCCAGCGGTGCCGATCGCGGCCCCGGTGAAATTCACCACGGCGACGAGCCGGTAGGTGAAGACGGCGCAGACGCCGAGCAGGGCATAGGTGCCCCCGGCCGTCAGTCCCGCCACGGCGGATGTGAGCAATGCGTTCATCTCGTATCCCGATCCGGAGGACGGCGCGGCCAGCCGCGCCGTCCGGTTCAAGCGACCATCACTTGGCCTGCGGCAGCACGAGCCAGTCCGGCGTCTCGACCTTCCAGGCGCCGGCATCGAGCTTCATCACCTTGGTGGCCTGCATCGGCGAATGCGTCTTGGCCGTGCCGAAGACGTAAGGCGAGCCGGCGAGCGGGTTGGTGAGCGGCTGCATGTCGTGCAGCGCCTTGGCAACGCTTTCGCGCGTGACCTCGCCGTCGATCGAAGCGACCACCTTGAGGAACAACTCCGCGGCGAGATAGCCGCCCTGCGAGAAGGCGGTGAGCGGCCGGTTCGCCTTCTGCATGTCGGCAATCCATTGCGCGTTGGCGGCCGAGTTCTTCTCGGTGTAGGGCTCCCACTCGGTGCCGACATAGATCGGCTGCTTGGTGTCGGCCAGCGCCTTGGCGACCTGCTCGGTGTAGCCGGGCGCCAGGAAGAGCCAGTTGATGCCGGTGATCTTCTGTGCATCCACCGTCTTGATCAGCTGCACCACCTGCGGCTCGACCTGGTTGGTCAGCACGGCGTCGCAGCCGGCGTCGCGCGCCTTGATGACGTAAGGCGTGAGATCGCCCTGGAAGGGCAGCGTCAGATCGATCAGGTGGATCTTCTGGCCGCTGATCTTTTCCCAGTTCACGATCGCCTTCTTGTAAGCCTCCTGGGTGCCACCGATGATGATGAAGAAGGCGCAGAGCTTCTTCGTCTTCAATTCGTTGGTGGCGTAGTAGGCCATCGCCGTCGACAGCGTGTAAGGGCCGACATTGACGGGCGCGACATTGGGCGAGGAGAAGCAGGCGGCGTCGACGCCGAGACCCTGCACCGAAAGGATCTTCTTGCGGCTGTAGGTGGCGGAGTTGACCGCGCAGTCGAGCAGGCTGGCCGAACCGACCAGCGCTACCGCCTCCTTGTTGTCGATCAGGTCGCGCGCGGCTTGCGCGGCGACCGCCGGGTCTGCCTTGTCGTCGGCGATGGTGTAGTCGATCTTGCAGCCATTGATGCCGCCGGCGGCGTTGACCGCATCGAAGGCGGCCTGGGTCGCCTTCGGCACTTCGGAGAAATCAGCCGGGCCGGTGACGGTCGACACGGCGCCGACCTTGATGGCGCCATCCTTGCAGGTTGGGCCGGCGGCGGAAGCCGTGCCGGCCATGGCGGCAAGGCCGATGCCGGCAAATGCCGCTGCGAGCAGTCTCGATTTCCAATCCATGTTTCAGTCTCCCATTTTTGTCATACGTTATTTGTTTTCAGGCGGCGGCCAGCGCCGGCGCGGCAATGCTGGCGGCGTCGATGGCGGCGAATTTCACCAGCGTGCGGGCGATGGTCTCGCGCTCGACGTCGCGGACGATGAACACCAGCCGGGTGCGGCGGTCCGCCGACGGCCAGCGGTCGAGCCGCGCCGGCGGATGAAAGACATGCTGCACGCCGTGGAGCACCAGTGGCTGCTCCGGCTCGTCCGTGGTGCGCACGATGCCCTTGAAGCGCAGCAGATCCTCGCCCTTCAGCGCCGCGACATAGTCCAGCCAGCGGGCGAAAGCGGCCCACTCGACTGGCTTGTCGATGATGAAGCTGAAGGACCGGATGCCGTGGTGTGTGTCGCGATGATGATCGTGACCATGGTGGCAATCAGGTCCGCATTCATGGTCGTGGTGATCAGCCGCTTCGAGCCGCGCGGCGATGCGGTTCACATCCGCCGCGGCATCGGCGGGCAGGCTCTTCAGCAGATCGAGTTCGATTTCGCCGTTGCGGGCAACGGTTTGCTCGACGGCCGGTGCCAGATGATCCAGCCGGTGCTGCAAGCCGCCGAGTGCCTCGTTCGAGACGAGATCGGTCTTGGTGATCAGCAGCCGGTCGGCGACGGCGACTTGCTTGGCGGCTTCCGGATGACGGTGAAGCGTCGCCGCGCCATTCACCGCATCGACGGTGGTGACGACACCGCCGATGCGAAAGCGAGCCGTGAGCTCAGCTCCGGCCATCAGCGTGTGCAGGATCGGCGCCGGGTCGGCAAGACCCGTGGTCTCGATGATCACTTGGCTGAGCGGTGGCGTTTCGCCGGCCCGGCTCCTGCGGTCGAGCTCCTTCAGCGTGGCGACCAGATCGCCGCGCACCGTGCAGCAGACGCAGCCATTGTCGAGCAGCGTGAACTGCTCCTCGCTGGCCTCGATCAGCAGATGGTCGAGCCCGACGGCGCCGAACTCGTTGACGATGACGGCGGCGCCGGCAAGCGAGGACTGGCGCAGCAGGCGGTTGAGCACCGTCGTCTTGCCGCTGCCGAGGAAGCCGGTGAGGATTGTCACCGGTATCCTCGCGTCGCTTGAGGGATCAGGCGCGCTCATAGACCACCCTCCCCTCGAACCAGGTCGTCAGCACTTTTGTGTCGGCGAGGTCCTCGGCCGGCGTCTCCAGCACGTTGCGGTCGAGCACGATGAGATCGGCCGATTTACCGATCTCGATCGAGCCGACGGTCTCGGCGAGACCGATGGCGCGGGCCGAATTGATGGTGAAGATTTCGAGCGCGGTAGCGATATCGATCGCCTGCTCCGGCCAAAGCGACGCGCCCGGAAATTCGCCGCTCGGGTTGCGGCGCGTCACCAGGCCTTCGATGCCATCCCACGGATCGGGGTTAGGCATCACCGGCCAGTCGGAACCGCCGGCCAGCAGCGCGCCGGCGGCAAGCAGGTCCTTGTTCGGCCAGAAGCGCAGTGCCCGCGCCTCGCCCATGGTCTGCTTGTGGCCTTCGAGGAAGCTGGTCGGATACCACAGGAAAGGCGAGAGGTCGGCGACAACGCCGAGCTCGGCGAAGCGGGCGATATCGTGCGGCGCGATGTAGCTCGCATGCGCGATGTGATGCTTCAGCTTGGTCGGCCCATTGAAGGAGCGCGCGACGTCGATCGCGTCGAGCGCCTGGCTGACGGCGGCATCGCCGGCGCAGTGGATCTTTACCCCGAGCCCGAGTTTCTCGCATTTGCCGATCCAGCGGATCAGCTCCGGCACGGTGACGATGGTCGAGCCGCGGAAGCAGCAGCCCAGCACCGGGTCCTTGGTGTAGGGCTCGTGGAAAGCGGCGGTGCGCGCACCCGGCACACCATCGAGGAATATCTTGACGAAATCCGGCTTCGCGTGAACGCCGCGATATTGCTCGCGCAGGGCGATCAGCTCGTCGCCGGCAATGCCGAACATGAAGGAGGGCTCGACGGCCGGCATGGCCGACACCGACCAGGCGGTCAGCTCGCCGCGATCGTCGAGGCCTTTCAGCGCCGCGAGGATCGGCTGCATGGCGGCGGCGTCGAGAAATGCTGTGACGCCGTAGGAGTTGAGCGTCGCGATCGAGCGTGCCATCGCGGCGCGGTCCATTTCCTCGGTGTAGTGGCCGGATTGCGCGATGGTGCGCTCGATGATGCCGGCGGCGGATTCGATCATCATGCCGGTCAGCGCGCCGGTCGCCGGATCGCGGCCGATTGTGCCCTTCTCCGGATCGGGCGACGACGCGGAAAGGCCGGCCAAGCCAAGCGCCTGCGAATTGACCCAGCGGTTGTGATAGGTGTCGTCACGCAGCATCACCGGCCGGCCCTGGCTCACCCGGTCGAGCGCCGCCAGCGCCTCCAGCCTGTTGAGCTTCGGCAACAGATCGCTGCCCCATTGTCCGCCGATGATCCAGGAGCCTTCCGGCGCCTTGGCCGCGGCCTCGCCGACGCGCGCGATCAGCGTCTCGAAGCTTGCGGTCGGCGGGAAACGCATCTCGAAAAGCTCGGCTTGGCCGCCCATCATCAGATGCGCATGCACGTCGACGATGCCAGGCATCATCATCGCGCCCTTGAGGTCGACGACGCGGGTGGCAGAGCCCATCAGCGCGGCGACGTCAGCGCCCTCGCCGACCGCGACGATGCGGCCGCCCTTGACGGCGACGGCCGAGGCCCAGGGCCGCTTGCGGTCGAGCGTGTAGATGCGGCCATTGGTGAAAACCAGGTCGGCGCTTCTGTCGGGCATTCTCTCTCCTCCTCTCCGCTAACCGCACCCTCATGCTGGCGAGCGAGCAAGTTTCAATTCACGTCACACCGCCCTGTTCTGTGTCGGGGCGCGGCCGCCGCCATCCGCCACCAGCACCGCACCGGTGACGAAGGACGCTTCGTCCGACGCAAGGAACAGGCAGCAGGAGGCGATCTCTTCAGGCTCGGCGACGCGGCGCAGCGCGATGCGGTTGGTCAGCGCCTTGAACTCCTCGTCGGGAGTCGAGCCGTTGGCGCTTGCTGCCACCTTCATCTCGTAGACGCTCATCGGCGTGCGCACCCAGCCGGGCGCGACCGCATTGGCGCGGATGCCGTCGACGCCGTGCGCGAACGCGAGCGAGCGGGTGTAGGAGACGAGCGCCGCCTTGCTCGCCGAATAGGCGGCGTTCTGGCCGCTGGCGTTGAAGGCTCCGACCGAGGCGATGTTGACGATCGCGCCGCCGCGCGCCTTGAGTAGCGGCAGCGCGGCGCGGCAGACCATCATCGAGCCGGTGACGTTGACGGCGAAGCTCTTGGTCCAGGTCTCGTCGCTCAGCGTCTCAGGCTCGTCGAGGATCATAACTCCGGCGGCGTTGACGACGATGTCGAGACGCCCGTCGCAGGCATCGATGGCCTGAGCGATATCGTTGGCATCGGTGATGTCGCCGCGCACGGCGGTGCCGCCGCTGGCCTCGGCCGCCTCCTCCAGCACCTCGCCACCATGCCCGAAGGCGACGACCCTGGCGCCCTCTCGCCCGAACAGCTCGGCGGTGGCGCGACCCATGCCGGTGGCGGCGCCGGTAACCAGGGCCGTGCGGCCTTCGAGGCGCCGGCTCATGCCAGCCCCCAATGCCGCTCCACGGCGTAGCCGGTCTCCGGCAGGGTCGAGCCGCCGTCGACGACGATGGTCTGGCCCGTGGTGTATTTCGCTTGGCTCGAAGCGAGGTAGAGCATGGCGTAGGCGATGTCGTCGGCCTCGCCGAGACGGCCCATGGGAATGAATTGGCCTAGGCGGTTCGCCACCTCCGGCTTGCTCATCGTGCCGCGGCCGGGCTTGGCGATAAACCCCGGCTCGACGCCGTTGACGGTGATGCCGTCGCGGGCAAGTTCGAAGGCGGCGCCACGGATGAAGGCGTTGACGCCGGCCTTGGCGGCCGAATAGTGCGCGCCGCCGGCCATGGCAACGCGCGCCGAAACCGACGAGGTGACCAGGATGCGGCCGAAACGGTTGGCGCGCATTGCGGGCGCCGCCGCCTGCGCCAGCCAGAAACAGGCTTTCAGGTTGATAGCCAGCGCCTCTTCGAGCTTGTCCTCGTCGAGCTCCTCGACCGAGGCCCAGGGGCAGCCGCCGGCATTGTGGACGACGATGTCGAGCCGGCCGGCCTCGCGCGCGACATTGCCGACAAGTGTGCGAAGCGCGGCGCGGTCGAGCCCGGGAAGCGCAACGGCGCGTGCGGACAGGCCGCGTGCGGAGAGCTCCGCGGCAAGTGCCTCGGCGACATCGAGCGTTCGATTGGCAATGACCACCGAGGCGCCGGCCTCGGCAAAGCGCGAGACGATGGCGGCACCGATGCCGCGCCCGCCGCCGGTCACCAGCGCCACCCTGCCCGTGAGATCGAACGGGGTCGCCATCGCTCAGACGACGCCCGCGCCACGGACGAGATCGACGAAGCGGCCGAAGACCTCCGTATGGCGGTCGATATCGGCCGGCGACGTCGCCGGGCACATCAGGAACATGGTGTGGAAGGGCGTCACCAGTATGCCTTCGTTCATGTAGAAGGCATGCAGCAGCGTCTCGAGGTCGCCGCGTCGGCCGGCGATAACGTCGGCGCCGCTGCGCGGCGGGTTCGGCATGAACATGATCTCGGCGCGGGCGCCGATCTGCGTCGCGTGCCAGGGCAATTTGTTCACGGCGATGATTTTGCTCGCGGCTTCGGCAAGGCGCGTGGCGTTGGCGATCATCCGCTCGAAATTGGCCGGCGTGAGCACTTCTTCCAGCACCGCGCGCATGGTGGCGACGGTGAGCGCGTTGCCGGCCAGCGTGCCGCCGATGCCGAGATGCGCCGACTGGCGCACGCGCGGATTGACCATCGGCACGATGCTCCAAAGCCGCTCGGCAATCTCCCGCGAGACGCCGAAGATGCCGGCTGGAATGCCGCCGGCGATCGCCTTGCCGGCCACCAGCATGTCCGGCTCCAGCCCGTGCAGCGCGGTGTAGCCGCCAGGCCCGCTGGAGATGGTATGCGTCTCGTCGATGATCAGCACCGTGCCGGTGCGGCGCGTGATCTCGCGCAGTGCGGTGTGAAAACCCTCGGCGACCGGGATCATGCCGAAATTGGTCATCAGCGGCTCGGTCAGCACGCAGGCGACGTCGCCATGCGACAGCACTTCTTCCAGCGCCGCGACGTCATTGAACTCGACCACCCTGGAGACGGCCGAATGATCGACGCCGTTCGGGTGGATCATGTTGCGCATGCCGATCTTGCCGTCGCGGATCTCGACATGCGCCTCCTCGACGCCGCCGTGATAACAGCCGGAGAAGACCAGAACTTTCGGGCGCCCGGTGATCATCCGCGCGATGCGGATGGCGCCGCGATTGGCGTCGGTGGCCGAGGTTGTCAGCGTCCAGTAAGGCAGGCCGAAGCGGCGCGTCATCTCGGCGCCGACCCAGAGGCTGTCCTCGGTGGGCAGCATCATCGTCGTGCCGTTCTGCAATTGGTGGATTGCCGCGCGCGTCACCGCTTCGGGCGCATGGCCGCACATGCCGCCGGTGTCGCCAAGCGCGAAATCGACATAGTCGTGGCCGTCGATGTCGGTGATATGCGCGCCACGGGCCGAGGCGGCATAGACCGGGAAACCGCCGGCCCAGCGACGCATCCAGTGCGACGGCCCGCCATAGAGGAAATGCGTCTTGCCCTCTTCCCAGGCCGCCGCCGAGCGCGGATGCGTGTCGAGGAACCGCGCCTGCTCGCGGTCGAGCAGGTCTTCGATCGTTGCTGATTGCAAAGCGGTCTTGCTGGCGGCCGTCACGGCGCTGAACTCTCCCTGGCGCGCCAAATTCCGGGGCGCGTAGCCGTTCCCTGTCGGTTCACTATTTGAACCAGTGTTTTGTATGTTATAGACACACTGAAGGCAGGAAGGGCTCCTGTCAAGTTAATTCACATGCGAAGTATCTCGGAGAATGCGCAATGAGTACGGTGGGCAAGGCGGTGTCGCTGCTGGAGCTGTTCACGCTGCACGAACCGGAGATCGGCCTCTCCGACCTTGCGCGCCGCGCCGGCCTCGACAAGGCCACCGCCAGGCGGCTTCTGATGGCGCTCGCCGCGCACCGGCTGATCGAGCAGGAGCCGCGCAGCCGCCGCTACCGGCTGGGCGCCGGCCTGTCGCGGCTCGCCCGCATCCGCGACGCGCATTTTCCCTTCGTGCGGCTGGCCGCGCCAGTCATCCGCGAGTTGTCGCTCGAAACCGGCGAGACGGTGCATCTGTCCGAGTTCAGCGCCGGCGCGCTGCTTACGCTGCATGTCGAGCTGTCGGCCAAGGCCAACCGCGTCAATGTCGATGTCGGCCAGGTGCTGCCGCTGCACGGCACTGCCTCGGGCATCGCGTTCCTCGCCGCCTCACGCCTGGAAGCGGTCGGCGCCTATCTGGAGAAGCCGCTGCAGGCCTTCACCTCGTTCACGATGACGCAGCCGGACGACCTGGTGAAAGCCATCGCGCTTGCCGCTTCACGCGGCTATTCGCGCAGCGCCCAAGGCTATGAGGAAGGCGTGCACAGCATAGGCGCGGCCATCTGCGGCGCCGAGGGCCAGCCGATCGGCACGCTGGCCGTGGCCTCGCCCGTCTCGCGCGTCGACGATGCGACAGCGGCCGGACAAGGCGAGGCGGCGGTCAGGGCAGCCCGGCTGATCTCGGCGCGGCTGACCGGCGAGGCGTGAGGCGCGCTCACCGACGCTCAAAGCCCACGGAACCTCTGCTTGAGGCATTTTTGACCTACGCGTTCCGCTTGTGAACGTCGTTCATTTTTCTCTTGAACGCCGTTCATGATGTGCTATGGTGCACCCGTGAACAACGTTCAAAGCGATGTATCCGGCCTGGATAGACCGGTGCCGATCCGGCTTAACGCCGAAACGAAAGGATCATATCGATGCTCGCCGACAGCCAAGCCCGCAAACAGTCAAGTGCCTGGAAGGCCTGGAGACCGATCATGGACGACGGATTTCAGGCGCCAAGAACAAGAAACAAATGGATTGGATTGAACCGCAATAACGAAGTTTAACCGCTTCCCGATAAACAAGGCTCAAACCGCGCAAGTGTCCGCTCAGTCCAATCGGATTGCCGGCCGGACTTGCCCAATGGAAGTTGCCATGAACACCCATCTGATGATGTCGCGGCGCTTCGCGCCTCTCTTCTGGACGCAATTCCTCTCGGCCTTCAACGACAATTTCCTGAAGAACACGCTGGTGTTCCTCATTCTCTTCACGCTGGCGAAGGATCAGGCCGCGTCGTTGGTGACGCTGGCTGGCGCCATTTTCATGGCCCCCTTCCTGCTGCTTTCGGCGCTGGGCGGCGAGATTGCCGACCGCTTCGACAAGGCGCTGATCGCGCGGCGGCTGAAGTTCACCGAGATCGCCGCGGCCGCCGTCGCCGTCGTCGGCATCGCGCTGTCCTCGATCCCGGTGCTGATGACGGCACTCTTGATGTTCGGCATCATCTCGGCGCTGTTCGGGCCGATCAAATACGGCATCCTGCCGGATCACCTGGAGCGCAAGGAACTGCCCAAGGCCAACGCCTGGATCGAGTCGGCGACCTTCGCCGCAATCCTCGGCGGTACCATCGCCGGCGGCGTCGTTTCCGCCGACGGCATCGGGGTCGCGGTGTTCGGGCCGATCATGATGGCTTTGGCCGTCGGCTGCTGGCTGGTCAGCCGCTACATCCCGTCCACTGGCTCGGCCGCCCCTAACCTTGCCATCGACAAGAACATCTTCCGCTCGACCTGGCGGCAGGTCGCCGAATTGCGCACCGACACGCGCATCTGGCGCGCCGGCCTGATGACCTCGTGGTTCTGGCTGGTCGGCGCGATCGTGCTTTCGATCCTGCCGGCGCTGATCAAGGATTCGCTTGGCGGCAACGAGATCGCGGTCACCGCCTATCTCGCCGTGTTCGCCGTCTCGATCGCCATCGGTTCAGCCATCGCCGCCTGGATGTCGCAAGGGCGCATGGTGCTGTTGCCGGCACCGGTCGGCACCGCGCTGCTGGCGCTGTTCGGCCTGCATCTGGCCTGGACCATCGGCAGCATGCAGCCTTCGCCAACAGCCGCTAGCCTTTCGGCCTTCTTCGCCGGCCCCAACACCATCCGCGTCGCCATCGACCTCGCCGGCATGGCGATTGCCGCCGCCTTCCTGGTGGTGCCGACCTTCGCCGCCGTGCAGGCCTGGTCGCCGGAAGCGCGCCGCGCCCGCGTCGTGGCCGCCGTCAGCATCGTCAATGCGGGCTTCATGACCGTCGGCGGCATTCTCGTCGCGGCCATCCAGGCTGCGGGCGTCTCGATCGCCGGCATCCTGTTCGGCCTCGTCGTCGCCAACGCCATCGCCGCCCGGCTGATGCTGAAATACCTGCCGACCAATCCCTTCCGGGATTTCGTCTCGATCCTGTTCCGCGCCTTCCTGCGCCTGGAGGTCGAGGGTATCGAGAACCTCAAGGCGGCCGGCAAGGCGCCGATCCTGGCGCTCAACCATGTCAGCTTCCTCGACGGCCCGCTGGCGCTGACGCTGACCGACGAGGAGCCGGTCTTCGCCATCGACTACACGATCGCGCAGGCCTGGTGGATGAAGCCGTTCATGAAGCTTGCCCGCGCGCTGCCGCTCAATCCGGCGAAGCCGATGTCGACCCGCACCCTTATCAAGATCGTGCAGGGTGGCGATCCTCTGGTCATCTTTCCGGAAGGCCGCATCACCGTCACCGGCGGCCTGATGAAGGTCTATGACGGCGCAGCCATGGTTGCCGACAAGACCGGCTCGATGGTGGTGCCGGTGCGCATCGACGGGCTGGAGAAGAGCTACTTCTCGCGGCTCTCCTCGCAGCATGTGCGCCGCCGCCTGTTCCCGAAGGTCAAGGTAACCATCCTGGAGCCGGTGAAGCTCGAAGTGCCGCAGGAACTGAAGGGCCGCCAGCGCCGCGCCGCGGCGGGCTCCGCGCTCTATCAGGTGATGTCGGACCTGGTCTTCCGCACCCAGGACATCGACAAGACCGTTCTGGAGAAGATCATCGAGACGGCCAACGAGCGCGGCATGAAAGAGCTCGCCGTGCAGGATCCGGTCACCGGTTCGCTGAGCTACGGCAAGCTGCTCACCGCCGCCGCCGTGCTCGGCGAGAAGTTCGAGCATCTCTATGCCGGACAGCAGACGCTGGGCATCATGCTGCCCAACGCCAACGGCGCCTGCGCGGCACTTCTCGGCGTCATGTCGGCCGGCAAGGTTCCGGCGATGATCAACTTCACCGCGGGTGCCGCGAACATCCTGTCGGCCTGCAAGGCGGCCGAGGTGCGCACCGTGCTCACCTCCCGCGCCTTCGTCGAACAGGCAAAGCTCGGGCCGATGGTCGAGGAGATCGGCCGCTCGGTCGACATCGTCTGGCTCGACGATCTGCGGGCCACGATCGGTCTCAAGGACAAGCTGCTCGGCCTGTTGCGCAAGGCGACGCCGCGGGTGGCGCGCAAGGCGGACGATCCGGCGGCGATCCTGTTCACCTCGGGCTCGGAAGGCACCCCCAAGGGCGTGGTGCTCACCCATCGCAACATCCTTGCCAACGCCGCCCAGGCCGCCTCACGCATCGACTTCCACTCGGGCGACAAGGTGTTCAACGTGCTGCCGATCTTCCACTCCTTCGGCATGACGGCGGGCACGGTGCTGCCGCTGATCTCCGGCGTGCCGGTCTATTTCTACCCCTCGCCGCTGCACTACCGCATCGTGCCCGAGCTGATCTATGCCTCGAACGCGACGATCATCTTCGGCACCGACACCTTCCTGTCCGGCTATACCCGCACAGCGCATCCTTACGACTTCCGTTCGGTGCGCTACTGCTTCGCCGGCGCCGAGCCGGTCAAGGCCGCGACGCGCCAGACCTATATGGAGAAGTTCGGCCTGCGCATCCTGGAAGGCTACGGCGTGACCGAAACCGCGCCGGTGATTGCCATCAACACGCCGATGTACAACAAGTCGGGCAGCGTCGGCAAAATCATGCCCGGCATGGAGTACCGCCTCGAGCCGGTGCCCGGCGTCGATGAGGGCGGCCGGCTGTTCGTGCGCGGTCCGAACGTCATGGCCGGCTACCTGCGCGCCGAGAACCCCGGCGTGATCGAACCGCTGGCCGACGGCTGGCACGACACCGGCGACGTCGTCACCGTCGACGATGCGGGCTTCATCTCGATCCGCGGCCGCGCCAAGCGCTTCGCCAAGATCGCCGGCGAGATGGTCTCTCTTGCCGCGGTCGAGGCGCTGGCCGGGGAACTCTGGAAAGGCTCGCTGTCCGCCGTCGCCACGGTGCCGGACGCGCGCAAGGGCGAGAAGCTGATCCTGATCACGGAAGCTTCGGGTGCCACCCGTGCGGACTTCCTCGCCTTCGCCAAGGCGAACGGCGCCATGGACCTGATGGTGCCGGCCGAAGTGCGCGTCGTGCCGAAAGTGCCGGTGCTCGGCTCCGGCAAGCTCGACTTCGCCGGGGTGACCAGGATAGTGCGCGGCGCGGAAGAGCTGAAGGTCAAGGCGGCCTAAGCTGAATGGACGAACAGGCCGGCGACAAGCGCGGGCCTATTCATCCCGGCCGGCAGGTCCGGCCGAGATGTCTGCTCAGGCCGCGTATCTCGCCATCACCGGCTGCCTCGACCACTGGGCATACCAGGTGTCGAACAGCTTGAGTTGCTGTTCGGCATAGCCGCGCTGGCTGTCGCTCAGCGCATCCGTCTCGTTGAAGTGCAGCCTGTATTCGGGGCCACCCTTCAGCACCATCATGTGCTTGAAATAGAGCACAAGGTCCGGTCCCTCGTCGAAAGAGGACAGCACGGCCAACGCCGCGTCCAGTTCCTGCGCCAGCCGACGCGCTTCGGCATCGCCCTTGGCCGCCGCCTGGCTGAGGCCGACGAGATGCAGCACTTCCTTGGGCAGGACATTGCCGATGCCAGTGATGGCGCCGGACGCGCCGCAATTGACGAAACCATGGAAGACGGCGGTGTCGACGCCGATCATCAGCGCAACCTCATCGTCCCGGCTGGTGATGTTTTCCGCCGCGTAGCGCAGATCCGACGGCCCGCCGAACTCCTTGAAGCCGACAAGGTTCGAATGCTCAGCGCGCAACGCGAAGAAGAGATCGGCGCGCGTGGCAAAGCCGTAATAGGGGCTGTTGTAGATGACGGCCGGCAGGTCGGGGGCAGCGGCAAGGATCGCCTTGAAGTGATGACGCTGCGCCGTCACCGATGGCCCGCGCGACAGAACGCGCGGGATCACCATCAGGCCCCGCGCGCCGACCTTTTGCGCGTGGGCGGCATGGGCCACGGCGCTGGCGGTGTTGACCGCGCCGGTGCCGACGATCACCGGAACGCCCGCCTTAACCAGGCGCTCGACGCCTTCCATGCGCTGCGCGTCGGTCAAGAGCGGCCAGTCGCCCATGGAGCCGCAATAGACGACCGCCGACATGCCGGCGGCGATCAGCTCGCGCCCCTTGCGCACCAGCGCGTCGAAGTCGGGAAGGCGGTCATCGGTGCAAGGCGTCATCAGCGCCGGCATGCAGCCGGAAAAAACATTGGCGGTCATTTCGAAGTCTCCTTGAGGCAGGCATGCAGATTGACCAGTTTGGCCCGGCGCGGCACCGCTTGCCAAGTGGATAGTCGAGGTTCATGCGCGCTCAGCATGGGTACGATCGTGGCCATTTGTTCTTAGGCACTCCGCTCAGAGCGCTACCCACGCCGTCTTGAGGTCGGTGTATTTCTCGATGGCGTGGAGCGACTTGTCGCGGCCGAAGCCGGACTGCTTGAAGCCGCCGAGCGGCACGGTGATGTCGGCGCCGCCATAGGTGTTGACATGGACGACGCCGGCATTGATGGCGCGCACCATCCGGTGCGCGGTCGACAGGTTCGAGGTCCATACGGCCGACGCAAGACCATAGACGGTCGCGTTGGCGAGGCGCACCGCCTCTTCCTCGGTCTCGAAGCGCGTGACGGCGAGCACCGGCCCGAATACTTCCTCGCGAGCGAGCTGCATCTTCTCGGTCACGTTCTCGAAGATCGTCGGCGCCATATAGCTGCCGCCGGTTTCCGCCAGGATGCGTTCGCCGCCGGTGACGAGACGGGCGCCCTCCTCCGAAGCCTTGGCGACGAAGCCGAGATTCTTGGTCAGTTGCTCGGCGCTCGACACCGCGCCGACATCGGAGCCGAGATCGAGCGGATCGCCGACCTTCAGCTTCCCGGTGGCCTTGAGAAGCTCGTCCATGAAGCGGTCGTAGACCGAGGTCTGGACCAGCAGGCGCGAACCGGCGACGCAGACCTGTCCGGAATTGCGGAAGATGCCGTTGGCCGAGACGACCGCCGCCTGCTTCAGGTCCGGCGCATCGGCAAAGACGATGTTGGGCGACTTGCCGCCAAGCTCGAGGAAGACGCGCTTGAGGTTCGAGCGCGCGGAATATTCGAGCAAGCGGCGGCCGACAGGCCCGGAGCCGGTGAAGGCGATGGCGTCGACATCCATATGCAGGCCGAGCGCCTCGCCCGCGACCGAGCCGCGGCCGGTGACGACATTGAAGACGCCCTCGGGCAAGCCGGCCTCGGCGGCAAGCTCCGCCAGGTGCAGCAAGGTCAGCGAGGCGATCTCCGGCGGCTTGACGACGATGGCGTTGCCGGCGGCGAGTGCCGGCGCTATCTTCCAGGCGCCGATCATCAGCGGGAAGTTCCACGGCACGATGACGCCGACGACGCCGAGCGGCTCCTTGTGGATCAATCCAAGGACATTGTCAGCGGTCGGCGCGATCTCGCCATAGACCTTGTCGATCGCTTCGGCATAGTAGCGGATGGTGCCGGCAGCCGACAGCGGCTCGGCCTTGTAGGCCATGCCGATCTCGGTGCCATTGTCGCGCACGCCGAGCACGGCAAGCTCCAGCGCGCGCTTTTCGACCAGCTCGGCGAATTTCGTCAGCACCTTCTTGCGAAAAGACGGCGCCGCGCGTGACCAGGAGCCCTTGGCGAACGCCTTGCGCGCCGAAGCGACGGCGCGGTCGATATCGGCGGCGCCAGCGTCGGCAATGCTGGCAAAGGGGCGGCCGTCGATCGGCGAAATCACCTGCAGACTGCCGCCGCTTTGCGCATCTACCGGAGTTCCATCGATGAACAGACGCCGCGCGCCGACCTCCGTCTTGCGCAGCGTGTCGATAGTGTCCTGGCTGATCATTCTCAATTTGCTCCAAATTCTACATGAAGTGCCGCCGGCGCGCGGAACTCCCAGCCGCGGAACACCGGCTCCTTGCCCGGCACCAGCCTGAGATCCGGAAAACGCTCCAGCAGCAACCTTAGCGCGAGGCACATCTGCTCGCGCGCGAAGAAGCGGCCCGAGCAGAAATGATGGCCGAAGCCGAAGGCGGCGTGGTTGCCCTCGTTGCGATGGATATCGAAGCTGTCGGGATCGGTGAAGCGACTTTCGTCGCGGCTGGCCGAGGAGACGAGCGCCGCAACGGGAGCTCCGGCGGGTATCGTCGCCCCGCCGATCTCCACGGCACGGGTCGTTTCACGCGTCTGGGTGCCGATCGGCGCCACCCAGCGCAGACCCTCGTCCACTGCTCTGGGCACGAAGGTTTCAGGATCGTCGAGCACCTGCCGCAACTGCTCAGGGCTCGTCAGCAGACCGACGAGGATGGAGCCGGCGCCGTGGCCAGGCTCCTGCATGCCTCCGAGCAAGATGACCTTGATGGTCGGCATCAGGAAATCGATCGAGCGGGTCGAGCCCTCAGGCATGCCGTCATGCAGCATATGCGAGAGCGCCGAGTCGTCGGGCTCCCGGATCAGCCGCTCGAGCGTTGGCCGGACGGCGGCGCCGACCTCGGCGCTGATCGCGTCGGCGGTTTCCTGCCGCTTCGGATCGTTCTCGAAATTGATGGCGCCCTGGGCAAGGCCATAGAACCAGCGCCGCAAGGTCGGCATGTCGACGTCGGCAAGCCCGAGCGAGCGCGCCAGGCTCAGCGTCGACACCGGCTCGAAATAGTCGGCCATCAGCTCGGCCGAGCCGTGCGCGGCAATTCTGTCGAGATAGGGTTCGGCGATCGCGCGCACGAGATCGCCGGCATAGGAGGCGACGGTGCGGGGCCGGTATTTCGGATCGACGCCCTGGCGCAGTTGCTTATGCGTCTCACCGTCGGTGGTCAGGATGGTCGGCTTGCCGAAAGAGCGCTCGACCGGCGAGGTGCCGACAGCCGCCGAGAAGATGTCGGGCGACTTGGCGACGGTCTCGACGTCCTTCCAGCGGGTGACGAACCAGAGATTGACCGCGGGCACGAAAGCGACCGGCGCGTTGCGCCTGAGCTCGGCGTAGATCGGATAGGGGTCGGCTTCCAGCGCCTCGACCGTGATACCGTCGGTAAAGCTCATGCCGCTGCTCCCGTTCCGTTAAGGCGGGGCGGCGCGGACGCCGCCCCTTGTCCATCAATCACCTGCCCATCAATCGCCGAGCGGCTGACCGAGCCGTTCGAAGGCAGCCGGATCACGGCCTCGCAAAGCGCCTGCCAGCAACAGGCCGACCACGGCCGCGATCAGCACCAGCGCCGGCAGGAATACGCCGAGGAAGCCACCGGCGCCCGACAGGCTGCCGAAATTGACGACGATCAGGTAGATGATGATGGCAAAGGCGATGAAGGTCAGCGCCGGCAGGATCGTGGTCTTCAGCCCGTTCTCCTGGTTGGACGGGTTGGCGCGAAAGTACATCACGACGGCGAGCGAGGCCACCGCCATCATGACGATGACGCCGAGCGTGGCGACGTTGGTGAGCCACGAGAACAGCGCCAGCACCGGGTCGAGGCCGAGCACCGCGAACAGCCCGATAACGACGGCCGCGAGCACGGTCTGGATCACCGAGGCGACATGCGGGCTCTGATGCGCCGAATGCGTCACGCCGATCGACTGCGGCAGGAGCTTTTCGCGGCCGGCGACGTAGATGTAGCGGGCGACCGCATTGTGGAAGGCGAGCACACCGGCGAACAAGCTGGAGACGAAGAGGATGCTCATGGCATGGGTGAGCAGCGTTCCGGCGTAGCGGTCGGAGAGGCCGAACAGGAAGGTGGTCGGATCCTGCAAAGCCTGCAGCGACGGCAACAGCTTGTCGACGCCGGCGCCGACCGCCATCAGCCAGGCGGTGATCATGTAGAACAGGCCGATCAGGATGACGGAGAAATAGGTGGCTCGCGGAATGGTCACCTTCGGGTCGCGCGCCTCCTCGGCATAGATCGTGGTCGCCTCGAAGCCGATGAAGGCAGCGAAGCAGAACAGGATGGCGATGGCCGGCGCGCCGCTGGCGATCTGGCTCCAGCTGAAGGGCGCCGCCGACAGGCCGCTGTCGCCGCCGGTCTTGAGGATGGTGAGGTCGAGGATCAGCACGACGACGTATTCGGCAAGCACCAGCACCGTCAGGATCTTGGCCGACAGGTCGACCTGCCGGTAGCCGAGCACGGCGACGATGGCGATGGCAATGAAGCTCCACACCCACCACGGCAGATTGATGCCCCAGCCGGCGAACAGCCCGGCGGTGGCCGCGCCCAGCAGGCCCATGACGCCGATCTGCATGGCGTTGTAGGAGAGGATCGCGATCAGCGCGACGGCGCCGCCGGCCAGGCCGCCCAGCCCACGCGCGGCATAGGCGTAGAAAGCGCCGGCATTGCCGATGTGGCGCGACATGGCGACATAGCCAACCGCGAACAGGAGCAGCAACAGCGTCACGATCAGATAGGTGCCGGCAAAGCCGGCGCCGTTGCCCATCAGCATGCCGAGCGGCGTGCCGCCGGCAACGGCCGTCAGCGGTGCGGCGGCCGAAATCACCATGAAGGTGATGGCGCCGACGCCAAGGCTGTTCTTCCTCAGCCGGTTCACTTCTCCGGCTTCAACTGTGGTCATTTTTCCCTCCATTCCGCATTGCGGAAACCAAGTGTCCCTGAGATGCCGAGGGCCTTCTGAGAGGGCCGATGCGCATTTCATTATTTGCAACGGCATTTCGATATTAGACTTGCAAAGGAATCGACTTGCTGTCAAGTTAATTCGCACGTTAAGTATCTGACGGAGGATCGGACACGCGATGAGCACGGTGGCCAAAGCCATTTCGCTGCTGGAGGTGCTGGGCGGCGGCGCGCCCGAGGCGGCGCTTGCCGACCTTGCCAGGGGCGCAGGCTTCGACAAGGCGACGACGCGCCGGCTGCTGGTTTCGCTCATTGCGCAAGGGCTGGTCGAGCAGGACGAGGCGACGCGCCTCTACCGACTCGGAGCCGGCCTGACGCGGCTGGCGCTGATGCGCGAGGCGCAGTTTCCGTTCCTGCGCATGGCCGTGCCGGTGGTCGAGATGCTGGCCGCCGAGACCGGCGAGACGGTGCATCTCTCGGAATATTCGAAGCGCGGCCTGATCACCGTCCAGGTCATCGAATCGGCCAAGGCCAATCGTGTCAGCGTGCAACTCGGCGTGCTGCCGATGCATGCGACGGCGTCCGGGATCGCATTCCTGGCTTTCACCGAGGAGCGCATCCGCGAGGCCATCCTAGCCGGACCGATGCCGGCTTTCACGCCCTTCACCATCGGCGATGCAAACACTTTGGCCGAACAAGTCGCCGCCGCCCGCGCGCGCGGCCATTCCATCGGCGCGCAGGGTTTCGAGGAGGGCGTGATGAGCGTCGCCGCACCGGTTCTCGGCACCGACGGCTACGCCATCGGCGCCATCGCGGTGGCGGCGCCGAGAGTGCGCACCCAAAAGGCCGACATCGAGCGGCTTGGCGTCAGCGTGACCGCCGCGGGTCGCGAGATCGGCGAGCGGCTGTTCGGCCGGCTGGCCGGCCAGAAGCGGGCCTGACAACCAACGAGAGACTGCAGGGAGACTGATGTGGAGGAGAAACGCCGAATCCTGGTTATCGGCACCGGCGACACCAAGGCCGACGAGCTTCTGTTCATGCGCGAGCGCATCGAGGCCGTCGGCGGCGTTGCCGTGATGATGGACGTCAGCGTGCTTGGCGACCCGCCCTACAAGCCGGAGCATGACAAGCATGCGGTGGCGCGCGCGGCGGACACCACCATGGAGGCAATCATCGCCAGCGGCGACGAGAATACCGCGATGACGCTGATGGCGCTTGGCGCCTCGCGGCTTGCGCGCTCGCTGCACGACAGGGGCGAAATCGACGGCTTCATTGCGCTGGGCGGCTCGATGGGCACCGACCTTGCGCTCGACGTGGCACTGGCGCTGCCGCTCGGCGCGCCGAAATTCGTCGTCTCGACGATCGCCTATTCGCATCTCATACCGCCGGAGCGCATCGCCACCGACCTGATGATGATCCTGTGGGCCGGCGGCCTCTACGGGCTTAACAGCGCCTGCAAGGCGGTGCTGTCGCAGGCCAGCGGCGCCGTCGTCGGCGCCGCGCGGGCTGTCGTCAAACCCGATATGTCGCGGCCGAAGGTCGGCATGAGCTCGCTGGGCAAAAGCTGCCTGCAATATATGGTCACGCTGAAGCCTGAGCTGGAGAAGCGCGGCTATGAGGTCATCGTCTTCCACACCACCGGCATGGGCGGGCGGGCGCTGGAGGCGATCGCCGCGCAGAAAGGCTTCGTCGCGGTGCTCGATTTCAGCCTGCAGGAGCTTGCCAACCAGCTTACCGGCTCGGTGGTGAATTCGGGCACTGACCGGCTAGAGAATGCCGGGCGGCAAGGCATCCCGCAGATCGTCGCGCCCGGCGCCATCGACATGGTGGATTTCCCGACCTGGCAGGCCGTGCCGTCGCGCTTTACGGAACGGCCGTACCACGCGCATAACCGCCTGCTTGCCTCGGTCACCTCCGACGGCGCGACACGCCGGGAGATCGCGCGCGCCATCGGCGACAAGCTCGCCGCGGCGACCGGTCCGACCGCCTTCATCCTGCCCGCCGGCGGCATCCAGCAATGGGACCGAGAAGGCGAGCCGCTCTACGAGCCGGAAGCGCTGTCGGCCTTCGTCGAGGAGATGAGGGCGCGCGTGCCGGACAATGCCGAGCTGCATGAGATCGTCGGGCATATCAACGACGCCGCCTTCAGCGCCAAGGCGCTGGAAATCTTCGACCGCTGGGTGGCGGAAGGCATCGTTCCGCCCGGCGTGACCGGCAGGCGCGCGGCATGAGCCAGGTGAAGCCGCGGGCGCTGGTGTTGGACTTCGGCGGCGTGGTCACCCGCACTTTGTTCGAGACGCATGCGCTGACCGAGCAGGCGCTTGGCCTCAAGCCCGGCACGCTCGGTTGGCGCGGACCATTCGACCCGGTTTCCGATGCGTTGTGGCGCTCAATGCAGGCCGACGAGATCAGCGAACGCGACTACTGGAAAACGCGTACGCGCGAAGTCGGCCAATTGGTCGGAGAAGACTGGCAGGACATGCAGACCTTCGTGCAGCGGGCGCGCGGAGCGGAGCCGGAAAAAGTGCTGCGACCGGAGGCCGACCAAGCCATCCGCACGGCGCATGCCGCCGGTGTCCGCCTCGCCATCCTGTCGAACGAGCTCGACCTGTTCTATGGCGCTGATTTTCGCCAGCGCCTGCCGCTGCTTTCGCTTTTCGAGACGATCGTCGATGCGACCTATACGAAAATCCTCAAGCCCGATGCCCGCGCCTATGCGATGGTCGGCGAGGCGCTGCGGCTGCCGCTTGCGGCCTGCGTCTTCGTCGACGACCAGAAGCGCAATGTCGACGGTGCGATTGCCGCCGGCATGCCGACCGTTCATTTCGACGTCGCCCGACCGGCGCAAAGCTATGCCGAGGCGCTCAGCCATTTCGGCCTAACGCTCTCCTGATTGCAAAACCGGAGTTCCTCCCGATGCGTGACATCAACTTCCTCACCGAAAACAACGCCAAGCCGATCTGGCATCCGATGGCGCATCCGGCCGAAATGCGGGCGAGCCCGCCGAAGATCATCATGAAGGGCGAAGGCGTTTCGGTGACCGACGCCGAAGGCCGCACGGTGCTCGACGCCGTCGGCGGCCTCTGGAACGTCAACCTCGGCTACAGCTGCGATCCGATCAAGAAGGCGATGACGGGACAGCTCGACGCGCTCCCCTATTACTCAGGCTTTCGCGGCACCTCGACCGGGCCATCGATCGAGCTCGCTTACGAGCTGACCCAGTGGTTCGCGGCAGAGGGCATGGCGCGCGCCTTCTTCACCTCGGGCGGCTCGGACTCGGTCGAGACGGCGCTGCGGCTCGCGCGGCAATATTGGAAGATCCGCGGCCAGGGCGACCGCACGAAATTCCTGGCGCTGAAGAAGGGCTATCACGGCACGCATTTCGGCGGCGCCTCGGTCAACGGCAATGCCAATTTCCGACGCAACTACGAACCGCTCCTGCCCGGCGTCTTCCACACGCCGGCGCCGATGACCTACCGCAACCCTTTCGACGAGACCGACCCGGCGAAGCTTGCGAAACTCTGCGCGCGGGCGATCGAGGAAGAGATCGCCTTCCAGGGCGCCGATACGATCGCCGCCTTCATCATGGAACCGGTGCTCGGCGCCGGCGGCGTCATCGTCCCGCATGAGAGCTTCATGCCGATGGTGCGGGCGATCTGCGACCGTCACGACATCCTGTTGATTGCCGACGAGGTGGTGACCGGCTTCGGCCGCACCGGCGCCTGGTCAGGCTCGCGGCTCTCCAGCACGAAGCCGGATTTCATGACCATCGCCAAGGCGATCACATCGGGCTATTTCCCGCTCGGCGCGACATTGATCGGCGCCAAGGTCGCCGACGTCTTCGAGGCCGACAAGACGAGCTTCGGCGCGATCGGCCATGGCTATACCTATTCCGGCCATCCGGTCGGCTGCGCGGCCGGTCTGGCGGCTCTGGCCGAGACGAAGCGGCTGGGCGTCAACGAGAATGCTGCCGCGCGCGGCGTCGAGCTCGGCAAGGCGCTGGAGGCGCTGAAGGCCAAGCACCAACTGGTCGGCGATGTTCGTTACCAAGGCCTGATGGCGGCCCTTGAGCTGGTCTCGGACCGCGCCGCCAAGAAGCCGGTCGACAAGAAGACGATGGCCGCCGTCGCGGACGGCGCCTACGAGGCCGGCGTCATGCTGCGCGTCTCCGGCAACAACATCATCCTGTCGCCACCGCTGATCATAACCGCCGCCGATGTGGCGAAGATTGCCGAGGGGCTGGATGCGGGGCTGGCCGCTGCCGCGGCCTAGGGAATAGGGAATAGGGAGTAGGGAGTAGGGAGTAGGTGAGTAGTGAGTAGTGACCGAACCTACTCGCTATTCGCTATTTGCTACTCACTATTCGCTCTTTCCGCCACGCCGCCGGCGACACGCCAACCGCCTGCCGAAAGAAGCGCGAGAAATAGGCGGGATCGTTGAAGCCGGTTTCGTAGGCGATGTCCTCGACCGTGCGGATGGTGAAGAGCAGCAGGCGCTTGGCCTCGACCAGGCGTCTTTCGCCGATCGCCTGACGCACGCCCGAGCCCAGCACCTGATGCGCCGCTTTGTCGAGCAGATGGCGCGTGGTGCCGAGCTCCCCGACATAGCGCTCGACCGGCCAGTCATCGCGAAAATGCCGGTCGATCAGCCGCCTGAGCCGGCCGCCGAGAGCCACCACGGCCGGCACGGTCACCGCATGCGACTGGGCGTCGAGACGGGCGATGTGCGACAATGCCACAGCGATCAGCGGCGGCAGGATCTTTTCCGCGCCGGCTTGAGCCTCGACATATTCGGCCTGGATCATCTTGATGGTGTCGGTAAGCCGCTCCCAAGGCGCCGCGTCACCCCGCCCGGTCACGAAAACCGGCTGATCAAGCTGGAGGGCCGATTGCTCGGCGATGGCCGCGAGCGCAGCGTCCGCGACCGAGACGACGATGGCGTCGGTGCCCGGCTCGATGTCGAACCCATGCACGACGCCGCTCGGCATGAAGCTCACCGTCGGTGCCGAAAAACTCCAGGTCTTGTCCTCGATCCGATAGACGCCCTGCCCGCTCGTCCAGAAGGTGATCTGCGCCATTTGCGGATGTTTGTGCGCCAGAACCCGGCCGCGGTGCATGGAAGCGCGGGCTTGCACGGTCTCGACATGCAGGAAGCCGACGTCGAGCGCCCGCGCCGGCTCGCCGTAGACGAAGAATTCCGGGATGGCGGTCTGGCTCATGAGACGCCCGAAAAAGTCCAATCGGTTTTACGCTTTCGTCCATAAACCATCCAGCGGCTTGCGGCTACTCTCCAACAATCCAAGGGAGGATCATGATGCGATCGGAAGAATTCCGGGCCGACAATTCGCGGCCGTTCACGGGCGCCGAATATCTGGCGAGCCTGCGCGACGGGCGCGAGGTCTACATCAATGGCGAACGGGTGGCCGATGTCACCAGCCATCCGGCAATGCGCAATTCGGTGCGTTCGCTGGCCCGCCTCTACGACGCGCTGCACGATCCGAACCAGCAGCCTGTGCTGACCTCGCCGACCGATACCGGCTCGGGCGGCTACACCCACAAATATTTCCGCGTCGCCCATTCCCCTGCCGATCTTGCCGCGCAGCAAAGCGCGATCGCGCATTGGGCGCGCATGACCTATGGCTGGATGGGTCGCACCGCCGACTACAAGGCGGCGCTGATGAACACGCTCGGCGCCAATGCCGAATGGTACGGCCCGTTCAAGGACAATGCGCGCGCCTGGCACAAGCGGGCCCAGGAGGCGGTCCTGTTCATGAACCACGCCATCGTCAACCCGCCGATCGATCGCCACAAGCCGGCCGAGCAGGTGAAGGACGTGTTCGTGCACATCACCAAGGAGAACGACGCCGGCATTTGGGTGTCCGGCGCCAAGGTGGTGGCGACGTCGTCGGCGCTCACCCACTACAATTTCCTGGCGCAGAGCTCGGCGACAGTGACGGAAGATCCATCGCTGTCGGTGATGTTCATCGTGCCGATGAATGGGCCTGGCATAAAGATGTTCTGCCGTGTCTCCTATGAGCAGACGGCCAACACAGTCGGCCATCCCTTCGACTATCCGCTGTCGTCGCGCTTCGACGAGAACGACGCGATCCTGGTGCTCGACAACGTCTTCATCCCCTGGGAGGACGTGCTGGTGCTGCGCGATGCGCAGAAGATCCTGTCCTTCCATCCGGCGTCGGGCTTCATGCATGGCTATTGCTTCCAGGGCTGCACGCGCTTCGCCGTCAAGCTCGACTTCCTCGCCGGACTGCTCGCCAAGGCGCTGCGGGCGACAGGCGGCGATGCCTTTCGCGGCAACCAGGCGGCGCTCGGCGAGGTGATTGCGCTGCGCCACATGTTCTGGAGCTTTTCCAATGCGATGGCGCACAATCCGATACCGTGGGCGAACGGCGCGGTGCTGCCCAATCTCGAGGCCGCGCTCGCCTACCGGACCTTCATGTCGGAAGCGTATCCGCGCGTCATCGACACGGTGCGCCGGGTGATCGCCTCGGGGCTGATCTATCTGCCGTCCTCGGCGCGCGACTTCGACAATCCCGAGATCGACCGCTATCTCGCGCAATATGTGCGCGGCTCCGACGACATGGGCCATGTCGAGCGCATCAAGATCATGAAGCTGTTATGGGACGCGACCGGCACCGAATTCGGCGGCCGCCACGCGCTCTACGAGCTCAACTATGCAGGTGCGCCGGAAGAGGTGCGGCTGCAGGTGCTGAAGGGCGCCGAGCGCGGGGGCCGGCTGAAGCAGATGGAGGAACTGGTCGACCAATGCATGGCCGACTATGACGAAAAGGGCTGGACCGGCGACACCTGGCTGCCGCCGATTGCCGCCCAGCCCAACTGACGGGGCCGGCGATGGAAGCGGCCATGACAACACAAGTCGCGAGGCTGGAATTCCGCGAGGCCATGGCGCGGGTCTGCGCGCCGGTCAACATCGTCACCACGGACGGTCCGGCCGGGCGCGGCGGCTTCACCGCGACCGCCATGTGCAGCGTCTCCGACGATCCGCCGACGCTGCTGGTCTGCATGAACGAGCGTTCGGCGCAGACCGGCATGTTCCTCGCCAACCAACGCTTCTGCGTCAACGTGCTGACCCAATCGCACATGCATCTGGCGGCAAAATTCGCCGGCGCGATCCGCGACATGGCCGAGCGCTATCAGGCCGCGCGCTGGCAGACCATGCCGTCCGGCATGCCGGCGCTGCTCGACGCCATCGTCAGCTTCGATTGCGAGATCGGCGCGGTGAACAAGGTCGGCACGCATCACGTGATGTTCGGTCGTGTCGTCGACATCCGCCACGGCAGCGACGAGGCGGCGCTGCTCTATGTCGGGCGCAACTACATGCAGCCGAGCGCGCTGGGGAGTTTTGGAGGGTAGGCTTCTCAGCCGTCCACCGACTCCGACTGGATCAGGCTCTCCAGCATGTCCAGCAAGCGCTCGTGCTCTTCGGCGCCGTAGCGCTTCTCGATGGCGTCGTAGATGGCGACACGCTCGGGCGCCAGTTCCTCGATCAAGGCCACGCCGGCCGGGCTGATCGCGAGCAAGGCGCGGCGGCCGTCATCCTTGACCTTGTTGCGGGTGATGAACTCCCGCTGTTCCATCGCCTTGATGATGCGGGTGAGGCTCGGCGGCAGGATCGAGGCGCGGTTGGCGAGCTCGGTCGCCTCCAGCGGCCCGGTTTCGGCCAGCACGCGCAGCACGCGCCATTGCTGCTCGGTGATATCGTGGCGTGCGAGCATCGGCCGGAAATGCGCCATGATCACTTCGCGGGCGCGAAGCAGAGCCATGGGCAAGGAGCGGCGGGTGCTGAGCGGTAGCAAAATCAAGTCTCCGAAAAATTCCAGTCCAGTACGACTCGCAACAAAGATTAGGGCCCGGATCGCAGCTATATCCGCGATTTTGCCGAGAGCGGCAATCCCACCCGGAAGCTGCATCCGCGCAGAGAACGACGCTTGACATTCGGTCGTCAAGATGTAATTCACATGTTAACTACAAGGTGGAGGAAACCTTGCCCCACATGGCGATCGAATATTCGGCCAATCTCGACGCGAAGGTCGACATCAACGAGCTTTGCGCGCTGGTCTCGCGAACCATTCTCGAAACCGGGCTGTTCGAACCGGGCGCGGTCAGGGTGCGCGCGTTCCGCGCCGAAGCGTACGCGATTGCCGACCGGTTGCCGGAGAACGGCTTCATCGACATGAATTTCCGCATCGGCAAGGGCCGCAGCGCGGCGGAAAAGAAGAGCGCCGGCGAGGCGATCTTCGCAGCTGTCACCGATTATCTCTCGTCACTGTTCGCCACGCCGCATTTCGCGCTGTCGCTGGAGATCCGCGAGATCGACGCCGAACTGAGCTGGAAGAAGAACGCCATCCATCCGCGCCTGCGTGGCAAGTGATCTAGAACGGGAAAGAAATCATGGCGGCACTGGACGACAATCTGAGAAAGGCCGAGGCCTATCTGGAACGCTTCCGGAAGGACGGCGTGCTCAACCAGATCGGCGGCGAAGCGGCGCCTGCCGCGGACGGCTCGACCTTCGAGACGCTTTCGCCCGTCGACCTCAAGCCGATTGCCACCGTGGCACGCGGCAAGGCCGCCGACATCGACCGCGCGGCAAGAGCGGCCAAGGCTGCCTTCAAGGACTGGGCGGCGATCCCCGGCGACGCACGCAAGAAGCTGCTGCATAGAATAGCGGACGCCATCATCGCGCGTGCCGAAGAGATCGCCTTCGTCGAATGCATGGACACTGGGCAGTCGCTGAAATTCATGGCCAAGGCGGCATTGCGCGGCGCCGAGAACTTCCGCTTCTATGCCGACCGCGCGCCGGAAGCGCGTGACGGCCGCTCGCTGAGAGCGCCGAATCAGCTCAATCTGACGACGCGCGTGCCGATCGGCCCGGTCGGCGTGATCACGCCGTGGAACACGCCCTTCATGCTGTCGACCTGGAAGATCGCGCCGGCGCTGGCCGCCGGCTGCACTATCGTGCACAAGCCGGCGGAGCTGTCGCCGCTGACGGCACGGCTGCTGGTCGAGATCGCGGAGGAAGCCGGCCTGCCCAAGGGCGTGTGGAATCTGGTCAACGGCTTCGGCGAGGATGCCGGCCGGGCGCTGACCGAGCACCCCGACATCAAGGCGATCGGCTTCGTCGGCGAAAGCCGCACCGGCTCGATGATCATGAAGCAGGGCGCCGAAACGCTGAAGCGCGTGCATTTCGAGCTCGGCGGCAAGAACCCGGTCATCGTCTTCGCCGACGCCGACCTGGAACGCGCGGCGGACGCCGCCGTCTTCATGATCTATTCGCTGAACGGCGAACGCTGCACCTCGTCGTCCCGCCTGCTGGTCGAGGCATCCGTCCACGACAAATTCACCGACATGGTGGCTGAGAAAGCCAAGCGCATCAGGATCGGCCATCCGCTCGATCCCGAAACTGTGGTCGGGCCGCTGATCCATCCGGTGCACGAGGAAAAAGTGCTCTCCTATATCGAGATCGGCAAATCGGAAGGCGCGGTGGTCGCCGCCGGCGGCGGCAAGTTCGCCGGCCCGGGCGGCGGCTGCTATGTCAGCCCGACGCTGTTCGTCGGCGCCACCAACAAGATGCGCATCGCCCAGGAGGAGATCTTCGGGCCGGTGCTGACGGCGATCCCGTTCAAGGACGAGGCCGATGCGCTGGCTCTGGCCAACGACACGCAATATGGGCTCACCGGCTATTTATGGACCTCCGACGTCACCCGCGCGCTGCGCTTCACCGACGCGCTCGACGCCGGCATGATCTGGGTGAATTCGGAGAATGTGCGGCATCTGCCGACGCCGTTCGGCGGCGTCAAGAGCTCCGGCATCGGCCGCGACGGCGGCGACTGGTCGTTCGACTTCTACATGGAAACCAAGAACATTGCGTTCGCCACGGCGCCGCATTCGATCCAGAAGCTCGGCGGCTGACCGGAGACACATGATGGCCCTGCCCCAACCCAATCTCTATCCCGCCTTCAACATCGTGCGGCTCAGCCATGTCGAGCTCGCCGTCACCGACCTGGCGAAATCCCGCGCCTTCTATGTCGACACGCTCGGCCTGCAGGTGACGGACGAGACCAGCGGCGCCATCTATCTGCGCGCCATGGAAGAGCGCGGCCATCACTGCATCGTGCTGCGCAAGGCGACGGCGCCGGAAGCGCGCGAGCTCGGCTTCAAGGTCTTCTCCGACGAGGACCTCGACAAGGCCGAGCATTTCTTCAAAGCCAAGGGCCTGCCGGTGGAGTGGGTCGAGCGGCCCTACCAGTCGCGCACCTTCCGCACCCGCGACCCGCACGGCATCCCGCTCGAATTCTATTCGAAGATGGAGCGGCTGCCGCCGATCCACCAGAAATACGCGCTTTATAAGGGCGTGAAGCCGCTGCGCATCGACCACTTCAACTGCTTCTCGCCGAATGTCGATGAATCGGTTGCCTTCTACAACGAGCTCGGCTTCCGCGTGACCGAATACACCGAGGACGCCGAGACCGGAAAGCTGTGGGCGGCCTGGACGCACCGCAAGGGCGGCGTGCACGACATCGCCTTCACCAACGGCCTTGGCCCGCGGCTGCACCATGTCGCCTTCTGGGTGCCGACGCCGCTCAACATCATCGACCTGCTCGACCTGATGGCAACCACCGGCTATGTCGGCAATATCGAGCGCGGGCCTGGACGGCACGGCATCTCCAACGCCTTCTTCCTCTACATCCGCGACCCGGACAACCATCGCATCGAAATCTATTGCTCGGACTACCAGACGGTCGATCCCGATCTCGAGCCGATCAAATGGGACCTCAAGGACCCGCAGCGCCAGACGCTGTGGGGCGCGCCGGCGCCGCGAAGCTGGTTCGAGGAAGGCAGCGTGTTCGCGGGTGTCGAGCCGCGCAAGTCCGACCTGGCGGCCTCGCCGATCGTGGCGCCTTAACGGAGCATCAGCATGAGCGCGGGACGCCTCGCCACCTTCACCGCCGGCGGCAAGACGCGCTACGGCGCCATCACCGACAAGGGTGTCGTCGAGCTCTCGGCGCGTCATCCCGAATTGCCGACGCTGCGCGAAGTGATCGAGGCCGGCGCGCTCGGCAAACTCGCCGAAGAGGCCGAGGGTCTAGCAGCCGATTTCAGCGTCAAGGACATCGCCTACGAAATCCCGATCCCCTCACCTGAAAAGATCATCTGCGTCGGCGTCAACTATCCGGACCGCAACGAGGAGTACAAGGACGGGCAGGCGGCGCCTTCGAACCCGTCGCTGTTCATCCGCTTCCCGCGTTCCTTCGTCGGCCATAGCGCGCCGTTGGTGCGACCACCGGAATCACCGCAGCTCGACTATGAGGGCGAGGTCGTCGTCGTCATCGGCAAGGGCGGCCGCCGCATATCGGAGACCAATGCGCTCGGCCATATCGCGGCGCTCTCGCTGTGCAACGAAGGCACGATCCGCGACTGGGTGCGTCACGCCAAGTTCAACGTCACCCAAGGCAAGAATTTCGACCGGACCGGCTCGATCGGTCCCTGGCTGGTGCCGTTCATCGACGAAGCGCAGATCGCCGACATTTCGCTGACCACCCGCGTCAACGGCGAGCTGCGCCAGCAGGACCGCACTGGGCGCATGATCTTTTCGTTCGCCAAGATCATCAATTACATCTCGACCTTCACCACGCTGGTGCCGGGCGACGTCATCGTCACCGGCACGCCGACCGGCGCCGGCGCCCGCTTCGACCCGCCGGTCTGGCTGAAGCCGGGCGATGTGGTCGAGGTCGAGGCCGACGGCATCGGGCAGCTTCGCAACGGCGTCGTCGACGAGGGAACCGGCCGATGATGACGGAAAGCCAAGTCGAGGACGCCGCCCGCAGGCTGTTCGAAGCCGAGCGCGACCGCCGGCAGATCAGGCTGCTCAGCCTCGATTTTCCTCAAGCGACGATGGACGACGCCTATCGCGTGCAGGCGGCGCTGGTGAAGCGGAAGGCCGCATCGGGACTGACGATCAAGGGCTGGAAGATCGGCCTGACCTCGAAGGCGATGCAGTCGGCGCTCAGCATCGACATTCCCGATTCCGGGATCCTGTTCGACGACATGTTCTTCGAGGACGGCGGCACGGTGCCGGCCGATCGTTTCATCCAGCCGCGTATCGAGGCCGAGATCGCCTTCGTCATGAAGGCGCCTCTGGCTGGTCCTGACATCTCGATCGACGATGTGCTCGACGCCACCGATCACATCACGCCTGCGCTTGAAATCCTCGACACCCGCATCGAGCGGATGAACAAGGAGACGGGCAAGATCAGGACCTTCTTCGACACGATCTCGGACAATGCCGCCAATGCCGGCATCGTCGTCGGCGGCCGCAAGGCCGGCCCGCGCGAGGCGGATATGCGCTGGATCGGCGCCATCGTGTCGCGCAACGGCGAGGTGGAGGAGACGGGCTTGGGCGCCGGCGTGCTCGATCATCCAGCCAAGGGCATCGTCTGGCTCGCCAACCGGCTGCATCAGTACGGCATGCGCATCGAGGCCGGTCAGGTCGTGCTGTCGGGCTCCTTCATCCGGCCGGTCGAATGCCGACATGGCGACGAGATCGTCTCGGATTTCGGCCCATACGGAACCATCCGTTTAAGCTTCGCCTGATCGGCTTATTCCCAGCACAGGAAAGAAAAAGGCCGGGCGCGAAAGCGGCCCGGCCAAGCATGAAGGTCATAACCTTCAGAGGGGAACATCGCCCGGCGCAATGGGAGGAAAACACCGAGCGATGACTCTTATTTGGGGCCTGAGCGGCACATTTTCCACGAACGGAATTCCAAAAAAGATCGAAATTGCGAAAAAAACTCGCTCGACTGCGCGAAATCTTCAGCCAGCGGCCGATGCCTTTTCCAACAGATCGGCATAATGACGCCGCGCCACGTCGGGATGCGACCTCAGCCGGCTCTTCAGCACATTGGTCCCGACGTTGCGGAAGAGTGGATTGTCAGGGTCGCTAGCCGGGCCGCGCGCTTCGGCCGCCAATTCCTTGGCCAGGTCGAGAAGCGGGATCGTGGCGTCGAGCCGAGCGCTGAAGAAGAACGGAACCGAAATGCGCTCGACGCCAGCCGGCGGCGTGACGACGCGATGCACGGTAGCCCTGAGATAGCCGTTCGAGGCGAGTTCGAGCAGTTCGCCGATGTTGACGACGAGCGTCTGCGGGATCGGGTCGACATCGACCCAGCTGCCGTCATATTCGACCTGCAGGCCCTTGTTCTCGTCCTGCAGCAGGAGGGTCAGGAAACCGCCATCCTTGTGCCCGCCGACATCCTGCTCGTCGCCGGTGGCGTCGCGGCCGGGATAGCGCACGATCTTCATGCGATGGTTCGGTTCGCCGCGATAGATCGGATCGAAAGCGTCCTCCGGCTGGTCGAGCGACAGCGCGAAAGCCTTGAGCAGCCGGATCGCCACGTCGGTCGCCTTTGCCTGCCAGGCGAGCAGCGCGGGCTTCAGATCGGGAAATGCGGCCGGCCACTGGTTTGGACCCTGCAGCCGCGTCCAGGCCGGCACTCCCGGACCCTGCGCAATGGTCGTACGCTCGACGCCGATGTCGAGCTGCTCGCGCCAGTCGGCCTTGCCCCTGGTCAGTTCGCCGCCGGCGCGCGTATAGCCACGGAACTGCGGCGACTTCACCATTTCGATGCCGAGCTTGTCGGCCTCCGGCAGAGCGAAGAAGCGGTGGGCGGCGCCCAGCACCGCATCGACCTCCGGTTGGGTGATGCCGTGGCCGCTGAGATAGAAGAAGCCGACGTCGCGGGCGGCTGTGCGCAAGTCAAACAGAAAAGTTCGAAGCTCCGACGGACCCTGCTCCAAGCGATCGAGATCGAGCACCGGAATTATTCTGGGCATGGACAGGCTCCTCCTACGGTAACTCTTGTTTTTCGCAATTCCGGACGGAAAACCGCTGCACACTTTCCTTGGAATTGCTCTAGCGACCCCCCGCGGCACGATGACATGTGCGCCATTGCGGGTGAAGAAACGCACCAACCAATCTCACTGCAAACGGAGCAAGCCGGCGCTCAATTCCCGGGTTTTGCGGCAAATCGCGTTCAAATGGGCTTCGGCCGACGCAAATCAGGCATTTCTACCGGGCGGCAGCGCGCATCAGACGCGTTGCGCGGCGCGCCAGGGCAACCGGTCATGCGCCGTTGGCCGCAGCACCGTCGGCAGGCCTCGCGCTTCCTGAATGCCGAAGCCCAATCGCGTCAGGCTGGCCCGCGCCAGGGCGGCGTTGCTGTCGATGACGATCAATCCGTTCGTATCGCCGAGGCTGGCCGCCACCACCGACAGTTCGGTGCAGCCGAGAAGTGCGGCATCGGCGCCAGCCAGTTGCGCGAGATGAAGCGCCCGCTCGGTCTCGGTCGCGGCCTGCGCGATCGAGCCGGCCTTGACGAGGCCGATGGCGCTGTCGACGCGCTCCTGGAACTCCGTGCCTTGCGGAAGGCAAAGCTCGAAACCCGCCGCCGATATCCTGTCCTGGTAGAAGCCGGAGGCCAGCGTGCCCCGGGTTGCGAGATTCGCGACCCTGCCGCGATCCAGGCCGCGACGGATTTCCGCCACCGCCGCGTCGCCGATATGGATGATCTCGGCCCGCGAGTTCGCCGCCAATCGATCGTACCAAAGATGGGCGGTGTTGCAGGGCATGGCGATACAGGCGACGCCGAGCTCGTTGAGCGTCGAGACCGCGGCCTGCAGCGGCGCCAGCGGTCCGTCATGACCGCCAAGGATCGCTTCGGTCCTGTCAGGCAGTTGCGGCACGCTGAGGATGACGGAAGGCACATGGTCGTTGTCGCCGAGCGCTTCGGTCATCCGGGTCAGCTTGAAGTAGAGTCCGCCGATGCCAGCGGCCCGAGACCGCCGATGATGCCAAGCTGGGGGCAGATGCTGTCGTCGATCATCGGACGGGCTCGGCTTCGAGCTCGTCCGCGACGGGTTCTTCAGATTGTGTCGCCTCCCTGTGGCTGGGCGCGATCATAGCCGTGCTCGCCGCCACGGTGCAGACGCTGGACAGCGTCATAAACGTATCGACAGCCGCGTCGACCGCGACGAACAGGGCGAACGCCGCCTCGAAGGGAAGCTTCAGATAGCCGCAGACGATGGACATCTGGGACAGGATGAGCAGGCTGCCCATGCCGCCGGTGGTCAGCGCCAGAAGCGCCGAGACGATACCGACGAGCAAGAGGTCCGGGATCGCCAATTGATGGCCGTAGAGCTGGGCGATGAACAGGACGCCCGAGGTGTAGACCAGCGCCGGGCCCGTTCGCAGCAGCGCCGCCTGCAGCGGCACGAGCAGCTCGACGACCACCAGGTTGAAGCGCAGCCGCTCGCTCAACAGGTTGATGACCCAGGGCAGCGAGGCGACCGAGGAGCGCGTGGTGATGGCCACCATCAGGAGCGGTTGGCAGGTCTTGATCGTGGCCCAGTAGCTCCGCCGCGAGCGTATGGCGATAATTGCAAACGCGCCGGCGAGAAATGTCAGGCAGGAAAGGCCCATCACCAGCAGGTAGCCGCCCATCAGCATCAGCGGCTTGGTGCCGGTCGACGCAGTCTGGTCGGCGATCAGGATGAAGGTTGCAAAGGGCAATCCCCAGACGAACCAGTTGGTCAGCACCGTGCACGCCCGGTACACCGCGTTGAGCGCCTGCGACAGGCTGAGCGACGAGGGCTGGGGGATCTTGCCCATCGCCAGACCGAAAAGCAGGCAGAACAACAGGACCTGGATTGTCTGGCCCGAGGCCAGCGCGTTGAAGACGTTGTTCGGCACCAGATCCATGAAGATCGAATGCCCGCCATTCGGATCGCCGGTGAGCGGCGGCGGCTGGAACGGAAATGCGAGATCGGTGGATACGCTGCCTTGCGAATTGATGAACTCGCCGAGCTCGATGCGCGACTGCGGGTTCTCGATCTGGCCGGGCTTGAGGATCAGCGAATAGGTGCCGCTCACCAGCACGGCGAGGAACGACACGACCAGCACGGCTATGCCCACCTTGCCGAGGTAGCGGACCGATTTCGGATCCTGGACCATCGCGGTGATGGAGAAGATGACGGACGAGACCAGATAGGGCAGGACGACCATCTTGAGGAAATTCAGGTAGATCTGCGCGAGGGGGCTGATCGCATGGGCGAAGGCCGGGTAGTAGAGGCCGCACAGGATTCCGGCCAGGATCATGATGATCGTCGTCGCCGGCGAGCGCAGGATGCGTTTCGCCGCCAGGCGCCAATCGAAGGGCATGGGTGCGGCTACATCCGAGACGGCCATTGTCAGGCTTTGCTCCCCTGGCGGTAGCGCGCGATGATCTCGTCGGTGTTGAGGACCTGCTGGCCCCTTGCCAGGTCGAGATAGAGATCGACAAAGGCCGCGAGATGCGGATTGTCCGGACTGATGCCGACCGCGATCGTGTCGACCTTGTCGGTCAGCGTGATCGAGCGCGCGACGACCGTCATCGAGGGATCGTCGACCATCAGCTTCTTGATCTCGAAATCGTCGCGATAGGCCAGGTCGATTGCGCCGTTGCGGATCGCATCGACAACCGTATTCCAGCCCGCGAAGCGTCGGATCTGCGCGTGCGGGAACGTGGTGGCCGCATAAGTGGCGAAAGACGAGCCTTCGATGACGCCGAGATCGCCGGAGAAATCGCGGATGATCCGCTCAGGCGGCTCGCCTTGCGCGATGCGCGCCAGGTTCACGCGGTTGGCGAGCAACCCTTGGTGCAGCATCGCGTAGGGCCGGGAATAGAGGATCGAGCGACCGCGCTGAAGGGTGCGGCTCAACTTGCCGATCGCCAGGTCCGCCTCACCGGAAGTCAGCTTTTGCACCATGGCGTCGAAGGTCACGGCGGACCGGTCGAACACCGGTTCGACGCCAAGCTCCGCGGCTATGCCGCGCGCCAGGTCCATGTCGATGCCCTTGTCACCGGAGCCGTCGGCCGGAAAGAACGGATCGGACGCGAAGACCGGCATGGCGATGCGCAGCTTGTTGTCGCTGACGATGGGTTTTGGAGCGTCTTGCGCCTGGGCCGGCGTGGCCGCGGCTTGCGCCTGCGCAATGAGCAGCCCTCCGCCTCCGGCTGCAAACAGCGTGCGACGTGTAAGCGGCATGCCCATTCTCAATTCGTGCAGGAGAGCCGGACAACAGATCTGACAACGCGCAGTATGCATGCCGAAGTTAAGTAAAGGTATATTTTATTTTGCGCTTTTTTACATTGCAGACCGCTAAAACGGCGTCAGGAAATATGCATACTTTCTAAAATAATGAGCAGCATCGAGGTGTGTTACTGTACGTTTCGCGCAATGGGTCGTCAGAACGTCTCGACCCACGGCCTCAACTCGACCTCGAAGCTCCAGGCGCTGCGATGCTGGCGATGGACGGCGAGATAGGTCTCGGCGATCGCATCGGGCGAGAGGCGACGATCCGGCCGGTCGGACTCGGGCGCCTGTCCGGCCGGCTCGATCTGGCCGTCGATGATGAAATGCGCGACATGGATGTTCTTCGGGCCGAGCTCGCGTGCCATCGATTGCGCCAGCCCGCGCAGGCCGAATTTCGGCATGGCGAAACCGGCGGAGCCGGAGAACCCTTTCAGGCTTGCGCTGGCGCCGGTGAACAGGATCGAGCCGGAACCACGTGCCAGAAGCCGGCGCGCTGCCTGCTGGCCGACAAGGAAGCCGCCATAGGCGCCGACGAGCAGGGCTTGCTTGACCGCCTCGGGATCGAGCTCGGCGATTGGACCGCGCGTGCGGCCGCTGGCGTTGAAGACGGCAATTTCGAGCGGGCCTTCCTTGTCGGCCGCCTCGAACAGGTGCTCGACGGAAGCAGCGTCCGACACATCGGTTTCGACGGCTTGCGCGCCGGTTTCCTTGACCAGCGCCGCTAACTTGTCGACGTTACGCGCGGCAAGGACGACGCGGAATCCCTCCTTGGCTAGAAGCCGCGCCAGCGAGGCGCTTAGCCCGGAGCCGGCGCCCGCGATCACCGCAACATTGGCTGCCATGACGTTTCCTCCTTGAGGTACCTCGATGTCGAACCCGCAGGCTCGCGCCTTTGGCGCCAAGAGGCAAGAACGTGGCTGCTCGATTTTCGCCATTTGGCGCAAAAGGCGACCTGGAAGGGCGCGGCGAAAGACTTGCCTGCGGGGCTGATCCATCCGACACGTGGATGAAGGGCGATTCGAGGAACGACCATGGAACCAATCTGGGCCGTCGGCCTGATGACCGGCACGGTGCTCGACGGCAATATCGACGTGGCGCTGATCAAGACCGATGGCGAACGCATCGCCGACACCGGCACCTACACGCTGGCCCCCTACCCGCAGTCGATCCGCACCTTGCTCGAAGAGACGCTGCGCCAGGCGCGCGCCTGGAATTTCGAGGGACCGGAGCCGGCGATCTTTCGCGAAGCCGAGGAGGCGCTGACGCGCGCGCAATCGGCGGCGGTCAGGGATCTGGTCGAGAGCCAGGGCATGCGAATGACCGATATCGGCGTCGTCGGCTTCCACGGCCAGACCGTGCTGCATCGCGCGCCGCAGCCGGGACGTATCGGCCGCACCCGCCAGCTCGGCGATGGCGAGCTGATGGCCTCGCTGCTCGGCACCAAGGTCGCCTATGATTTCCGCTCGGCCGATGTCGCGGCTGGCGGACAAGGCGCGCCTCTAGCCGCGGCCTATCATGCCGCGTTGCTTAAAGAGGCGGACGCCAGCGGCGACACCGCCGTGCTCAATCTCGGCGGTGTCGGCAACATCACCTGGTGGGACGGCAAGGACAATATCGTCGCCTTCGACACCGGCCCGGCCAATGCGCCGGTCAACGATTTCATCAAGTCGAAAGGCCTCGGCGAGATGGACCGCGACGGCAAGCTGGCGGCTGCCGGCAAGGTCGACGAGGAGCGGCTCGCCCGGCTGCTGCAGCATCCGTATCTCACCAAACCCTATCCAAAATCGCTCGACCGCTTCGACTTCACCGCAGCGATGGCCGAGGGGCTCGGCGCGGAGGACGGCGCAGCATTGCTGACGGCCTTCACCGTGTCAGCCGTCGGCAAGGCGCTCGACCTGTTGCCGCGCCGGCCGAAGCGGCTGGCGGTCAGCGGCGGCGGCCGCCACAATCCGACGATGATGGCAATGCTCGAAAGCCGCGCCAGCGTCGAGGTCGCGCAGGCCGAGACGTTGGGCTGGAAGGGCGACGCGGTGGAGGCGGAATGCTTTGCTTTCCTAGCTGTGCGCGTGCTGCGCGGCCTGCCGATCAGCTTTCCAAGCACCACCGGCGCGCCCGCGCCGATGCGCGGCGGAAAGCTGGCTGGCTGATCAGGACGGCAGCTTCTTCTGCAGGAAGATGCGGCTGCGGCCGGTGGGGAAGTCAGGCAGCGTGCCGAACGGCTGGTAGCCCTGACGCCGATAGACCTTTTCGGCGACCGGGTTGAAGGTGTCGATCCAGGCACCGTGACAACCGCGTGCGATGGCTTCCCGTTCGGCGGCGTCGAGCATGCCGGCGGCTGCGCGCCGGCCGCGCAATCTTTCGTCGACCCACAGCCACTGCACGTAGAGCCAGCCCCAGGCGGTGTAGCCGGAAATGCCGGCGACGATGACACCATGTTCGTCACGCACGATAACCGCCAGCGCCTTCCTGCCTGACGCGCCGACATCGGCATCGTTGAAGGCGGTGAGGCTCCCGCTCAGGAAAGCGAGGTCCTGCGGCAAGGGCTCGGCGGTGATCTGGAGGCTCGTCTTCATCGGCTGCGACTCCGGTTCGCAAGCCAGCCTTAGAGCAATCCCAGGAAAAGTGCGAAACGGATTTCCGGCCGGAAGCGAAGAGTGAGGCAGGCCTGTTATCGAGGACCAGCCGGCCGCCACGCCGCGGCGCCCGCCGCAACCAGCATCAGTCCCGCGGCGATCAAGGAGCAGTTGGCGAAGCCGAGGGTCGTGTAGAGCGGGCCGAAGCCTGCGGTGCCGACAGTGACGGCAAGATAGGTGACCGCGCTGTTCAGACCCATGATGGTGCCGCGCCGCGCCGGATCGAGCGCGGTGAGGCGCATGACCAGCACGTTCAGCCCGAAATGGTTGGCGAGACCCCATACGCCTATCGACGCAAGCAGCAGGCCGAAGCCGGCGCTTGCCAAGGCGATGGCGACATAGACGGCGGCGACCAGCAGATAGGCGAACGGCATGACACGGCGCGCACCGAGCCGGTCGATGACGCCATCGAGCAAAGCGGCCGCGCCGAAGCCGAGACCGTAGGCGACCGCCGCCAGTCCGTTGGCGCTGACCGGCTCGCCGAGGGCTTCATGAAGATGGTCGCCGAGATAGCCGTAGACGCCGTAAAAGGCGGTCATGAAGGCGCCGCAAGCAATGAGCAGCGGCAGGATGCCGGGAACGGCGAGCGCGCCGAGCGGCGACGGCGCCGGACCGCTTTTCCTGACGTCGTGCAGCGAACTCATCGCAAGGCCGGCAACGGCCGCTCCCGCCAGCAGCGCCACGGCCGCGAAGACGGCGCGCCAATGGATGAGATCGGCGATCACGGCCGACAGCGAGACACCGGCGACCATCGAAAGCGTCCAGCCGGTCAGCACCACGCCGATGGTGCCGCTCTCGCGGCCGGGCGGCGCGATCGCGGCCGAGCTGGCATAGATCGCCGGCATGGCGATGCCGGCGGCAATGCCGGCAACGAGTTGCGCCGTGACGAGCAACACGACCGTCGGCGCCAAAGCACTGGCGACGAGCGCCAGAGCCAGCAACAGCAATGCGCCCTGCAGCATGCGGCGCGCGCCGATCCGGTCGATGTAGCGGGCAAGGAAGAGCGCGCTGGCCGACGTGCCGAGGCCGAAGGCGGCGGCAGCCGTCATCACCGCTGGCACGCTGGCGCCGAATGATGCAGCCACCGCCGGCGCGATCGGTCCCAGAACCAGCGAGTTGGAGCCGATGACGGCGATACAGCCCGTCAGCAGATAGGCGGCGGCCGGTATCGGCGCCCGAGGCGCGTGGGTCATAATTGCAGATTGATTGGTGTTCGACATATCTCCATAATGGCCGAATTTAATTCCGCAGCAATGGAGAATTTCCATATGGACACAGAAACAGATGACATTCAGCGGAACAAGCATCCGGCCCGCGAGGTCGACCCTATCGACCGAAAGATATTAGGCGTCCTCGTCGAGGACGCGACCATCAGCTATGCCGAGCTCGGCGAACGCGTCGGCCTGTCGCCGCCGGCGGCGCATGAGCGGGTCAAGCGGCTGAAGCGCAGCGGCGCCATCCGCGCCACCTCGGCGATCATCGATCCGAGGGCGGTGAAGAAGCCGCTGCTGGCCTTCGTGCATATCGACACAAGGGGCTGGGGCAAGACGCCGGAACTGATGGCGGTCTCCAAATATCCGGAAGTCGAGGAGATCCACACAGTCGCCGGCGACACTTGCATGCTGCTCAAGGTGCGCACCGAGGACACGCGCGCGCTGGAGGGCCTGCTGGCCCGTCTCTACGATACGCCCGGCGTCACCTCGACGCGCAGCTATGTGGTGCTCTCGACCTATCTCGAGCGGCCGGTGCAGCCCGAGATCACAAACGAATGGCCGGCGCCGAAGCACATGGCGACACCGGTTTATTAAGTCGCCGCGATCTGGTGGCGCCTGGAACGCGCCAGCAGATAGAACGCCGCGACATGCGTGATCATCAGCAGCGGCACGTAGAGGATCGGGATCGCATAGGTCGCGCCCAACTGGCCGGCATGGCCAGGAAGGTCGAGCACGGTGCCGAGATAGTAGTCGCCGACAAGGTCCACCACGCCCGCGACGTTGAAGGCGACGACCAACGGCCAGAAGATCGCAGGCCTCGCCACCGCGAGCAGCGCCAGCATGGCGAGCAGGCCGGTGGCGAAGTCGCCATAGGCGGCGAAGCTTGCGAAGTCAGGAGCAAGGTCGGGACCGACCACGCCCGGGATGAGGAAGACGAGGCCGAAGAAGCGGAAGCTGTGCAGCGTTGCTATCGCGCGCTGCGCCTCTATCGGCTCCATCGACCTCAGCCTTGGCAAGATATAGGCGACGAAGCAAAGCAGCCACGGCACATAGCCAAGCGCGAGGTGGATGTTGAAGATCATCGCTGGTGACATCTTCGCCTCCTTCAGTGTTGGTTTTTCGCAATTCCGGACGGAAGGCTACGGCCAAACCGCCGAGCCTGACCGCCGAACGATTTTCCTGGAATTGCTCAATTGACCGGAACGGCCTCAAACACAGCCGTCAGAATGCCCAGCCGTCCCTCCATGAGATTGCGCCCGAGGTTGGTGGCGAATTCGGCGAAACCCTGGCCCATGACGACCCCGAGATTGAGCGAAGGCGGCGGGCCGGAGGCACGGAGCTCGGCGAACCAGGCCTTGGCGGCAGCCGTGTCGTCACGGCGGACGAGCGTGCCGAAGCCGGCGGCTTCGATCGCTTCGCAGGTCTCCTCGGCCGTCAACAGGAAGCTTTCGCCCGGCGTCTTCGCCCAGGGCACCGGATAGAGCGGATCGCCACCATTCAGCACGACGTCGAATGTGGCGAATTTTCCGCCCGGCTTCAAAACGCGCCTGACCTCGCGGTAGAGCAACGGCCGGTCGGCGATGTTCATCGCCACATGCTGCAAAAGCGCGGCGTCGAAACGGCCATCCTCGAAGGGAAGCGACAAAGCGCTACCGGCTTCGAACGACACTTGGCCGGCCTGCCCGGTTCGCGCTGTCAGATAGTGCGCGGCCTCGACGAAGGGTTCGCTGAGATCGACACCGGTCACCGCGCAGCCATATGTCGCCTCCAGGAAGCGAGCCGGCCCGCCGATGCCAGATCCGACGTCGAGCACCGACATGTCGGCGGTGATGACGGCAAGATCGGCGAGCTCCGCCGTCGCGGCCAGCCCGCGGGTGTGGAACTGATCGAGGGTCGCCAGTTGCTCGGGCTTCAGCCGCTGTTGCTCGGGTCCAAACACCGCCAGCGCGGTCTTCAACCGATCGGTCAGGCCGGTCGCGCGATAGTGATCGCGCACGCGATCGAGTTCATCGGTCATTGCCATTTCCCTTCAGGCTTCCAAAGTCACGCAAGAAATACGGCCGCTTTCCGCGAACCACTATCCACGATAATGTCGATGGGTCATGAAGCAGAACTTCACAGTCAGGCACGGCGCGCTCGATGGTGTCGAGGCGTTTTTGAGTGTGGCCAAGCACCGCAATTTCCGCAAGGCGGCGGTCGAGCTCGCCGTCACTCCGTCGGCGATCAGCCAGGCGATACGAACGCTCGAGGCGCGCATCGGCGCTGCGCTCTTCGTCCGCACGACGCGCAGCGTCGGCCTGACGGAAGCCGGCGAGCGCTTTTTCGCGCGTGCCCGGCCGGCCTTCGAGGAACTGATCGCGGCAAGCGAGATCGCGCGCGGGATGGGCCAGCGGCCGGCGGGGCTCCTGCGCCTTTCGGTACCGCCGGCCGTGGTGCCGATGCTGCTGGAGCCGATGGTCGCCTCCTTCTGCCAGGCCTATCCCGAGATCGAGCTGGAGATCGTCGCCAGCGGCGAGCTCGCCGATCTCGCGACCGAAGGATTCGACGCCGGCATCCGGATGGGCGATCTGATCGCGCCCGACATGGTCGCGGTCCGGCTGACGCCCTCCTTTCCGATGGTGGTGGTCGGCAGTCCCGATTACTTGCGCCGGGGCGCGGCGCCCGAGCGCATCGAGGATCTACGCGACCATGCCTGCCTGCGCCTGCGCCGTTCGAACGGCTCGGTCGCGCCTTGGTCCTTTGTCGACGGCAACAAGACGATAGAGGCGATCGTCTCGGGACCGTTAATCGCGCATGACTACCCCTCGCTTCTCGGTGCGGCGATCCAGGGTGTCGGGCTGGCGCAGGTGCCAGGCCCGATCGCCGAAGCGCCGATCGCCGACGGGCGCCTGCAGGCGCTGCTTAGCCGCTTCGCGGTGACCACGCCGGGCGTCTTTCTCTATTACCCGGAAAGGCACCAGGTGCTGCCCAAGCTGCGCGCCTTCATCAACCATATCCGGCAGCCGGGCGCCGCTGACGTCCCCCGAAGCGATCGGGCAGGCGGTGGCAAAGCTGACGCTTCGAAGGCCCGTGAAGGCGGTTGAGCCAGGCAATAAGCCGCTCGACCGAACAGAGCGGCTTCGGCGATGCCGGCCGCATGCGCCGCGTCTTCATGAGGAGCTTCGGCCAACCACCGCAAGCGATCCAGCGTGCGACGGCGCGAAGGTAACGCTTCTAAACCCTTATCCTTTGTGCCACGCAAGCATTCTGCGGATCTCCTCGCGTTTTTCTTCCGACAGACCCGAGAGTAAGTCCTCGTCCAGGTATCCTTGCCGGATGAGAGTTGCGAAAACGACGGTCAGTTGCGAATAGCGATAGTCGAACGTCCGATCCAAATCGCGACGTTGCTCCTTCAGATAGTCCTCGACCTCCCATATCTCGGAGGGCGTGGTCGCGGCGTTCGTCTTTTGAATTCGGCCATGATGCTGGCCAGTGCCCTCTCAAGAGCCTTGTCATATGCGGCGCGGGCAACTTTCTTTTCCGAGGGCGACCAACTAAGCTCATTCAAGGTCATAGACATCTTCCACGAAGAATCGGGCGGTGGATATTATCCTAACCGAGTCGCCTTGTGACCTGTTTTCCGCTTCGCCGCCGCACCTTGGCGGAATACCGCACATGGCGGCCATCATTCTGCGGAACGAGCCGCGATTAGTGATCGAATACGTTCTGCATCCGCCTGCGTGGCGGGATTGTAGACGATCATGCCGAGTTCCGGGCGGCCATCGACCGCAAAGACGGAGAACTCCAGCTCGATCAGCCCGATCTCGGGATGCCGCAGGCGCTTCACGCCCTCGCCGTGGGCCGGCACGATGTCGTTGTCGCGCCACAGCGCCTCGAATTCCGGACTGATCCGGCAAAGCTCTTCGACGAGTTGGGTGATTTCCGCGCCTGCGCCCGCCCTCGTGGCATCCGCCCTGAACGATCCGACCACGAAGCGCGCGACACTCTCCCAATCGTCCTGCGCGTCGCGCACGCGCGAGTTGCCGAACATCAGACGAAGGATGTTGCGCTGCTCGCGCGGCAGCTTGGAATAGTCGGTTAGCATCGCCGCGGCTGCACGGTTCCAGGCAACCACGTCCCATGTCGCGGTCTTGATGATCGCCGGGCTGGGGTCCAAAGCGTCAAGGACGCGCTGCAGGCGCGGCGTCACGCTGTCGACGTTTCTGTAGCGGACCTCCGGGGGCCGGCCGAGACCCAGCATGAACAGATGCTCGCGTTCGGGCTCGGTCAGCATCAGCCCGGTCGCGATGCGGTTGAGCACGTCCGCCGAGGGCGCGCCGCCCCGTCCCTGCTCCAGCCAGGTGTACCAGGTCGGGCTGATATTGGCGCGCTGTGCCACTTCTTCGCGGCGCAGCCCTTGGGTGCGCCGCCGCCCCGTGGCAAAACCGAAGGCGGCCGGATCGAGGCGCATGCGGCGGTCCCGTAGAAAGGTGCCCAGCTTGTTGGCCGTCTCGGCTGGCATTGCGATCCTGTTGGCTGTTATACCATGATAAAGTCACTACTTTAACAGAATGATTTATAGCGCAAATAAGGCCTCCGAACAACAAGCGGAGATCTCCCATGCGTGTATTCCTCACCGGCGCTACCGGCTTCATCGGTTCCAGAATCGTGCCTGAGCTTCTCGCCGCGGGCCATCAGGTGCTCGGCCTGACCCGCTCCGAAGCCGGTGCGCGGTCGCTTGCGGCTGCCGGAGCCGAGCCCCATCGCGGCGACATCGAAGACCTCGACAGCCTGCGCGACGGCGCGGCGAAGTCAGATGCGGTGATCCACACCGCCTTCGATCACAATTTCTCGAATTTCGTCGCGAATTGCGAGAAGGACAAGCGCGTGATCGAAGCGCTGGGCGGGGCGCTCGCCGGGTCGGACCGGCTGCTCATCATCACCTCGGGTGTGGGCATGGGTTCTGCCGAACACGGACAGCCGGCGAGAGAAGACATCTTCAACACCGAACACCGCAATCCGCGTATCCTGTCCGAGCTTACCGGTGCGGCGATGGCCGAGAAGGGCGTCAAGGTATCGGTGGTGCGGTTGCCGCAGGTGCATGACACGATGAAGCAAGGCCTGATCACGCCGCTGATCGCGCAGACGCGCGCCAAGGGCGTGTCGGCCTATCTTGGCGAGGGCCGCAACCGGTGGTCGGCGGCGCATGTGCTGGATGTCGCCAAGCTCTACCGTCTGGCGCTGGACAAGCAGGAAGCCGGCGTGCGCTACAACGCCGTCGCCGAGGAAGGCATCGCCATGCGCGAGATCGCGGAAGTGATCGGCGCCGGCCTCGACGTGCCGGTGGTCTCGCTCTCGCAGGAAGAAGCGGCCGATCATTTCGGATGGCTTTCGATCTTCGCCGGTCTCGATATGCCGGCCTCGAGCGAATGGACGCGCGCGCATCTCGGCTGGCAGCCGTCGGGACCCGGCCTGATCGCCGATCTCGAACGGATGGATTATTCGCAGGCGGCCGCGGCCTAGCCCAGTCCTCCGGCGGTTCAGCGACCCGGCTGGACCGCAGTCTGCAGCAGGTGCGCCAGGCTGTCAGACTTTTCGACCTTGTCGGTGAGGTCGAGCCCGGACAGAAGGTCGACCAGATGGCTGTTCATCAGGGCGGCCGCGTCGGCGCTGTCGCCGGCTCCGGAGGAATACCGTCGGGGAACCCTACTTCCCGCAATAGTGGTCGTTGATGTCGTTCACCGCATTCGCGTCCGGTCCGACGCGGTGATACGCGCAGGCGCCCGCCGCCGTGTTGGTCATCTGCTGATCGTAATAGCGCGGCCCGCCAAACAGCGTCTCGATGATATCGTCGCTGGCCGGGACATAACGTTCCTGTTCGGTGACGCGGTGGCGATGTTCGCCGGCGGCAACCGGGCCGGCCATCGCGGCTGCCGCGGCAAGCGTGAGCGCGGCGATTGCAAAATGTTTCGTCATGGCAGCGACCTTCTGGCAATTTGGATCTGCAGCATATCCAAAATCGCCAGCAGAGCAAAAGTTCCCGTTTGCCCGCCGCCGACTTCAAGGCGAGCGAGGCTCGGCCTGTTGTGACATCGGCGTCCGATTTTTGCCTGCCGTATCGCCAATCGAAGAAAGATAACGGCAGTCGCGACGGCGGATTTTCGACAATGGCCGGCGCCGATGCCGGATATCCTGCATTCGTTCGGCCACCGTTCCCGAAGGCCAAGGAATAGCCCGATGACAGCCAGAGTGATCGTCCTCGACGCCAAGCCGCTTGGTACGGAAGACGTCGCCGAGATCGCACGACGCAATGCCCGGCTCGCGCTCGGCGAGGAAGCCATGCGCCGCATCCGCGCCAGCCGGGCACTCATCGAGCATCTCACCCAGCTCGGCAAGCCGCTCTATGGCGTCACCACCGGGCTTGGCGCGTGTGTCGACACGCCGCTCGCCGAGGCCGACCTGATCGCCTTCCAGCACAGCGTGCCGCTCAGCCACTCGATGGGCGCCGGGCCGTCGCTGCCGACCGAGGCTGTGCGGGCGCTGATGGTCGCGCGCATCTGCGGCATGGCCGCGGGCGGCACAGGCACGTCGGAGGGCGTCGTCATGGGCCTGGTCGCGGCGCTCAACGCAGGCGTTCATCCGGTCATTCCGAGCTGGGGATCGGTGGGCGCCGCGGACCTTGCGCCGCTCGGTCATCTGGCCAGGGCGCTGCGCGGCGACGGCGAGAGCGAATATCAGGGCAGGATCATGCCATCGACCGAGGCGCTCAAGCTCGCCGGGCTCGAACCGCTCGCCCTGCGCGAGAAGGACGGCCACGCCATCATCGTCGCCAACAGCCTTTCAACCGGAACGGCCTGTCTCGCCCTCGAGGAGATCGCATGCCTGATCGACTGGTCGCTGGCGGCGGTGGCGCTGAATTACGAGGCATTCCGCTCGTCCCTCAAGGCCATCGACGAGGATGCGCTGGCAGCGCGGCCGGCCTTCGGCCAAGTCGAGATCGGCGCGCGGCTGCGGACGGAGCTTTCGGGCAGTGGGCTGTGGCAGGAGAATGCCGCGCGACGCCTGCAGGATCCGCTCAGCTTCCGTTGCGTTCCGCAGGTGTGGGGCGGCCTGCTCCACGCCTATGAGCAGGCGAAGCTGGCGACGGAGATCGAGCTTGGCCATTCGGGCGACAATCCCGTCATCCTGCCGGAGGCTGAGCGGGTCGTCTCCAACGGCAATTTCGACCTGACCGCGTTCACGCTGACCTGGGAAAATCTCGGCCAGGCGCTGGCGCATTGCGCCGTCGGCACCGCCAACCGCTCGATGAAGCTGATGTCGCCGACGGTGGCGGAGCTGCCCCGGTTCCTGTCGGCCAAAGGCGGCAGCCGCCAGGGATATGCGGAACTGCAGAAGCCGATCGCGGCGCTCGAAGCCGAGATCCGCCACCTTGCCAATCCGATGTCGCTCAGCCCCTTGGCCATCTCGGATGGCGTCGAGGACCAGTCGTCGATGGCGCCACGCGTGGTAGCCAAGACCGCCGCTATCATAGAACGCCTGCGCTATCTGGTGGCGATGGAGTTGATCTTCGCCGCCACCGGCGTCGAGCTGCGCGGCGTGCTGGACAGCATGGGCGAAGGGCCGCGGCGCAGCTATGAGGCCGTGCGGGCGCTGGTCGCCCCGCTCGACGACGACCGCGAAATGAGCGCCGACATGGCGCGGGTGGCGCGCATGGTGGCGGGGCCTCGGCTGTAGAGCGGGCCGACAGGCCCGCTACCAGCGCCGCGTCAGTCGGCGAGATCGTGCCTGGCCTCAGTGGTAGTAGATACCGCCGCGACGTTGAGCGCCTGCCCGGTGACGAAGGCCGAGAGATCCTAGGCGAAGAACAGCCGCATCGCCTGCTATGCTTCCGCCGATGTCGAGCCGATAGATATGGGGCTCGGTCCCGTCGCTGCTTCACGCCTGGCGCTGGAGAAGGCGGGATGGCAGGCCTCTGACCTCGATGTGATGGAGGTCAACGAGGCTTTTGCCGCCCAGGCCATCGCCGTCAATCGCGAGATGGGCTGGAACGAGGACACATCATCAACTTAAGTGGCGGCGCCATCGCGCCAGGACATCCGCTGGCCGGTTCCGGCTGCCGCATCGCGGTGACGCTGCTCTACGAGATGATCCGCCGCGATGCGCGCAAAGGATTGGCTTCGCTCTGCATCGGCGGCGGCCAGGGCGTGGCGATCTGCCTGCAGCGGTGAGCCCGGGGCGATTGTGCAGGCTCGTTCGGTCAATGCGGCGCTTAATCACCAAGACCGCTTGGCCACTCTTTCGCTATTCACGCCATAGCCGACGTGCGATGCCTCAGGATGGGGCAAAACTCTCGCATCTTCGATATGACAATTCCCGGTCGGACTGCTGATGTCCCGTGGATCTTGATCAAGGCCCAGCAGGAATGAACATGTCGCGCTCGGAACAAACTCCGAGCGCGACATCCATTTAATCATCGAAATTGCTTCAACGTTTGACCGTCAATTTTTTTGCCGGCTCAGGCTTTCGAGAATGGCTGCGTGAACGGCTACCGCACGGGAATCGCCACCGCTAAGGCCTGTCACGATCTCGCCCAGCACAGCCATATCGAACCGTCGCAACGTGGGCACGACGTCGTCAGGATCAAAGCCACAAGGCGAATTTGCAAAGAGCTTGATTAGAGCGCCGAATATTGATGCGCCGTAGGTAAGAGAACGCCCCTCATAGGCCTCAGCTATGCTAGTCAGTGCAGCAGATACAATCGCCGGCCCATGTCGCCGCAGTGCAGTTGCTATAGAAGATGTGAAAGCAACCTCACCGGCCTTCCACGCAGTCGATGAAGTATTGCGGGCCATTTTCAATCCCGCTTCGGTTACAAGTCGCTGAATCTCGACGGCATCTTCATCTGCCGCCGCCAAGGCTGCATGGAAATCGTCCAGGCGGTTCATGGGCTTGCGGGCACGATTCGCGACAATGAACATCCGAGCTTCATCTTCGGGATTGTCATAGGCGAAAAGACAGCACGGCAATTGTAGCAAATCACCCCTTCGCACTGCTGCAGCCCATCGATGCTGGCCATCTATGATGACCTTCGATCCGTCTGGACGCCTCGAAATGACGAGCGGAGCGCAAAGGCGCCAGTCGAAGTTGGCCGCAATGCTCGCAATCAGGCGTCGAGACCCTGCATTATCGATCGACCGCTGATAGGACTGGTCGACGGTCAGTTCAGTAGTGTGCACCCATTCGATGCTCGGCATTTTTCCAACGGGTGGCCGAAATCCGGTTTTGCGTTCACCTCCGCGGATTCTAGCCTTTCCGGCCTTGCTCCTCGTCCCGAACTGAGCGTCCTTGCCAGGACCTATGGCAGCGATTGGCAGTGCGACTTCTGCCTCGAACCCGTTGATCAGTTGCGAAATTTCATCAGGCGAGCGGGACCAAAGTTGGCCTCGGTGCTCGACGACAACGTCGCCCAAGTGCACGCGTACGGTGCCTACAGGTGTGGCTATAAGGAAGGTACCATTGGATGCAACGCCGCCAGACATTTGATTGCGTACCCAATCCGGAATGGCCGATCTGTCATTCTTCCAATTGCGAACGTCGCGGGATTGGCCGAAAGTTTGCTCGATTACCATGTGGCGTCTCCTAAAAGTCTCGCAAGCTTCATGCCGGCGAGCGAGAAGGAAATGCATTGCGGACGTGCAATCTGGATGACTTAAGATCAACGCCGCCTGAGGTGGCGCTGATCCGACTTTCGCAAGAATTCCAGAGAAAGAGGCGCTGAACACGCTCGCGTAGGGATTCTTCTTGGACGTTATTGGTTTGATGGACGCCAAGGTCCTGTCTCAGTGAAATCGGCGCTCAACGATCCCGGGCAGTTGTCCACCACTATACGCAGGTATCGGCGGAATCCCCGCCGATATGTCATAGTTCGGTGGTTGAGCTGGCTTGGCAGGACGGACTGACACTTGGAGCGATTGCGGCTTCCATCCGGATTGCGGCAGGCGTCGCCGGCTACCTGTCGCGCGTCAGTCCGGCGATAAGGACAGTCCCGCGAGAAGCGGCGCGTAGGCGGCGAGCCTGCGGGATACGAACTCGGTGAAGAGCCGTACGCGCTTCGTCTTGCGTGTCTCCCCCTGCGTGAGAAGCCAGAGCGTTCCGTACATGTGCAGGTCGGTACCCGGCACCCTCGCCAGCAGAGGGTCGGCATCTCCCACGAAGCACGGCAGCGTCGTCATCCCGAGCCCCTGCCGCACCGCGACGACTTGCGCCTCGGCATCCGTGACCCTGAACGGAACCTCGGCGGCGCGAACCTCACCCGAGTGGGCCCAGTCCGGGATTCCATGAATGCTTATGACGATCCATCGGATGGGATCAGGCGCGCCCGCATGCCACGCGGCCAGTCGATCGCGGGACATGTAGATACCGCCGAATACATCCGATCCCTTGAGGCCGTGAAGATTGAGCGGCAGGGTTTTGCGGTCGTAGACGACGCGGATCGCGACGTCGGCCTCGCGGTTGGTCAGATTTGCCAGCTCGCCGGACGACAAGATTTCCATCTCGATGTCCGGATACAGACGCGCGAAATCGGAGAAGTCCGGCATGAGCAGGTGTGTCGCCAGCGGCGGCGCCAGTGTCACCCGCAGTAAGCCGCGCACGCTCTGGTCGCGGCCAAGGACGCGCGTCTCCAGCTGGTGCGACGACATTTCCATCTGGTCGGCAAGCTCAAGGACCTCCTCCCCCGCAGCCGTCAGGCGATAACCCGAAGGCAGCTTCTCGAACATGTGCGCCCCGAGCCGTTCCTCGAGCTGAGCGACGCGTCGCAGCACGGTCGAGTGGTTCACTCCGAGGCGCTCGGCGGCAGCCCGCACCGAGCCTGCGCGCGCGACGGCAAGAAAGTAGCGAACGTCATCCCAGTCGATCATGGTGCAATCCAGCACCGCTGGGGTGCGCCTTCCAAAGCCCGCATCTAACAGCAGAACGGGCGGCCGTCATAGCCTAAGCGGACAAGCGCGGCCCAATTCCAAACGGCGGACAACCGATCGTCGTGGCTGGCGTCAGTCGTCCAACCGGATCGATTTCGCACCACCGATGTGCGCGCTTCCGCACTCAACGCCTGACTGCGGCCGCCCCATCTTGAGGTTCTCGGGGCCTCCCCGAACGACCAAAGATGGAGCCTGGAAGGAAAGTCATGGGAAAGTTAGATGGTAAGGTTGCAGTCATCACAGGTGGATCGAGCGGCATGGCACTGGCGAGCGCCAAGCGGTTCGTTGAAGAAGGCGCCTATGTTTTCATCACGGGCCGGAAACAGGAGGCGCTCGACGAGGCCGCCAGGCTGATCGGCCGGAACGCGACCGGCGTGCGCGGCGACGCGGCCAATCTCGACGACCTCGACCGTCTGTTCGATACGGTCAAGCGGGAAAAGGGCAAGATCGACGTCCTGTACGCGAGCGCCGGCACGGGCGAAGCCGTCCCTCTGGGCGAGATCACCGAGCAGCACTTCGATGCGACCTTCGGCCTGAATGCGCGCGGCACGCTGTTTGCGGTTCAGAAAGCGCTGCCGCTCTTCAACGATGGCGGATCGATCTTCATGACCGGGTCAGTTGCTTCGGTGAAAGGTTTTCCTGGTTACGGCGTGTATGCGGCGAGCAAGGCGGCGTTGCGCTCATTCGCACGCACTTGGCTCAACGAACTGAAGGGCAGGAATATCCGGGTGAACGTGCTGAGCCCGGGGCCGATCGCCACACCGATGCAGGACCAGGTTCTCACCGAGGAGGCGAAGCAGATGTTCGAATCCCTGATCCCGCGGGGAAAGATGGGGCGTCCCGAGGAAATTGCGGCGGTCGCGCTGTTTCTTGCTTCGGACGATTCCAGCTTCGTGAATGGGGTGGAGCTGTCTGTCGACGGCGGCTTCTCGGCCATCTGAAATCGCGCCTGATCGCGGGAATAGCGCGCCCATGGCGAAAACGACTTCCACGCTGGACGGTCGGCCCGGTCGTTCACGACGGGACGTCTCCGTAAAGGTCGCCAGCGGAACGGATAGTCCGGCGCCGTTGAAGACCGGGGAATCAACATCAACACGGATTGGAGAAGCATTATGAGCTATGCAATCGTAGGATTCGGTAAGGTAGGCCAGGCCCTCGCCCACGCCTTCGCCCGTAAAAACATCGATGTGACCGTCGCGAGCCGCCGGCCGCCCGAGGCGTTGGCGCCACAGGCTCGGGCGATTGGACCCACGGTCGTCGCCAAGTCGCTGCGGGAAGCACTCGAGGCCGACACAATCATCCTGGCGGTCCCGTTCGGGGAGCATCGCGAGGTTGCGAAAGCCCTGCCGAGCTGGAAAGGCAAGACGGTCATCGACGCGATGAACGCGTTTCCTGTACCTGAAGAGCTGGACGGCCTCCCGTCCTCCGCCTTCGTCGCGAAGTCGTTCACCGGCGCCAAGTTCGTGAAAGGTTTCAATCACCTGATTGCGGCCACCCTGGCTGCCGATCCGGTCGTCGAGGGCGGCCACCGGGTCGTCTTTCTGTCGAGCGACGACGAGGACGCGACCGCTCCCGTGGCGGCCTTGGCCAAACAGCTCGGGTTCGCACCCGTCAAGTTGGGAAAACTCAACGAAGGTGGCGCGCTGGTGCACGCACGCGGCCGCACTTGGGGCCAACTCATCTTCCAGGATTTGTTCAAGAAGGAGCAGTAACCGATCTGCGACCCCGTCATTCCCGCTCGAGCTCGGCAGACTTCGCGCCAACGGGCTCACCGCCTGCGTCGCCTTAGGAACGATCGCTCATCGTGTCGTCATTGATGAGCTGTCGGCACGCTGATGGGCTGAACGTCAACAGCCATCCGGCTGAGCATCACAAAGTTCCGAATATCGACCGGACTCGCCAGCAGTTGATCGAGCCGATCAAACAGCGGCTTCAGATGCGGCATCGCCAGATGCCGGTCGAGATCGTCCTTCGAGCGCCAGTTCTCATAGAACATGAACACGCATGGATCGGCAGGGTCGACGTGAAAGTCATAACTGATGCAGCCGTCCTCGGCGCGCGTCGGCTCGACGAAGGCCGACAGGATCTCCTGCAATTCCTCGCGCGTTTCGGGCTTTGCGATCACAGTGCCGATCACCGTGTAGGGAACTGTCATCATTTCCTTCCCTGGCTCAGCGCAACGGCCAGGATGATGATGGCACCACGCGCAATGAGCTGCTGGCTGAATTCCAGCCCCATGAGTATCAGGCCGTTGTTGATGAGGCCGATCATCAGCGCGCCGACGATCGTGCCAATCACGGTGCCAGACCCGCCGAACAGGCTAGTGCCGCCAAGCACTGCCGCGGCGATGACCGACAACTCGTCGCCCTGACCGAGCTGGAAGCGGCCGGATTGCAGCCGCCCGGCATAGAGCATGCCGGCAAGTGCTGCCGCCATGGCCGATATAATGAGGACGCGGAACTTGATCGACTTTGTGTCGATGCCGGAATAACGCGCCGCGACCTCGCCGCCGCCGGTGGCGAGCACGCGCCGGCCGAAGCTCGTTCGCCTCAGCACGACATGGCCGACGGCGCCCAGCACCAACATCCAGATCAGCAGGACAGGCACCGGCCCGATATTGCCGCCGCCAAAGATCCACGAATAGCTCTTCGAGATGATCGGCACCGCGGCTGTATCGCTCATCCACATCGCGGTGCCGGTGGCGATCCCCATCATGGCCAGCGTGGTGAGGAAGGACGGAATGCCGATGCGCGTCGTCAGCAGACCGTTGAAGATACCGACGACGGCACCGGTGGCGAGGCCCGCAACGATACCGGTAACCGGTCCACCGGCGTCGATCGCCATGGCCGTGGTGACCGAAGCCAGCCCCGCCACCGCCCCGACGGACAGGTCGATCTCTCCCGCCGACAGCACGTAGGTCATGGCGATCGCCATGACCGCGATCATCGCCGTCTGGCGCACGATGTTGAGCAGGTTGTTAGGGTTGAGGAAGCCCTTGTCGAACAGGGTGATCGCGAACGCGATGAAGATCACCAGGAAGCCGATATAAATGATGTTCTGCCGCCAGTTGGCGAGACCTAGCCTTGCAAAGAGCCAAGGGACGGTGTCCCGGTCAGTGGACATGTGTTTCTCGCTTACTCTTGCTCATCGCGTTCTGGATAACGATCTGCAGCTTGCGCTCGGCGGCCTGCAGCTGCGCGACCGGATCGCCCGCAGGCGCCGACGGATCGTCGAGGTCGGCGCGGCTGACATCGTCCACCAGGCGGCCGGCCGAAACGATGATGATGCGGTCGCAGGCCGACAGCATCTCGGACAGCTCCGACGAGATCAGGACGATCGCCTTGCCAGCTTTCGCCAACTCGCGCACCAGCGTGATGATCTCGGACTTCGAGCCAATGTCGATGCCGGCGGTTGGTTCATCAAGGACGAGGATTTCCGGACCGGTCGAAAGCCATTTGCCGATGACGACTTTCTGCTGATTGCCGCCTGAAAGCGTACGCACCGCGCTGTCGCGCGATGCCGTCTTGATCCGCAGCCGAGCGATCTGTTCATCCGTCAGATCGCGTACTTTTTTTCCCGAGACAAATGCTTTGCGACTCAGACGGTCCAGCACTGCGAGCGTGACGTTGGAGGCGACAGAATGCTCGGCAATCACGCCCTGACGCAGACGGTCCTCGGGTACCAGCGCCACGCCGGCTTCGATGGCTTCGCTCGGTTTCGTGATCATCACCGGTTTGCCGGCGATGCGTATCTCGCCTTCGACGACCGGATCGATTCCGGCAATGACGCGCGCGATTGCTGAACGTCCGGAACCAAGCAGTCCGGCCAGGCCGACCACTTCACCCCTGTTAACGACGAAGCTGACATTCTTCGGCTTTTCCGGGCCTGAAACGTTGTCCAGCTCCAGCAGCGGCTCGCCAAGACTCGACTGGCCGCGCACCACATCCGACAGGCCGCGCGAGCGCTTGCCGACGATATGCTCGATCATCGTTTCGACGGGCAGCTCCGACAATGGTGCGGTAACGACATGGCGGCCGTCACGCAGGATGGTGGCGCGGTCGGCGATGCGGGCGATCTCGTCCATCCGGTGCGAAACATAGATGATGGCAACGCCTTGCGACTTCAGCTTGCGCAGGAAAGCGAACAGGCGTTCGACATCGGAAATCGCCAGCGCCGTCGAGGGTTCGTCCAGCACCAGCACCCTTGCGTTTTGCGAGATCGCCTTGACGATCTCGGTCAATTGCCGCTGTCCCGCGCCCAGATCGCCGACGGTCGCCTTCGGATCGACCTCCACTTCGAGCATTTTGAACAGGTCCGCGGCACGCCTCTCGGCGGTACGGTCGTCGATCAGGCCGAATGCACCCTTGGCTTCGCGGGTGAGAAACACGTTCTGCGCCACCGTCAGCGTCGGGATCAGACTCATTTCCTGGAAGATCATGGCGATGCCGGCCTTGCGCGAGGCTTCGGGCGATATCTCCACCAGCGGCTTGCCGTCGACGAGAACGGTGCCGGCGTCAGGCACATGCACGCCGTTCAGCACTTTGAGGATGGTCGACTTGCCGGCACCATTGCCGCCGAGCAGCGCGTGGATCTCGCCTCTTTCGACCTGCAGGTCGACATCGATCAACGCCTTGACCCCGCCAAAGGATTTGCTGACGCCCTTCATCTCCACCGCATGAACAGGCGTCCCAGCGGTCATGGTCTTACCTTGGTCCACTGACCGCTTTCACCGGATTCGATCAGTGCGTCGGCGACGCGCTCGGTCCTGTAGCCATCCTCGAAATTGGGCGACGGCTGCTTGCCCGAGGCGATGGCCGAGAAGAAATCGAAACACTCGACAATCTTGGTTTCGGAGTAACCGATGCCGAGCGCCGGGATCGGCCAGAGGCCTGAGCCATAGGGGTGCGCCGGACCGGAATAGACAGTCCTGAAGCCGCGCGCATCGGCAGGATCATCGGCAAACATCACCTGCAATTCGTCGCGCCGTTCGTAGTTGAACGCAATCGAGCCCTTGGTGCCGTGGATCTCGAAGGTGATGAAATTGTTGCGGCCATAGGCGTTGCGGGTCGCCTCGAGCGAACCGATGGCGCCGTCGGCGAACTTCAGCAGCGTCACCACCTCGTCGTCGACATCGACTTCGACGCGCTCGGCTCCGGTGTTCTTCTCGGCGGCGCCGAGCCTGTCGAGATTGCCGTGCTGGACAGGCCGCGTCTTGTTGTAGGTGCGCACCAATGCGCTGACCTCGGCGATCTCGCCCACCAGATAACGGGCAAGGTCGACGACGTGGGTGCCGATGTCGCCGATCGAACCCGAGCCAGCTATCTTCTTTTGAAAACGCCAGGACAATGGCGAGTCCGGATCGGCCGACCAGTCCTGCAGATAGGTGCCGCGGAAGTTCAAAATCTTGCCGATGCGGCCTTCCTCTATGTACTGGCGGGCGAGCGCCACTGCCGGTGTGCGCCTGTAGTTGAAGGCCACCATGTGGATGACGCCGGCCTTGTTGACGGCGTCGAGCATGGTCTTTGCTTCGTCGCCGCCGCGCGCCAGCGGCTTTTCGCAGATGATATGCTTGCCGGCCTGCGCTGCCGCAATCGCAATCTCAGCATGGCTATCGTTCGGAGTGACGATATCGATGACGTCGATGTCCGGTCTGGTCACCACCTTGCGCCAGTCCGCGGACGATTCCTCGAAGCCGTAGCGACGGCGGCCTTCGTCGGCCAGCGCATCGGTGATGTCGACCACCACTTTGCGCACCGGGTTGGCAGGCGCGGGCCAGAAAAACATCGGCATGGCCGCATAGGCCATTGCATGGGCCTTGCCCATGAAGCCGCCGCCAATCATCGCCACGTTGAACGTCCTGGTCATGATGATCTCCTGATCGAATGAAGAAAGGCGCGGCCGGCAGGGAGTGCGCCGGCCGCGGGGCGCATTACATGCTGCCCTTGATCTTGTCGGTGGCCTCGGCGTGGTAGACGGCCTTCCAGCCCTCGAGCAGTGTGTCCTTGGTGACTGGAAGCGCCGGCAGGGCGACGAAGGGCGGCGCCTGCTTGCCGATCAGGCCGTAGCCGGCGAGCAGCGCCTCGGTGACACCTTGATCGAACGGCCGCTGAGCCCCCAGACCCTTAACGAAGCCGCCGCTCGCCATATTGATGGCGACGTTCTCACCGAGGTCGCAAGTGGTGATGACGAGGTCGTCACGGCCAGCGGTGCGCGCCGCCGAGATGACGCCCTCGGCCGGCACGTCCCACACGGCCCAGATGCCATTGATAGTCGGGTTGGAGGTGAGGATCGCCGATGCCGCCTTGTCGGCGTCTCCGGAGAAGTCGGGACCGCCGATGCCTTGTTCGGCGACGATCTTGATGTCGGGATAGTTGTCGGCGATCGTCTTCTTGAAGGCGTCATAGCGCTGCTTGGTGACGAAGAAGTCGGCGGCGTGGAAAATAAGGCCGATGTCACCCTTGCCGCCCAATGCCTTGGCCATCAGATGCGCTGCCGCGACACCGTTGCCGTAATTGTCGGCCGAGACGACGGAGACGTAGTCCTTGCCGGCGACAAGGCCGGCCGGGACGTTGTCCATGAACACGAGCTTCACGCCCTTGTCGGCGACGGCCTTGTAGGCGGAGGCTGTCGCGGAGGGGTCAGTCGGAATCGAGACGATGATCTTGGGGTTCTGCGCCATCACCGTTTCGAGGTCCGCGACCTGCTTTTCCGGCTTGAAGCCGGCATCCGTAGTGGCGATCACCTCGATGCCCATCTTGCCGAACTGGTCCTTGAGCCCGGCGATCTGCGCACGCGACCAGTCATTGCCGCCGTAATGCATGACGATCGCCGCCGTGGCCTTCATGGCTTTGATCTTTGCCAGTTCCTCCTCGCTCAATGTCACAGCGGAGGCCGGCGCCGGCGTTTCGCCGTTTGGTCCTTTCGAAAGGACGGTCTTCTGCAACTCGGCAAGGGCTGAATCCGGATCGGCGAAGGCGGGGGCAGCTGTGTAGAGGCTGGTGGCCAGCAGAGCCGCCGTGAAAGCTCCGGCTATTGTCTTGAAATGCGTCATTTCGGTCTCCTCCCTGATGACAGGCGCAATGCCCGTTGGTTCAACTCGGCCCTATGGCCTTTTTCAGATAGTTCATGCTGAGTTCCGCCCCTTGCTTCGGGTCAGGCCAGGCATCGAGCTCGGCGGCGATCCATCCAGAAAATCCGGTATCCTTGAGCGCATCGATGATCGGCGCCATGGCGAGATCGCCGCGGTCGAGCGGCGTGAAGGCGAAGGGATCACGCTGCCAGCCCTTGAGATGGACGTAGCTGATACGGTCCCTGAATTCGCGGATCTGCGCGGCCGGATCCCCGCCGGCGGCAGCCAGATGCGCAGTGTCCGGACAAAAATCGATCGCGGTGTGCCTGAAGACCTCGCGGACTTCATCGGGCCCCTCGACAATCGTCGACAGGTGCGGGTGATAGTGCGCGCGCAAGCCCGCTTTAGCCGCGATGTCGACGACCTTGTCCAGCGCCGCGCCGAGGCGCTTGAAATCGTCCTGCTGGCGCCCGCTCGCACGCTTGGCGCCACCACCGACCACAAGGTGCGCAGCGCCCAGTTCCGCGGCGGCACCCGCCACACGTTCTACGCGCGCCAGTTCCTCGCCCAGGATATCGTCGAAAATGAAGTTGGCGCCTGAATAGCCGGCAACGAGCACGACACCAGACTGCTTCAACGCTTCGCGCAACTCGCCATAGCGGCCTTCATAGTCCAGAAGATTGCCGTCGAAGAGTTCGGTGCCCGCATATCCGGCCGCGCCAATGTCGTGGATCGCCTGCTCCATATCGCCGAAAGTGCGATAGGTCAGCTGAGTAATCGACGTCACACCGACGGCATTGCCGCCAAGCGCGCCCCAACAATTCGCGTGATAGGCCAGCTTCACCTGCATGTATGTTTCCTCCTGCGCAGCCGGAAGCTCAGGTCGCCTTGCCGCGGCCAGACCCGACCTCAAGTCGGCTCTCCTCCAACTCGAACTTATGCGCGCAGTTTCGCTGCCGTCAATCATTAAAATGCAAAAGCTGGCATACTTTTGTTGAAAAACAGCAGAAGTTATTGCTTGATCCGTAAATGTGTGCGCGCTACCCATGCCGAGCGGGACGACTGGCCAGAAGCTCGAGATGAGGCGCGACAAGGTATGGACGAGGGCGGCACGGCGGCCGGAGACATTGCCAAGCCGCGGCGCGCCGCAGGCCGGCCACGCGCCAGCGAATCCGCACATGGAAGCCTGGCCATGCTTCTCAATCTTGTGCGGACAGGGGCAGCGACGACCCGCCAGGGGCTGGAGAACCAATCCGAACTTGGGCGAGCTGTCGTTGCCGACCGTCTGGCTACATTGCTTCGGCTCGGGCTGATCGAGGAAGGCGAGCTTGGGCCGGCCATTGGCGGTCGGGCACCTCGCCATGTTCGCTTCCGGCCGCGTGTGGGAATGATCCTGGTCGCCGTGCTGGATCATTCGTCGCTTGCAGTTGGCGTATCCGATCTCTCTGGAGGTCTGCTGGCGGAGCATCATGAGGCCGTCGAGCTCGCGGCGGGACCGGAACCGGTGGTCCAGCGGCTGGCAACGCTATTTGCCTGGATGCTGGAGGAGCATGGCAGCGAGGCTGCCATTTGGGGCGTTGGACTGGCGGTGCCCGGAGCTGTCGAGAAATCGGATGGCCAGCGGCTCTTCGCCCCGGCGCTGAACGCGTTCCAGAACTGGGACGGTTTTCCGTTTGTCGAGCAGCTGGCCACCGCGGTCGGCGCGCCCGTGTGGGTGCGGAGCGGCGTTCAGACGATGACCATGGGCGAACTGAAATCCGGCAGTGGCATCGGCCTGACAGATATGATTTTCGTCAAGCTTGGACGCTCGATCGGCGCCGGCGTGATATCGGAAGGCGTGCTGCATAGGGGCGCGCAGGGCGCAGCGGGCATGATAGGCCATACATTCATCGAGGGCGGAACCCTCGAGAGCGTCGCGGGCAGCGAAGTGCTGGGACGCGAGGCGCGTCTGGCCGCCGAAAGCGGACGCAGCGCATATCTTGCCGAAGTGCTGGCGCGTGCAGGCGATGTCACCGTCACCGATGCCGGCCACGGTGCCCAGCTGGGTGATACGTTTTGCATCGATCTTCTGGGGCGCTGCGGTCGTGCCATTGGCGAGGTCCTGGCGCCCCTTGCCAATCTTCTCAACCCATCGTTGATCGCGCTCGGCGGCAACGTGGCAGAGACCGGGGATATCCTGCTGGCGGCGGTGCGCGAGGCGGTCTATCGCCAGGCGCATCCGGTCGTCACCCGCGACCTGCGCATCGTGCGCTCGCAGATGGGCGGATCGGCCGGGCTGGTCGGTGCCGCGCAGGTTGTAGCGGAATCGCTGTTCGATACTCGATTCCTTCAGGGCTGGATCACGCTTGGTTCGCCGCGCGAGCATCCCGAATTCAAAGAATTCCTCGCGCAGGCTTCAGCCGAAAGCAGCAACCGGCCAGTCAGACCCAGACCGCCGGCAGGGATGCCGGCCTAGCATTTGCCAATCGACTCAGTGCCGCGACAATCCGGGGAGGTTAGAAAATGGCGATCACGGGCCTTGGGCCGCATGGCGAAAGAGCGGTTCCCGCCGATCAGGTCGGACTGTCGGAGGCCGACGCCGATGCCGCCCGCAGCCGGCGTTTCGCGGTAGCCGTCGTTCTGCACACCACAATGAGCGACTGGGCAAAGGAGGAACTGGCCGGGATGGTCACAACACTTGGCCGCTATGGCGCCGCGGTGGTCGAGGTCATCGATTGCGCCTTCGACGTCGACAGGCAGATTTCCGAATTGCTCCGCCTTGCCGGTGAACCGGTCGACGCGGTGGTTTCGATTCCCATCGGCAGCAGCCGGGCCGCCGATGCGCATCGCGCCATAGCCGGCGCGGGAAAAAAGCTTGTCCTGCTCGACAATGCTCCGACCGGCATGCTTCCCGGAAAGGACTATGTCAGCGTCATTTCCACCGACAATTTCGGTCTCGGGCAAATCAGCGCGGAACTGGTTGCGCCGCATGTGCCTCAAGGCGGCAAGGTCGGCGTTCTGGCCTACGGCGTGGATTTCTTCGCTACCCATGAGCGCGAGATCGCTTTCCGCAAATGGATGGCGGCCCGGCGGCCGGACCTTGCCGTCGTGCGCGGCAAGTTCGCCGATGTGACGCAGGCGCGAACCGCGACTGCGGCCCTACTGCAGGATAATCCCGATCTTTCCGGGCTGTTTGCCGTGTGGGACGTGCCTGCAATGGGTGCCGCCGCGGCGATCCGAGAATCCGGGAAGACGATACCGATAACCACCGTGGACCTTGGCAACGAGGTAGCGACCGACCTTGCCAATGGCGGCCTGATAAAAGGAATTGCCGCCCAGTTGCCTTACGACCAGGGGAGCGCTGCCGGCGTCGCCACCATCCTTGGGCTGCTGGAACGCCGGCCTCCGCCGTGGATCGCGCTTCCCGGGCTGAGCGTGACAGCCGCCAATGTGGTGGAAGCCTATCAGGTCGTGTGGCGTGCTCCGGCCCCCGCCGGCCTGCTCAGAGCTCGCAGGCTTCGAAGCGATTGAACCGGGCAGGCGCAACGACCCGCCTTTGCTTCGTTCCGAGAGTCCCGTCGTTACCCGGTCTTGTCGAAACTACTTTCCCGACTGCGTAGCGTTGCCCTGACCCAAACAGGATGATGAGCCAAAGGCCAGTAACCGCAACGGCCAGTCGCGGCAAGGTGCCTGTCAGGGGCATGCACAGCGTGGGAGACCGCCCATTCATCCGCAAATGGCCGTCTGCACCCAGCCTTAGGCCAGAATGGCGCTGCTGCCGTTGCTTTGCAGTCAGGCATATCGCCGCTATGTCTCGGCAAGCTCCTCGGCGGCTTCTTGGACGCCGTGCGCAGCCGCTCGCTCCAGCCAAATGCGGGCGGCGGCGGAGTCATGCTCGCCGGCAATGCCCGTGGAGAGATAGCGGCCAAGCATGAGTTGGGCATGCCCATGGCCTCTTTCAGCGGCGGCTTCGAACCATTTCTGCGCAGCTTTGTGGTCGAGTGACAGGCCTTGCCCGGCCTCGTAAAGTGCCCCGATCGCGAACATCGCCCCGGCATGGCCTGTAGCCGCGGCTTGCTTGAAAAGATGTGCGGCGGTCACGAAAGAGCGTTCCCCGCCACGGCCACTGTAAAGCATTTCGGCGAGAGCCACCTGCGCGTCCACGATGCCTGCCTTGGCAGCCCGCTCAAACCAGATGCGGGCCTGCCTCTGGTCAGCGACCATGCCTCGTCCATCCTGAAGCATGCGGGCATACATGTATTGCGCCTCGGCCACGCCTTCGGCTGCGCGCGCCATCCAATGCGCAGCCCGTTCCTGGTCCTTACCCACACCAATACCTTCTGCGAAACAGAGACCAAGATTGAACGCCGCAACCAGATCACCCGATGACGCGGTTGCCCCAAACCATCCAGCGACGCTGATACCGTCATCCGGTTCGCCTGCTCCTTCAAGAACAAGGTTCGCGAGATCAACCTGGGATTCACGATTGCCTCTGGCTGCGGCGGCACGCAGCAATCGCGTTCCTTCTTCGGCGTCCTGAGCTACGCCATTGCCCGAGAGATAGAGCGAAGCCAAGGCGCGGGCAGCCGGCTGGTGGCCCCCATCTGCCGCCCGCCGATACCACGTCGCGGCCTCTGCATAGTCTCGCAGGCCTCCCCCCGAGTACAGTTCGCCAACGCGATAGGCGGCGTCGACATTTCCCGCCAGCGCGGCGCGACGCATCCAGGCCTCGCCGGCGACGGCGTCCCGATCCGCCAAGCCACCCTCGATCAGCGCAAGCCCCAGCCGGAACTGGGCAGATGCGAGTCCCCGTTCAGCTGCATCCTGATAGAGCTTGTGAGCTGCCTCGAGATCGACAGGCACGCCCATTCCGTGCTCGGTGAGGATGGCAAGCAGGTAGATGGCCGTCGGCAGGCCGGCATCCGCCGCGCGCCGAACCTCTGCGGCAATCCTGCTTCCTTGCGCCGGTTGCCTCAGCCGGACCAAGGAAAGGGCAAGGCCGAGGCATCCTTCCGGGCAGCCGGCCGCCGCGGACTTCTCGTACCAGCCATGCGCGGCATCGAGATCGCGCATCGCGTCCGGGCCTTTGCTTAGGATGTAGCCTAGCAGGGCCTGCCCTGTTGCGGAGCCGGACTCGGCGGCTTTTCGCGCGAGGTCGAGCGCTGCCGCGAAGTCTGGCTCTCCCAAGGAATTTCGATCGAACAAACCTTCCGAACCGGCGTCAGCTTCCTGTCCCGCGACCCCCGCTACGCACAACGCGGCAAGCAGCGCCTGCGCGTCTGGACTGCCGCGATCGGCTGCTCGCCGCAGCCAACGTGCCCCTTCCGAGTGGCTGGGTGGCACGCCAGTGCCTTCCAAATAGCAGCGGCCGACCCGGTATTGCGCTTCCACGATGCCCGCGCGTGCCGCTATACCCATCAGCGCAAAGGATTCCGCAGGCTTCCCGCTGTCGGAAAGTTGGAGCGCCCGGCGAAAAGCCAGGGCGGGATGGATGCGTCCAGTCAGGCGGTCGAGCATAGCCATCCTATGGCTCCCGCATCGCTTCCTGTCCGATCGGCAACATGGCGCCAAGCATGTATTTGAGCACTGTGCGGCGACCGACCTTGACGTCAGCAGTGACAGGCATGCCGGGGCTGATCGCGAAACCGGCGGGCAACCCATGAAGAGCGATATCGTCGATGGATATCTGGGTGCGATAGAACTGGTCGGCATCCGAAGGAAGCATGGCCAGTGAACTGTTTGGATCGCGCGCCTGTTCTCTGGCCGAAAACGAATCCGGGCTGACCGCTCGAACCGTGCCATGCGCCAGGCCATACTGTGAATAGGCGAAGGTGTCGAACTTGATAGCCACGGGATCGCCTACATGAACGAAACCACTGCTACGGCCGATGATATTGGTCTCAACCTCGAGCACTGCATCGGCGGGAACTAGCGTGATGAAGCGTTCGCCAGACTGCAAGACGGAGCCGACGGAGACCTTGGCTACTGATTGAACCGTCGCGTCGGCCTCGCTCCTTAGCTCCACCAGTTGCTTGCGAAGCTTCGCCTTGTTTAGAAGCTCGCGAGCATCCGACATGCGTGAATTGGCTTCCGAGAGGCTCTGCGAGACCTCGGCGCGCCAGCTCTGAATGTAACCATCTCGGTCGGCCGCGGCAGCGGCCTGCTGGCGCTTGGCGGCTTCTGTCGTCTGCTCGGCGTTGCTCAGCGAACGCGACATTTCCGCCGAATTGTCCTCAGCTAGAAGCGTGTTGAGACGGCTTCCAACCTGCCGTTCTTCGAGTTGCTGACGCATCTTTTCGATCGACGCCGCAACTGCGAGCCGCTGCCGATACCCCTCGGCGTCGGACTGCGAGCGCGAGATGACGGAACTCAGTTCGTCACGCTGCCGGTCGAAGCTTTCAAGCTTTGCGTCGTAGACCGCCTTGCGACGTTCGTAGATCGAGGCCTGCAGCGTCCAGCTTGGGTCCAGTCCATCGTAGTTGAAGGGCTTGTCATCGACCTCCGCCTTCAGGCGCGCTACTTCGGCTTCAAGCGTCGTGACCTGGGTCGCCAGCGCCGTGAGGTCGGCCGAGGCGAAGGTGGCATCGAGCCTGGCCAGCAGTTGGCCGGCCTTCACACGCTGTCCTTCGCGCACCTCGATCGACCGAACAATCGCCGTCTCCAGTGGCTGGACGATGATGTTGGGCGATTGCGAGACCACGAGCCCCCTTGTCGTGACGACCTGATCGACCGGTATCAGCGCGGCAAGCGCGATCAGCGCAACAACCATGCTGGTGATGATCCACACGACGCTGCGTGCCACCCACGGAATTGGCGCATTGGCGACCGCCGTCGACGGCCACTGGAATTCGAGAATGGCAGGAACCGTCGGATCGCTGGCCTCTCGCCGGCGCCGGGGAACTGGAAGGGTGGAATGGGTGGTGCTGCTCATGGCCGGTCTCACACAGGGCGAGGCGGCACGGCCGCCAGACGGCTATGGCGGCCGTCAAGATGCCGGTTCTGCTGGAGCCAGAGCTGGCGGTAGACACCGCACCGCTCCAGGAGCACCGAGTGAGGAGCGACATCGAGAACCTTACCCTGGTCCATGACCAGGATCTGGTCGCATTCGGTAAGCGAGGCGAGCCGGTGCGAAACGATGATCATGGTACGCCCGCTGGCGATACGAATGAGATTGGCGCTGACCACCGCTTCGCTCTCCGGATCGAGCGCGCTCGTCGCTTCGTCGAGTATGAGGATGGTCGGGTCGTGAATGAGCGCGCGGGCGATTGCCAGCCGCTGCTTCTGACCGCCGGAGAGATTGGGCGAACCTTCCTCGATATAGGTGTCGTAGCCGTTTGGCATGCGTTCGATGAACTCGGCAGCACCTGCCAAGTGGGCGGCACGCATAGCGTCGGAAAGCGTCAAGCCAGGACGTCCCGCGATGATGTTGTCCCTGATCGAGCCGCGGAACAAGAAATTGTCTTGAAGGACGACACCCAGGCCCTGGCGAAGATGACGAAGGTTGATTTCCTTGAGATCGACTCCATCCAGCTTGAGGAACCCGCTATAGTCGCGATTGATGCCCTGCAACAGGCGCGCGATCGTCGATTTTCCTGATCCGCTGCGTCCGACGACCCCGAACATCGTGCCGGCCGGGACATCGAAGCTGACCCTGTCGAGTGCCGGTGTCTTGGTGCCGATGTAACTGAAGGTCAGATCGCTGAACTTGATCTCGCCGACGAGCTTCGGCCGCAAGCCGGCGGAATTGGAGCTGCTTTCCAACGGGCGGTTGAGAACCCCAGCTGCCTCGCCAATCGCCGCGCCGACCTCCTCATAATCCTCGACCAGCCGCGCTAGACCGACCAGCGGCTGCGCGACGCGCTGCGCGATCATCATGAAGGCAAACAGGCTGCCGACCATATAGCCCGACCGGTCGTTCATCGCGAGATAGGCGCCGATCAGCATGGTGCCGAGGACCATCGCGCGCTCGATCGGCGTGACGAGAGTTTGCGGCCAGTTGGCCAGTTGCCCGAAGGCAAGACGCGCCTTGCCCGCGTCGGCCACCCGTTCGTCCCACAGCGCCTTGCGTTGCGGCTCCAGCCCGAGCGCCTTGACGGTCTTGATGCCGACGACAGTCTCGCCGAGCGCGGCCGCCTTCCAGGTCTCGGCGTCGACCACGTTCTGATAGCGTCGGCGCAGCGGCGCAAGGAAGGCGAAGATAATCGCCATGATCACGACCGCGCAGGCGAGCACCATCCAGGCGAGCGTGGCGTTGATGTAGAACATGACCGGGATCAGGACGCAGAGCGTGATCAGATCCAGGAATGTGCTGAGCAGCTTTCCGGTCAGGAACTCGCGGATGCGATAGACTTGAGCGAGATGGTACATCGTCTCGCCAGCCGGATGCCGCTCGAAATAGTCGAGCGGCAGGCGCAACAACCTGCTGAAGACATGCAGATTGAGCTTGGTGTCCAGGCGCGCACCGACGACATTAATGATCAGTCGTCGAGCGTGACCGAGCAGCGTCTCGTAAAGGAAGACGACGGCGATGACCGCTGAGAGAAGCACCAGAGTGGGGATACTGCTGAACTGCAGCACCTTGTTGACGACCGTCATGACGATGAGGGGCGGCAGAATCGCTAGAATGCTCAGCGTGAACGAAGCGATGCCAATGTCCCGCAGCGGCCGGCTCTCGAGCCGCACCAAATCGATAAGCCAGCCGAAGGTGAAGGGCGCATCCGCCGCGATATAAGACCTCGCTGCCCGCAAAAGGACGGCCTCGCCCGACCACACCTGCAGCAGGCGGAGCTCATCGATGGCAACAGCTTCCGCGTCATCCGGCGCATCGACGCTCTTGAGGAAAACGACATTGCGTTCGGTGCTAGCCCCGGTAAGGAGGCCAGCGCCGCCATCGGTGAAAAGCAAGACGATCGGCCCTGCGTGTTCGAAGCGCAACAGATGCGACCAGCGGATACGCAGCGCGCGCGACCACATGCCGGCGTTCTGTGCCCACTGGGAGAGATCGGAAGCACTTGGAACCGGACCGGCGATTGCCGCCCTGAATTCGTTCGGATCGAGGTCGACTCCGTGATAGCGGGCGACCTGCAACATCGCCTTGATGCGCGGCCCTGTCCGATCGAACGCCGCGGGGCCGCCAGGAACCCATTCCGCTGCGCCCTCGCTCCGACCTTTGCCGGTCATGTCCACTTCGACATCGTCACGGATCGGGACAGGCAGGACTTCGGAGTTTCGAGGCACGCTCACCATAAGCTCCCCTTGCGGTCTAAAAGCGAGGGTTCGGGGGTGTTCCCCGCACACCGCCCCAATCCGGAAAGTCGGCAACATCCATCATAGACCGAACCGCCCCGCGGTGCGAGCTCGTTGCCGGCGTCCAAGACGTGGCTACGCGGACCCCGCGTTTCCGCAAGGCCCGCGCGCATTGTTTTGACCAACACTCAGTCATGCGGCTTCAGAATATCCTTCAGAGCCTTCTTCAGTGTGTCGTCGGTCTGGCCATAGCCGGCACCCTGCTTGCCCTTGTCCTGGGTCAGGTCGGACGTCGCGCCGGACGGCTTGTTCTGGTTCTGGCCGAAACCCTTGACCGTGTTGAGAACGTTCAAGAGATCGGTCGTCACCGAGCTGATCGCCTGGCTGACGAGTTGCTTGAACGAACCGCCGCCGCCACTGCCGTCCGAGCCGGACTGCAGGAACTGCTTGACGTCCGTCAGCCCCAGCGTGCTGGCCGTAACGGTCGCATGTGGGCCTCCGTTGCCATTGCCCTGGCCACCGGCAGAGTTGCCCTGCCCTTGGTGCGAGCTGTTGTCGCCATTGTTGTGGTCGCCGGAATTGCCTGGCGCGTCCTGTTGGCCGTTGCCATGCCCGTTGTTACCCTGCGGACCACCCTGGTCACCAGTCCCACCGTCCGATCCTGTCGCTCCGGTCGGGCCGGTTGACCCGGTCCCACCGGTCGACCCAGTTGAACCGGTAGCACCTGTCGAGCCGGTGGATCCCGTGGCCCCAGTTGCACCTGCGGCTCCAGTTGCTCCCGTGGCTCCGGTCGAACCGGTGGCACCGGTTGCGCCCGTTGCTCCAGTCGCTCCCGTGGCACCAGTTGCTCCGGTCGAGCCCGTGGCTCCGGTTGCTCCGGTAGAGCCCGTGGCACCGGTTGCTCCAGTCGAGCCGGTAGCTCCAGTTGCTCCGGTCGAACCGGTTGCACCCGTTGCTCCGGTCGAGCCCGTTGCACCCGTTGCTCCAGTAGAGCCCGTGGCACCGGTTGCTCCAGTCGAGCCGGTAGCTCCAGTTGCTCCGGTCG
>NZ_VFTL01000038.1:0-66786 GCF_006439385.1 Mesorhizobium sp. B3-1-7
TTCTAGGGTCTGCGCGCGTCGCTTCGCTCCTTGCTCCGCCCTAGAATGACGAAGGACCGGTCGGCGGGACAGCGCCCTCCTCTGGCCTGCCGGCCATCTCCCCCCTTATGGGAGATTAGCCAATCACACCAGCCCGCGCTTCAGCATCATCGCCTCGGGCGAAGGCATCTTGCCGCGAAACGCCGTGTAGAGCTCCTCCGGGTCCTTCGAGCCGCCGGCGGCATAGATGTTCTTCCGCAGCCGCTCGGCGAGCGCCGGGTTGAAGGGATCGCCCGTCTCCTCGAAAGCCGCGAAGGCATCGGCGTCGAGCACTTCCGACCACATGTAGGAATAGTAGCCGGCTGAATAGCCGTCGCCGGCGAAGACATGGCCGAAATGCGGGGTGCGATGGCGCATCGCGATCGTGTCGGGCATATGCAGCTTTTCGAGCGTCTCGGCTTCGTATCGAAGCGGCTCGGTGGGCGCGTCCGGCCGCGCGTGATAAGCCATGTCGATCAGCGCCGAGGCGGTGAACTCGACCGTCGCGAAACCCGCGCCGAATGTGCGGGCGGCAAGCATCTTGTCGAGCAGCGCCTTCGGCATCGGCTTGCCGGTCTTGACGTGCAGCGCGTGCTTTTCCAGCACCGCGGGCACCGTCAGCCAATGCTCGTATAGCTGCGAAGGCAGTTCGACGAAATCGCGGCTGACCGACGTGCCCGAAACCGACGGCCAGTCGACGTCGGTCAGCATGCCGTGCAGCGCATGGCCGAATTCGTGGAACAGCGTCTTGGCCTCGTCGACCGACAGAAGTGCTGCCTCGCCGGCCGGCGGCTTGGCGAAATTCATGATGTTGTAGATGACCGGCTTGGCGCCATGACCGAGTTTGTAGCCGGACCGCAGCGCGCTCATCCACGCGCCGGAGCGTTTTGAGGGCCTCGCGAAATAGTCGGCCAGGAACAGGCCGCGCTCGCTGCCGTCGGCATTCTTGACCACGAAGACACGCGCATCGGGATGCCAGGCGGCGATGCCCTTCTTCTCCTCGAAGGTGATGCCGAACAGTTTGGTGGCGACGTCGAAGCAGGCCTCGATGACCCGTTCAAGCTGCAGGTAGGGCTTCAGCTCCGCCTCGTCGAATGCGAATTTCTCGGCGCGCAGCTTTTCCTGGTAGAAGCGCCAGTCCCACGCCGCGAATTTCTCGTTGCTGCCGGCTTCCGCTGCCAGCCGTTCCAGCTCCTTCTGATCGGCGGCGGCTTTTTCCAGCGCTTTCTCCCACACAGGATCGAGCAGGTCGTGCACGGCCTTCGGCGTCTTGGCCATCGTATCGTCGAGCTTGAGTGCCGCGAACGAGCCGTAGCCCAGCAGCTTCGCCTTCTCGGCGCGCAGCTTCAGCATGTCGCGCACGACATCGGTGTTGTCGGAGGCGCCGCCATTCTGGCCGCGCATGATGAAGGCTTTGAACGCGATCTCGCGCAGGTCGCGGCGCTCGGAAAAGGTCGAGAACGGCTCATAGATCGAGCGTGACAACGTCACCGCATAGTGGCCCTTCTGGCCGCGGATCTCGGCCGCTTCGGCCATGGCGCTCTTCAGGAAATCGGGCAGGCCGGCAAGATCGGCTTGGTCGAGGAACAGCGCCCAGTCGCGCTCGTCGGCCAGCACGTTCTGGCCGAATTTGGTGCCGAGCGAGGAAAGCTCCTCATTGATGGCCGCGAGCCGTTTCTTGCCATGGGCGTCGAGTTTCGCGCCCGACCGGACAAAGCCCTTCCAGGTCTTCTCCAGCACGCGCAGCGTTTCGGCATCGAGCTTGAGGCTGTCGCGCCGCTGGTAGAGGTCGTCGATGCGGGCAAACAGTTTTTCGTTCATCGAGATCGCCGAGAAATGCCGCGACATCTTCGGCGAAACCTCGCGCTCCATCGCCTGGATCGTGTCGTTGGTATGGGCGCCGGCGCGGCACCAGAAGATTGACGAGACATGGTCGAGCGCCTCACCCGCGAGTTCGAGCGCTGCCAGCGTGTTCTCGACGGTCGGCGTCTCGCTGTTGCCGGCGATCGCGTCGATCTCGGCCTGGTGCGCCTCGAGCGCCGCATCGAAGACAGGTCCGAAATCATTGTCGCCGACGCGCGAGAAATCCGGCAGGCCGAGCGGCCCCTGCCAGACGGTCAGCGGATGGGCGGCGAGATCGACGGTTTTTGACATGGGCAGATCCAATCGGGGAGTTTCGATAGGCGGAGGGCAGCCCGGATGTAGGGCGGTGTCGCGTACAGCGCAACTCGGGCTTCGCCTCAATAGGCGCTGCAATCTTGCGCCACCGCCGTCTGGGTGCTGGCGACGATGCGGCCGCCGGCGACGGTGAAGGTCTCGCGCACCAGCGTGTCGTTGCTGGGGAAGTCGTAGCAGGCGAGCACCGTGGTCTCGCCGTTCTCGCTCCTTTCGACGCGGTGTCTGATCGCGGCGCCCGCGACCGCGCCCTGCCATTCGTCGATCGAGGCGATGAAGTCCCGTTTGGTCTGGACGACGCCGATGTCGTCGAGCTTCATGCGCACGTCGTCGGCAAGCAGGTCGGACAATTCGGTGCGGTCGGCGACCAGCAGCGCCGAGTACCAGCGGTCGATAATGGCGCCGTCATCGGCGCTGGCGCGGGCGATCGTGGACATGAGCAACGTCGCCGCGAGAAAGACCTTCCACCCGCTCCGGGGCATTATCCCTCCGTCACAGCTCCGGCCGCTCGAAATCGCCGGTGTTCTTGTTCATCACCCAGAGCTCCCCGGTCGAGATGTCGAACCAGGCGCCGTGCAGCGAGAGCCGTCCCTTGCCTTCGAGGATCGAGACGCAGGGAAAGGTCCTGAGATTGGCGATCGAATAGCGGATGGAGATGCGCTCCAGCGCCGTCTGGCGCTCCGTCGCCGTCATCATCGTGCTGGCAGCCACCGTCTCGGCGGCGGGCGCGATCAGGCTCATCCATTTGCCGATGAAATCGCCGGGCGACAGCGGCGCCGCATTGGTGTCGAGCGCGGCGCGAATGCCGCCGCAGCGGCCGTGTCCCATCACCACGATGTTCTTCACCTTGAGGCTCTGCACGGCGAATTCGAGCGCGGCCGAGGTCGAATGGAACTCGCCGTCCGGCTCGTAGGGCGGCACCAGATTGCCGACATTGCGCAGCACGAAGAGCTCGCCCGGCCCTGCGTCGAAGATCGCTTCCGGGGCCGAGCGGGAATCGCAGCAGGCGACGATCATCGTCTCCGGCGCCTGGCCTTCCCGCGCCAGCGAGCGGTAGCGGTCGCTTTCGGTAGGATAGCGACCGGTCATGAAGTTGCGGTAGCCGTTCAGCAGGTGCTCGGGCAGATGGGGCATTGGCGGCTAGAGCCTTTCCGGGGGTTGGGGCGGCAGCTCGTTGCGATGGAAAAAGGCTCTAACGGCAAAAGCCGGTCGCGGGCAATGCCGAATTGCGGATCGCTGCGTCGCAATCGTTGCGGCAATCATGGCTCGGCCCGATATGCGTCACGCCCAGATGGCAACGGGGATGCCGAAACGGTCGGCCAGCGGCGGATCCGGAGAAGGCTTCGCCTCACCGTTGGCGATACGGCCGGCAATCAGCATCATCGCCGCCGCATCAAGGAAGTCGTCGCTCGCGGCGCCTCGTGGTGCTGCCTGGTCGAGAAAGGCTTTCTCGTAGCCATGCCGGCAAAGCAGCGCCTTGCGCTCCTCCATGCCGGCCGGGTTGACCGCGCCCTTGATCTTCTTCGGCAAGGCCATCGCCGTGCCGCCATTCAGCCGGCAGAACGCCATTTCCGGATGCGATTCGAAGATGCGGCGACGCAAATCGGGCCGTGCGATCACCAACTGGTCGATCTCGCGTATCTTCGAGAAAATACCGAAGGCCTGGATCGAAACGCCGCGCGGCGGGTCGGAGGTCTCCATCGCCACCGCGCTTGCCAGCCGGTGCGCCGCATACCAGGCCTCGATCGTGGTGAAGTCGCTGGTGTCGGCATAGAGCGCCGCTCGGGAGGGGATGGCGAACACGCTCGATTGCCGCGCCCCGAGCAGCGGCCGCACCAGCGCTTCCGGCCCGCGGCCGCCCTTGCGCGAAAAATCCGGCAAGCCGATCGGCATGTCGACGGCGATGGTGGCATTCGGCAGCGCGTCGAGCAGCGACTGGAAGCTCGGGAAGACCGAAACCGACGGCGCGACGCCCGTTTCGCGGTGGACGGCGATCCAGCCGGCCTTGCAGCCGTCGACGCCGGCCAGGCCGCCGTCTGGCGTCACGCCCGCTTGTCCCGCCCCGGATGCAGCAGGTGGCGCAGCTGCACCATGGCCATCGGATGCGACAGGCTCTGCGCGTCGGTTTCGAGCTGCAGCTCGTCGCCGCCGCGCTTGGCGGTGCGGGCGAGGATCTCGTAGACCGCGGCGGTGGTCGATTGCAGCGCCTTGACCGGCGCCTGGCCGGAGAGAACGCGCGCCAGATAGACGGCGGCCGTCAGGTCGCCGAGCCCATTCGGCGGCTTCTCGATCACGCGGTGCTCGGCAAGCAGCGCCTGGCTGCCGTCGAGCAGGAAATTGCCGGTGCCGCCCATCATCATCGCGGGCGCCGAGGTCACCAGCATGGTCGAAGGGCCGGCATGAAGTGCGGCCGCCGTCACCGCCTTGATGTCGGGCAACGGCGCGCCCGCCATCCATTCCAGCTCATAGCGGTTGGGCGTCGCGATATCCGCGATCGGCATCAATTTGTCGCGCATGGCAACGGCCGTCGGTTCAGGCACGTAGAGCCCGCCGGAATCGCCCATAACCGGGTCGCAGACGTAAAGCGCATTCGGCGTCTTTTCCTTGACGGCGGCGACCAGCGAGGCGACGGCTTCCGCCTGGCCCGCCTCGCCGAGATAACCCGAAAGCACGGCCCTTACCTCGCCCAGCCACGGCGCGCGCTCGAGATCGGCCATCAGCGCCTTGAACTGATCGAGCGGCGGCACGATGCGCGTGGCCCGGCTGTGGCCCGGATGCCAGGGCAGGATGACGGTGGGCACCGCCCAGACCGGGAAACCCAGCGTCTCCAGCGCAAAGACCGCGGCGCGGTTGCCGACCGAACCGCGGGCGACATGGCTGGAGATGACGATGACCGCGCGCGGCGCGTCGGTTTTTTCTGCATTCATGGAATCTGAATCCTAGCCGCCACGTGTGGCGGCATACACCAGCCAGGCCAATAGCCCAATGGCAATGACGAAACCGAGCGTTCGGCCAATGCGGGTTCCCCAATATTCGATGGGATCAGCGCGGTCGGCGTCGGCGGCGGTGACACGGTCGCGCGCGTCCTTCGCCGTGCGTGCGATGAACGAGGCGCCGCCCGGCGCCGTCTCGCGCGCCACGCGCTCGAGGATGCGGCGCGATTCGGTCTCGTCGTCCCGGCGCTCGGCCATGCAATTGCCCTTTCCTGCCCGGAGCTTAGAGCAATTCCAGGAAAAGTGCGAAGCGTTTAGACTCGGCGACTTCGCCGTGGCCTTCCGACCGGAATTGCGTCAAACAAAGAGAGGGAATCCTGTTCGCTCGACTATTCACAGTGGGTCGCGCCCGCGCCGGAATCGGCGTCATCGGCCGGACATTTTCTTACGCGTGGATTGTGGTAATGCTTCGCATGCAACTTCTGTCGAGGGACCAACCATGATTACAGAGCGCCTCTCACCACCTTCCGTCTTCCGCAATCTGCCTGCCTTCCTGATGATGGCTTTTGTGCTGCCGCTGCTCGCCGGCTGCGGCTACAACACCATTCCGACGGCGGAAGAGAACGCCAAGGCGGCCTGGAGCGAGGTGCTCAACCAGTACCAGCGCCGTTCCGACCTGATCCCGAACCTGGTCGAGACGGTGAAGGGCTATGCCTCGCATGAAAAGGATACGCTCGATGCGGTCGTCCAGGCGCGCGCCAAGGCGACGCAGATCACGGTGACGCCCGACACGCTGAAGGATCCAGAGGCGCTGAAGAAATTCCAGGATGCCCAGGCCGGGCTGACAAGCGCGCTGTCGCGGCTGATCGCGGTGTCGGAAGCCTATCCCGACCTCAAGGCGAACCAGAATTTTCTCGCGCTACAGGCGCAGCTCGAAGGCACCGAGAACCGCATCGCGGTGGCGCGGCGCGACTACATCCAGGCGGTCAGGGATTACAATCTGACGCTGAAGACCTTCCCGTCCGTGCTGTGGGCGACATTGTGGTTCCGCGGCAACGAACCTTACGCCAACTTCACGGTGGAAGAGGACAAGATGCAGGTGCCGAAGGTCGATTTCGGCACGAGCCCCACCAAGCAGGGCGGGTGAGAGCCTCGACTGAAATTTAATCGAGCTTGCAGGCCTTGAGTTCCTTCACACCCCCCTCTGTCCTGCCGGACATCTCCCCCGCAAGGGGGGAGATTAGCAGCTTCTTTGCCGACGCCTCTCCTGCAACGTTGGCGATTGGCGAAGACCGCATTGAAGTCCAATCTCCCCCCTTGCGGGGGAGATGGCCGGCAGGCCAGAGGGGGGTGTGCCGGAGCGCCTTCGCCGGTGTTTTGCTCGCTCTCTTCCTCCTCCCCCTCGCCGCGCTCGCCGCCGACCTCCCCGCGCTGACCGGCCGCGTCGTCGACAACGCCGGCATCATCGATGCCGGCACGCGCGCGGCGCTGACCCAGAAACTTGCCGACTTCGAGACAAAAGGCTCGGACCAGATCGTCGTCGCCACCATACCCAGCCTCGGCGGCGAGGAGATCGAGCCTTACGCCAACCGGCTGTTCCGCTTCTGGAAGCTCGGCCAGGCCAAGGAAAACAACGGCGTGCTGCTCCTGGTGGCGCCCAACGACCGCAAGATGCGCATCGAGGTCGGCTATGGTCTCGAAGGCACGCTCACCGACCTGCACACCAAGCTGATCATCGAGAACGACATGGTGCCGGCCTTCCGCGCCGGCGATTTCTCCGGCGGCATCACCAAGGCTGTCGACGACATGATCATGGTGCTGGAGGGCAATCCGGAGGAGCTCGAGGCGCGCGGCAAGCGCAACGAGCAGGCGCCGTTCAACTCCGATGACCTGTTCTTCGCCATCTTCATCACCATCTGGGCGCTGATCTTCTTCGGCGGCATCGCGATGACGGTGCTGCCGCCGATCTTCGGCCAGAAGATCGGACCCGGCCGCTACCGCTGGCTCGGCATGACTTTCGAGCCTGGCCGGCGATCCTCCTCGTCGAGCGGCGGTGGCTGGTCGTCGGGCGGCGGAGGCTGGTCGTCGGGTGGCGGCGGCGGCGGATTTTCCGGCGGCGGCGGCTCGTCCGGTGGCGGCGGCTCCTCGGGAAGCTGGTGAGGCATCATGGCAACGCGATCGATAAGCGCCGAGGACCATGACCGCATCGCCGAGGCGATCCGGACGGCCGAGTTGAGGACCGACGGCGAGATCTACTGCGTCGTCGCTCGAGCCAGCGACGGCTACTTCTTTCCGGCTGCGTTCACGACGACGATCGGCCTGTTCATCGCCAGCCTTGCCGTCGCCTACGGGCTGGAGGGCTTGTGGCTGACCATCCGGCTGCCGCATTTCGTCCTGGCACAAGTGCTGGCGCAGGCCTCGGTCCTCGCCTTGCTCTGGTTTCTGCCCGCCTTGCGCATTCATTTCGTGCCGAGAAGGCTGCGCTATCAGGCGGCGCACGCCAATGCGATGAAGCAGTTCCTGGCCCGCAACGTCCACCGCACGCAGGCCCGCACGGGCGTGCTCATCTTTGTCTCCATCGCGGAGCGCTATGCCGAGGTCGTCGCCGACTCCGGCATCGATGCCAAGGTCGGCCAGCATGTCTGGGACGGCGTTGTGCGCGACCTGACGAAGCATGCCGGTGACGACCGGCTGCCCGACGGCTTCGTCAAGGCCATCGGCACGGTCGGCGCGGTGCTCGCCGAGCATTTCCCGGTGACCGAAGGCGACGCCAACGAGCTCGACGATCATCTTGTCGAAATCTGATCAGAGCATGATGCCGAAAAGTGTGAAGCGGTTTTCGGGCGACATCATGCTCTATCTCTTGGATTTAGAGACGGATTCAGATTTCAGGTCGATTCGACCTGAAATCATCCGGCTCTAGGCGCCTTGTCCGCCCACGCGCCTTTCGCCTGTGCGAAAGCGTCGAAGGGGTTTGGCGGACTCTTTGCAATCAGCCGATGCGGGTTTATGGTTAACCAATCATGAACACGCTGACGATCGACATCCGGAAGGCAGAGCCGCGCGACGCGAGCGCCATTGCCGAGGTGCACCAGCAGGCCTGGCGCGGCGCCTATTCCGGCATCATCCCGCACCGCACGCTGACCTCGATGATCAACCGCCGCGGCGTCGACTGGTGGGCCAACGCGATTCGCCGCGCCGCCACCGTGCTGGTGGTCGAGATCGGCGGGACGGTCGCCGGCTATGCCACGATCGGCAAGAACCGCGCCCGCGAGCTCCGCCAGCAGGGCGAGATCTACGAGCTTTACCTGCGTCCCGAATACCAGGGCATCGGGCTCGGCAGCCGCCTGTTCAAGGCGGCCAAGGCCCGGCTCGCCGACCATGGCCTGCGTGGCCTGGTGGTCTGGGCGCTGGAAGACAACCACAACGCCTTGGCCTTCTATGCCGGCAATGGCGGCCGTGATATCGCCGAAGGCGTCGAGGTCTTCGAGCAGAAGGCGCTGAAGAAGGTCGCCTTCGTCTGGAATGACTAGCGTCGCCTAAGTTACAGGCCATCACAAACTGTGCGCTTTCATTAGCGTTCAGTGCTATTCACCGCATTGCACCATGACGTTTCGCCCGCTATCGGTCTTGGAATCGAGAGAGGGATAGATCATGCGTATCGAAGCGATTGCGACCGGAAAGAACCCACCTGACGACGTCAACGTCATCATCGAGGTGCCGATCGGCGGCGAGCCGATCAAATACGAGATGGACAAGGAGGCCGGCACGCTGTTCGTCGACCGCTTCCTGCACACCTCGATGCGCTATCCCGGTAATTACGGCTTCGTGCCGCACACGCTGTCGGGCGACGGCGACCCGATCGACGTTCTGGTCTGCAACACGCGCGCGCTGGTGCCGGGCTGCGTCATCAATGTGCGGCCGATCGGCGTCTTGATCATGGAAGACAATGCCGGCCAGGACGAGAAGGTGATCGCCGTTCCCTCGCCCAAGCTGACGCTGCGCTACGAGAACGTCACCGAATACACGCATCTGCCGGAAATCACGCGCCAGCAGGTGCAGCACTTCTTCGAGCATTACAAGGATCTCGAGCCCGGCAAGTGGGTCAAGATCGAGGGCTGGCACGGCTCCAAATATGCCAAGAAGATGATCGTCGACGCGATCGCGCGGGCCAAGGCCGCTAAATAGGGCTTCAACGCAATCCCGTACGGAAGACCGTTTGCTCAGTGGCACTGCACGGGGATTTTGACCGGTCGGCTTTGTTTGTGTTGGCAGGTGCATGCGTTCGAGATTGGCCGAAACGCCCATCGCGATCGTCATTCTAGGGCGGAGCAGGAGCGAAGCTCCGTCGCGAAGACCCTAGAATCCATGCCGTTACCTTCACCAGGGAGTACAGCGGAGCAAAATTCTGCACCGTGGCGACGCCTTGACGTCACGGAATGGATTCTATGGTCTGCGCCGCGTCGCTTCGCTCCTTGCTCCGCCATAGAATGACGAGGTTGCGGCGGCTTCAACCAATCCCCGGCGTTTGCGCTGATTTCACGGACATGAACGGAAAATCTTGCGCCAAGACAAACGGCAACCTTTCAAAATCCCTGTGTCGGGGAATTAAGGCGATCCCAGGAAAAGTGAGCGGTTAGGTTCAGCGGTTTCGCCGTAGCCTTCCGTCCGGAATTGCGTCAAAACAAAGAGATAGAGCGGTTCGCCGTTTCCGTGAAACGGTGAAACGCTTTAGCGCACCGCCTTCTCGCCGCCGGCCGCCGTGATTACGCCGACGATGATCAGTCCGGTCAGCACCAGCCGCACGCCGGCGCTGACGCCGAAGGTATTGAGCATGGTGAGCAAGAGCACCAGGAACAGGCCGGCGCCCCAGACGCCCGGCACGTTGGCCTTGCCGCCGGCGACCGAGGTGCCGCCGATGACCACGACCGCGATCGAGGCCAGCAGGTATTCGTTGCCGATGTCGACATTGGCGCCGCGGAAGTAACCGGCGAGCAGCGCCCCGTCGATGCCGCCCAGCGCGCCGCACAGCGTGTAGGTGAGGAAGCGGATGCGGCCGACATGGACGCCGGCGAGCCAGGCGGCGCGGATGTTCTGGCCGATCGCCAGCACCGATCGGCCGTAGATCATGCGCTGCAGCGCAAGTGCGGCGCCGATGGTAAAGACCACCGTCAGCATCGCCAGCACCGGAATGCCAAGCACCTGCCAGTTGGTGAAGTCGGCGAAGCCCGGCGGCGGCTTGATCTGCAACCCGCGGCCATAGCTGATGTCGACCGACTGGATGATGAAGCTCGCCGACAGCGTGGCGATGATCGGCGGTATCCTCAGCGCCCAGATCAGCAGGTAGTTGATGGCGCCGATCGCGGCACCGCAGGCAAGTGCCGCGAGCAGGCCGACGACGATCATGGCATCGCTGCCGCCCATCACCTTCATGGCGACCGCGCTGGCCAGCCCGATATTGGCCGGCAGCGACAGGTCGACATTGCCGGGTCCCAGCGTGATGACGAACATCTGGCCGACGCCGACGATGACGGTGAAGACGGCAAGCGAGAGCGCCGCCGTGACCATGCCGCCGGCGCCATAGCCGCCGGTGAAGACGATCGTTGCCAGCCAGACGATCAGCGCGCCGACAAAGGACCAGATCCAGGGCTTTTCGAGCAGCATACGCAGCGAGGCCATCGCTTACCGCTCCCTGCGGCTGATCAGCACCCGCGCGGCAAGCACGATGATCAGGATCGCGCCATTGGCGGCCACCTGCCAGTCGGGCGGGATGTGCATGAAGGTCAAGAGCGGTGATGCGGCCAGCGCCAGCGTCAGCGCCCCGAGCACCGCGCCGATCGGCGACACGCGCCCGCCGACGAACTCGCCGCCGCCGAGGATGACGCCGGCGATCGACAGCAGCGTGTAGCCGTTGCCGATATTGGCGTCGGCCGAGGTGGTGATGCCGATCAGCGCCATGCCGGAAAGCACGCCGAACAGGCCTGTCAGAGCAAACAGCACGACCTTGGTGCGGAGCAGCGACCAGCCGGCGCGCCTGAGCGCCGCGGCGTTGCCGCCGGAACCGCGCAGGATCACGCCATAGGAGGTGCGCATCAGGCCGAAATGCACGACCGCGGCGATCAGCAGCGCGGCAAGGATCGGAAACGGGATGTAGGGCGGCTTGAAGGACATGATCGAAAGCAGCCAGTCCGGCGCCTTGCCGCCCGGCTTGGGCAGGACCAGGATGGCAAGCCCCTGCCAGACGAAACTCATGCCGAGCGTGACAACGATCGACGGCAAATTGCGCAGATGGATCAGCGCGCCGAGCAAGGCATAGACGCCGATCGATCCCAGCAGAACCACGATGCCGATGAGCGGCGCATCCCTAAGCCAAGTTGCAGTCACGCAGCCGACGAAGCCGACGAACGTCCCTATCGACAGGTCGAGCTCGTTGCCGGCGATGACGAACATCTGCGCGATCGTCGCCAGCGCGATCGGGATCGCCAGGTTGAGCATCAGGTTGAAGCCGAAATAGCTGATGGCGCGCGGATTGAGCCAGGCGATCGCGATCAGCACCAGCGCCAGCGACAAGGCCGGCAAGAGGCCGCGCAGCAGGCGCGCTCGGGCAGCGCTGCCGCGCGGCGAGGATTTCGGGAGCGTGCCGGGAGCGATCGCGGTCATCTCAGGCCGCATCGCCGAACGAGGACTGGATGATCTTTTCCTCCGTCAGCTCGTCGCGCCCAAGATTGGCGACGATGCGGCCGTTCTTGAAGACATAGACATGATCGCAATTGTCGAGCTCCTCGGTCTCGGTGGTGTACCAGAGGAAAGTGCGGCCCTTGGCGGCCTCCTCGCGCACGAGATCGTAGACTTCGAGCTTGGTGCCGATATCGACGCCGCGCATCGGGTCGTCCATCAGCACGATCTCGGCGTCGGAGCCGAGCGCACGGGCAAACAGCGCCTTCTGCTGATTGCCGCCCGACAGCGAGAAGATGTTGTTGTTCATGTCCGGCGTGCGGATGCCGATCTTCTTCTTCCAGAATTCGGCGAGCTCGGCCTCGCGCTGCGGCGAGATCAGCAGGCCGTTGCGCAGCCGGGCCAGCGAGCGGATGCCGATATTCTGCGCGATCGACCATTGCGAAAAGATGCCGTCCGACTGACGGTCGCCGGCGACCAGCGCCACCGGCGCCGTCACCTCGATGCCGGCCCTGGCGCGGGAGGCGGCCGAGAATATGGCCAGGAGTAGGTCCGTCTGGCCGTGCCCGGCAAGGCCGGCAAGCCCGATGATCTCGCCGGCGCGGGCGACCAGCTCCTTGCCGTCCTGCTGCCTGGCCGGGCGCGCGCGAACCCTGAGCGCGCCAGGCTCGCTCTTGCGGGCCTCGGCGGCGGCTTTGTGATGCCCTTCGGCGCCACCCATAGCGGCGACCAGCTTATCGCGATCGAAGGCATTGGCGGCATCCGCCGCGACCACCTTGCCGTCGCGCATCACCACGATGCGGTCGGCGTTCTGCAACACCTCGCCCAGCACATGCGAGATCAGGATGCAGCTGCCGCCCTTTTCGACGAAGCGGCGCACGAATGAAAGCAATTGCCCCGCCGTATGCGCATCGAGCGAGGAGGTCGGCTCGTCGAGGATGACAAGGTGCAGCGGCTCGCGGGTCAGCGTGAAGGCGCGCGCCACCTCGACCATCTGCCGCCTGCCGATCGAAAGGTCGCCGGCAATGTCGTCCGCCGAAATGCCGTGGTCGGGAAAGATCTCGTCGAGCTTGGCGCGGATGAGATCCGCGGCCTTGCGCCGCCAGCCGAAACCGGCGAGCGAGGGATGGTTGATGCGCGTATTCTCGGCAATGCTGAGATTGGGGCAGAGCGACAGTTCCTGAAACACGCAGCGTATGCCGAGCTCGAGCGCCCGCGCCACCGAATAGCTTGCCTCCTGATTGCCGCGCACGGCGATCTGCCCGCCATCCGGCCGCAGCGTGCCGGCCACCATGTGCATGAGCGTCGACTTGCCGGCGCCGTTATGCCCGACCAACCCGACGCATTCGCCGGCGCCGACATGGAAGTCGACGCCGTTAAGCGCCCGGACGGCGCCGAAATGCTTTTCGGCGCCGTCCAGTCTGACGATATCCGCAATAGCCTGGAGCATCCTCGACGATATCCGGTTGGCGATGCGGCTGGCAACGCTCGCGACGCTATTGCTTGATGTTGGCCTTGATCGCCGCGATGGCGTCTTCCTGCGTGTATTCGTGGGTGGCGACGCCGCCTTCCTTGATGTTCGGCAGCGCGGCCTCGAAATCGTCCTGGGTGAAGGCCAGATAAGGCACCAGAAGATCGTGCGGGATGTCCTTGCGGCCGTCGAGCACCTGCTGCGCCACCCAGAAGGCCAACGTCGACACGCCGGGCGCGATCGAGGCCGACCAGGTCTGGTAGCCGTCCTTTTCCTTCTGCTCCTTCCACCACTTCAGCTCGTCCTGGCGGTTGCCCATGATGATGGTCGGGCGCGGCTTGCCGGCTGCGGCGAAGGCCTGCGCGGCGCCATAACCGTCACCGCCCTGGTCGACGATGCCGACGACATCGGGCAGCGATGGCAGGATGGTCGCCACCGCCTTCTGCGCCGTGGTCTGGTCCCAGTCGCCGGTCACCGAACCGACGATCTTGAACTCCGGATGGGCGGCGACGCCTTCGAGGATGCCGGCATGGATGGCATCGTCGATCGAGGTGCCGGCGAGACCGCGGATTTCCAGCAGATTGCCGCCCTTGGGCTGGAACTTGGCCATCTGCTCGACTTCCTGCTTGCCCATGTCCTTGAAGTCGACGACGACGCGGTAGGCGCAGGGTTCGGTGACAGTACCGTCGAAGGAGACGACCGTGATGCCGGCATCGCAGGCCTGCTTGATGGCGCCGTTGAGCGCATCCGGAGAGGCGGCGTTGATGACGATGGCGTCATAGCCCTGCAGGATCAGGTTCTGCACCTGCGCGGCTTGGGTCGGCACTTCCTTGTCGGCGGTGGTGAAGACGTCCGCTGCGGCGACGATCTTGTCGTCGACCGCCTTCTTGGTGACGATGCCGTAGCTGTCGAGCATCGCCTGGCGCCACGAATTGCCGGCATAATTGTTGGAGAAGGCGATCTTCTTGCCGCTGGTGTCGGCAAGCGCGGTGCCCGAGGCGAGCATCGCCGCAAGTGCACTCAATACGAGCAGTTTCTTCATGTCGGTTCCTCCCGAGGTTGCTGATATTGCCTGATGATCGTTACGTGCAGTCCCTGTTTTTTATCTATTGTCAGACAAATTCAGACGAACCGCAAGCTGTCAACTGCAAAGCCTTGGCGCCGTCGATCAACTTGCGGTGCGACGATTGATAAGCCGCCGCGTCATGGTCTAGGAACACGGGCAGGAGACAGATTGCATGGCAGTGACGCCGACCGTTGCTCGAGGCGCGCCCGGAATACCGGCACGCTGGACATCAAGCGCCAAAAGCGGTGTCGGCACCGCGCTTTCGGCAAAAAGCCCGCTCTGGTTCACCATCAGTCACGGCATTCTGAACGAAATCTATTATCCGCGCCTCGACAGCGCCTGCACGCGTGACCTGGGGCTGGTCGTGACCGGTCCCGGCGGCTATTTTTCCGAAGAAAAGCGCGATGCGGCCCACACCGTCGAACCTTTCGAGGACGGTGTCCCCGGCTACCGACTGACCAACACCGCTTCCGACGGCGCTTACAAGATCGAGAAGCGCATCGTTACGGATTCGAAACGATCCGTCCTGCTGCAGGAAATGCGTTTCACCGTCCTCAAGGGCCAGGCTGCCGATTACCGCGTCTACGCGCTGCTGGCGCCGCATCTCGTCAATGCCGGCATGGGCAACACCGCCTGGATCGGCGAGCACAAGGGACAGCGCATTCTTTTCGCCACCGGACGCGGCGTCTCGCTCGCGCTCGCCTCCTCCCTGCCCTGGGGCGCCTGCTCGGCCGGCTATGTCGGCTTCTCCGACGGCTGGCAGCAGTTGCACGACAATGGCGGGCTCGATCCCTCCAGCCGGGCGGCCGAAAACGGCAATGTCGCGCTGACCGGCGAGATCGGCTTTTCGGCCGGCAAGACGGTTGCCTTGCTGGCGCTGGGCTTCGGCGCTTCGCCGGAGGAAGCCGCCGACCTTGCGCTTGCAAGCCTGCAACAGGGTTTCGAGCCGGCGGCGAAAACCTATGTCGAGACCTGGCGGACATTCCAGGCAGGGCTGGAAAGACTCGACCGTCACGCCGCCTCCGGTCTGAACGCCTACCGCGTCAGCAGCGCGGTGCTGGCGACGCATCTCTCCCTCGCAAGGCCCGGCGCCGCGGTCGCCAGCCTGTCGATCCCCTGGGGTTTCAACAAGGGCGACGACGATCTCGGCGGCTATCACCTCGTCTGGCCGCGCGACTTGGTCGAGGCGGCGGGCGGCTTCCTCGCCGCCGGCGACGGCAGGCAGGCGCTGCAGATCCTCACCTATCTGCGTTCGATCCAGCAGCCGGACGGCCATTGGCCGCAGAATTGCTGGTCCGACGGCACCGCCTATTGGCCCGGCATCCAGATGGACGAATGCGCCTTTCCGCTGCTGCTTGCCGATGCGTTGCGCCGCGCCGGCCATCTGCCGGAGTCGAGGCTCGCCGACTTCCTGACCATGATCGAGAACGCGGCCGCCTATGTCGTGCGCAACGGCCCGGTCACCGGCGAGGATCGCTGGGAAGAGGATGCCGGCTACAGCCCGTTCACGCTGGCCGTGGAAATAGCCGCATTGCTCGCAGCTGCCGACATGCTGGACGCCTCCGGTAAAAATGAGCCGGCAAACTACCTGCGCGAGATCGCCGATTGCTGGAACGACCAGATCGAGCGCTGGACCTATGTCACCGGCACCCCGGCAAGCGCCAGGGCGGGCATCGAAGGCTATTATGTCCGTATCGCCCCGCCCGACGATGGCGGCGCCGCGTCGCCGAAGGACGGCTTCGTGCCGATCAAGAACCGGCCGCCGGCCGATACCGACAGACCGGCCGAGGCCATCATCAGCCCGGATGCCCTGGCGCTGGTGCGTTTCGGGCTCAGAGCCGCTGACGATCCGCGCATCCTCAACACCGTCAAGGCGATCGACGCCGAGCTGCGCCGCGACCTGCCGCAAGGGCCGCTCTGGTACCGCTATACCGGCGACGGCTATGGCGAGCATGAGGACGGGGCACCCTTCGACGGCACCGGCCGGGGGCGGCCGTGGCCGCTGCTTGCCGGCGAGCGCGCCCATTACGAGTTGGCCGCCGGCCGCAAGGACAAAGCGGCGCAACTGCTTGAGACTTTCGAACGCTCGGCGGGCGTCGGCGGCCTTCTGCCGGAACAGGTCTGGGATCGCCCGGACATGCCGGACCATGAATTGCGGCTGGGCGCCCCTTCCGGCAGCGCCATGCCGCTGGTCTGGGCGCATGCCGAGCACATCAAGCTGTTGCGCTCGCTGCGCGACGGCGCCGTCTTCGACCTGCCGCCGCAGGGCGTCGAGCGCTACATCAGGGGCAGGACGGTCTCGCCGTTGCGGATCTGGCGCTTCAACAACAAGATCCGCTCCATTCCCGCCGGCAAGGCCCTTCGCGTCGAATTGTCGGCGCCCGGCGTCGTCCATTGGAGCAGCGACAAATGGCTGACCGTGCAGGACAGCAGGACGGCCGAAAATGCGTTCGGCATTCATCTGGTGGATTTGCCCGTTAGCCGCCTGCGGCCGGGAACCACCATCGTCTTCACTTTTTTCTGGCCCGGGGCGATGCGTTGGGAGAATGTCGACTTCAGCGTCGGCATCGACGCGTCATAAATCGACGCAACAGGGCCAGTAGATTTCTTCTTTCCTCAAGCAATCGGGATGAAACCATGCAGATCGGAATGATGGGACTGGGCAGGATGGGCGCCAACATGGTGCGGCGCCTGATGCGCGACGGCCATGAATGCGTCGTCTACGACATCAATTCGGCAAGCGTCGCCGGCATGGTCAAGGACGGCGCCATTGGCGCGGCCTCGCTGGAGGAATTCGTCGGCAAGCTCGCCAAGCCGCGCTGCGCCTGGCTGATGCTGCCGGCCGCGATCACCGGCAAGATCGTCGACCAGGTCGCAGCACTGATGGAGCCGGGCGACATCATCATCGACGGCGGCAATTCCTACTACCACGATGCTGTCGACCAGGCGGCGAAGCTGGCGGTGAAAGGCATCAACTTCGTCGATGTCGGCACCAGCGGCGGCGTCTGGGGCCTGGAGCGGGGTTACTGCCTGATGATCGGCGGCCCCGACGATGCGGTTAAGCATCTCGATTCGGTCTTCGCCACGCTGGCGCCAGGCGCCGATGCGGGCGCCAACCCGCCCAAGGATGCCGGCACGGCGCCCTTTGGCTATCTCCATTGCGGGCCGAGCGGCGCCGGCCACTTCGTCAAGATGGTGCATAACGGCATCGAATACGGCGTCATGGCCGCCTATGCCGAGGGCATGAACATCCTGAAGTCGGCCAATGCCGGCAAAAGGCAGCGCACCGCCGACGCCGAGACCAGCCCGCTGGAAAACCCGCAATACTACCAGTTCGACGTCGACTTGCCCGCCGTCGCCGAGGTCTGGCGGCACGGCAGCGTCATCGGCTCCTGGCTGCTCGATCTCACCGCCGGCGCGTTGAAGAGCGATCCGGCGCTCGCCCAGTTCGGCGGCCGCGTCTCCGATTCCGGCGAAGGCCGCTGGACGCTGAAGGCGGCGATCGACACCGGCGTCCCGGCGCCGGTGCTGTCCTCGGCGCTGTTCGACCGCTTCTCCTCGCAGGGCGAATCGCAATTCGCCGACAAGCTTTTGTCCGCCATGCGCTACGCCTTCGGCGGCCATATCGAAAAGCCGAAGGCGTGAGGGGAGAAACGGCATGAGCCAGGAGAGGTCCGACACGCTGGTGCTTTTCGGAGCGACCGGCGACCTTGCGCACAAGAAGATTTTCCCGGCGCTCTACCAGATGGTCGCCAAGGGGACGCTGACCGAGCCGGTGATCGGCGTCGCCTTCGACCCCTGGGAACTCCCCAAACTGGTGGACCGCGCCCGCGACGGCATCGTCACGGCGCTGGGTTCGATCGACGACAAGGTCTTTGCCAAGCTCGCCTCGCTGCTGCGCTATGTCAGCGGCGACTACCGCGACGGCGCGACCTTCGAGAAACTGAAGACGGCGCTGGGTTCCGCGCAGCGGCCGCTGCACTACATGGCCGTCCCCCCGACCATGTTCGAAACCGTCGTGCAAGGACTGGAGCAGTCCGGCACCGCGCGCGGCGCGCGGCTGATGGTGGAAAAGCCGTTCGGCCACGATCTGCAGTCGGCGCGCTGGCTGAACCGGGTGCTGCATCTGGTGTTCGACGAACAGTCGATCTTCCGCATCGACCACTATCTCGGCAAGGAAGCGATCCAGAACCTCCTCTATTTCCGCTTCGCCAACGCCTTCCTCGAGCCGATCTGGAACCGCAACTTCGTCGAAAGCGTGCAGATCACCATGGCCGAGGATTTCGGCGTCGAGGGCCGAGGCAAATTCTATGACGATGTCGGCTGCATCCGCGACGTGATCGAGAACCACCTGCTCAACATCCTGCTGCTTTTGGCCATGGAGCCGCCGGTCGGCCGCTCGGCCGACGACCTGATCGACGAGAAGGTGCAGGTGCTGCGCGCCATCCGCACGCTGACCAGGGGCGATGTCGTGCGTGGCCAGTTCGACGGCTATCTGGCCGAACCGGGCGTCAGGCCCAACTCGCCGGTCGAGACCTTCGCGGCGGTGCGCTTCTTCGTCGACACATGGCGCTGGCAGGACGTGCCTTTCTTCATCCGCGCCGGCAAGAACATGCCGGTGCATGCCACCGAGGTGATCGTGCGGATGAAGCGGCCGCCGCTCGACGTCTTCGACCCGATCAAGCCGGGCGACGCCAATTATGTGCGCTTCCGCATCGACCCGCAGGTGGCGATCTCGATCGGCGCCCAGCGCAAGGTCGCCGGCGACGACATGATCGGCGAGCAGGTTGAGCTGACCGCGCTCGACGACACCAAGGGCGACATGCCGCCCTATGAGCGGCTGATCGGCGACGCCATGAACGGCAACGGCCAGCTCTTCACGCGCCAGGACGCGGCCGAGCTTGCCTGGCGCATCGTCGGACCGGTGCTCGGCGACACCACGGCGCCGGCAATCTATGCGCCCAAGACCTGGGGGCCGGCCGATGCCATGAACGGCTTCGGCCCGCCCGATGGCTGGATCAATCCGAGCAAGTAACTTCGGGGAGGACGGGATGGCGAAGACAGCAAAAACCGCCGCGGCGAGCAGCGATCCGATCGTGCTCGCCATCGATGTCGGTGGCTCGCATGTAAAAATCCTCACCAGCGCCGGCGGCGAGATGCGCCGCGTCGCGTCCGGGCCGAGCCTGACCCCTGACCAGGTCGTCGCTTCGGTGAAGAAACTGGCGGAGGACCTGGACTACGACGTCATCTCGATGGGCTATCCCGGTCCCGTGCGCGACAACAAGCCCTCGCTCGACCCCTTCAATCTCGGCAAGGGCTGGAACGGCTATGATTTCACCGCCGCCTTCGGCAAGCCGGTGAAGCTGGTCAACGACGCGCTGATGCAGGCGATCGGCAGCTATGACGGCGGCCGCATGCTGTTCCTCGGCCTTGGCACGGGCCTGGGCGCCGCCATGATCATCAAGAATGTCGGGCAGCCCATGGAACTTGCCCACCTGCCCTACAAAAAAGGCGCCAGTTTCGAGGATTATGTCGGCGAGCGCGGCTTGGTAAAGCGCGGGAAGAAGAGATGGCGCAAATACGTATTCGACGTGGTCGACAGGCTTCGCGCCGCCTTGCAGCCGGACTATGTCGTGATCGGCGGCGGCAATGTCGACAAGCTCGATGAATTGCCTGAAAAATCCCGGCGCGGCGACAACACTCGCGCTTTCGCGGGTGGATTTCGACTATGGCGCGACAAGGCGCTGATCGTCTGATATTGTTACATTTCAGTATAATTGTTCAAAACAGCGTGTAATGACACGACAGATCATTGCGTCGCGCAGATTTGCCGACTAGGAATTCGCGGGCCTGCGGCGCCAAGCACCTTTCCGGATTCGCAAAACAACGCTCGCGGCGCTTTGACATTACACACCGCGAAGACCGCAGCGTTTTCGCGGCCTTGCGGCAATATGGAGGGACTACGTGGACGAGGACACCAGCACAGCCAGGGAAGTGGACCTGCTCGAGCTCACCGCTCACATCGTATCGGCTTATGTCGCGAAAAACCGCCTGCCTGCTTCGGGCCTGGGCGAACTGATCGCCAGCGTCGCCTCCTCGATCGGCGGGATAAGCCGGCCGGCGGAGCCCGCGGCGCCCCCGCCGGTTCCCGCCGTCAATCCCAGGCGCTCGGTGACGCCGGATTACATCATCTGCCTCGAGGACGGGAAGAAGTTCAAATCGCTGAAGCGCCATATCGGCGTGCATTTCGGCCTGACGCCCGAAGCCTACCGCACCAAATGGGGCCTCCCCGTGGATTACCCGATGGTCGCGCCCAACTATGCGGCGTCGCGCTCGCAGCTCGCCAAGTCGATCGGCCTCGGCCGCAAGGCGGAACCGGTGCCGGCGAAGCCCGCAAAGGGCAGGAAGGCCAAGGCGACGGCCTGAAATAACGCGCCTGCACCAATGGTTTAAGCAAGCCTGCCGAGGAATCCGCCTTGGCCGGCTTCCTGCTTTTATGGCTTGGATACGGCCGGAGACCAGAGCAATTCCAGGAAAAGCGTGAAGCGTCCGGGTTGCAAACAGGACGATCGGTTTGTCGTTTCCATGAACGATCAACCGCTGGGGGACATAGCCATGAACTACGCGAGGATGGTGATCGAGAAGGAAGCGCCGGAGGAATACGGCTACGGCCGCATCCGCTACAACCTTTCCGAAAGCTCGATCGCCGACCAGAAACTGTCCGACATCGGCCTCGCGCTGCCCGACCTCACCTTGTTCTATGGCGAGCATCGCGGCGACAAGGACTTGCGGGCGCTGATCGCCGGGCAGGACAGGGGCCTTTCTCCCGACGATGTGCTTGTGACAGCGGGTGCGGCCGGCGCGCTGTTCATCATCGCCACCGCGCTGCTTTCGGCCAGCGACCATCTCGTGGTCGTGCGGCCGAACTATGCCACCAACATCGAGACACCCAAGGCGATCGGCTGCGCCATCTCCTATGTCGATCTCGATTTCGACCAGGGCTTTGCCGTCGACATCGACCGTGTGAAGGCAGAGCTGCGGCCGAACACGAAACTGATCAGCGTCACCTGCCCGCACAACCCGACCGGCACGATGATGACACGCGCCGATCTCGACGCGTTGATTACGCTCGCCGAACATCACAAGTGCCGGCTGCTGGTCGACGAGACCTATCGCGACCTCTCCTACGGCGAACGCCTGCCCGCGGCGGCCTCGCTCAGCCCAAGCGCGATCAACGTCTGCTCGCTGTCCAAGGCGTTCGGAATTCCGGGCATCCGCATCGGCTGGCTGGTGACCCGTGATCCGGAACTGCAGGAAACCTTCCTCGCCGCCAAGGAGCAGATCGGCATCTGCGGCAGCGTCATCGACGAGGCGATCGCCCGCACTACGCTCGAACGCCGTGACGCCTTTCTCGCCTCGCTTCTCCCCGAAATGGCCAGGCGCCGCGACATCGTCCAGGCCTGGATCGAAGGCGAACCTCTCGTCGACTGGGTGCGGCCGCAAGGCGGAGTCGTCGGCTTCCCGCGACTCAACGTCGATGCCGGCTTCGACCTCGACAAGTTCTACACAAGGCTGCTGGAGGAGCACGGCACCTATGTCGGTCCCGGCCACTGGTTCGAGATGCCAAAACGCTTCTTCCGCCTCGGCTTCGGCTGGCCGAAGGAAGCGGAGTTGCGCGGCGGGTTGGCGGCCATCTCGGCTGCTCTAAGGCGGTAACTTCCTCGTGCAATCGGCTGAAAAGTCCAAAAGCCCTTGATCCAAACTCGATTTTGAAGCATATGCGCCGCGAACTTTATTAAGTTTCATTGGCCGGAACAGCGCCCGTTCGGGAAGTGCCCCGCTGGCCAATGTTTTTCGAAACGGGGCCTACCTCCATGACCGCAGAACAAATATCGCCGGAGCAGCGCTACGCTGCTTTCCGCCACCGCCCGTTCCTCAGCTATTGGACGGCGCGCTTCCTCACGACCTTCGCCACCATGATCGTGTCGGTCGCCGTCGGCTGGCAGGTCTATGACCTGACCCGCGACCCGTTCGACCTCGGCATTGTCGGCATCGTCCAGTTCCTGCCTTCGCTGCTTCTGGTCCTGGTCACGGGCGTGGTCGCCGACCGCTTCGGCCGCCGCCTGATCATGACGCTGGCGACTCTGGTCGAGGCCGGCTGCGCCTTGGCCTTGCTGCTTCTGACATTGCGCGGCCTGACCAGCCCTCTGCCGATCTTCATCGTGCTGGTGATGTTCGGCATCGCCCGCGCCTTCTACGGCCCGGCCTCCTCCTCGCTGTTCGCCAATCTGGTGCCGCAGGAGGATTTCGCCAACGCGATCGCCTGGAACTCGTCGGCCTGGCAGACGGCGACCATCGTCGGCCCGGTCGCCGGCGGCCTGCTCTACGGCGTTTCGGCGGAAGTCGCCTACGCTACCGCCGCGGTGCTGATGCTCGCCGCGGCCGCGCTCATCTTCACCATTCCCAAGCCCGCCCAGCAGACGGCCACCGACAAGCCGACGATGCAGACGCTGTTTGCCGGCTTCGGCTATATCTGGGGCGAGAAGATCGTGCTCGGCGCGATCTCGCTCGACCTTTTCGCCGTGCTTCTGTCGGGCGCCTCGGCGCTGCTACCGGTCTATGCGCGCGACATATTGGAGCTCGGCCCCTGGGGGCTCGGCCTGTTGCGCTCGGCGCCGGGCATCGGCGCTATCTGCGTCGCCGTCTGGCTTGCCGGCCATCCGATCCGCGACCATGCCGGCAAGATCATGCTGGGCTTCGTCGCTCTGTTCGGCGCCTTCACCGTGCTGTTCGGCGTCTCGACCATCACCTGGCTGTCGATCGTGGCGCTCGCCCTGCTCGGCGCCACCGACATGTTCAGCGTCTATATCCGCGAGACGCTGATCCAGCTCTGGACACCGGACGAGGTGCGCGGCCGCGTCAACGCCGTCAACCAGGTCTTTGTCGGCGCCTCCAACGAGGTCGGCGAATTCCGCGCCGGCACGATGGCGGCGCTGATCGGCACGGTTCCCGCAGTGGTGATCGGCGGCATCGGCGCCATCGCCGTCGCTGGCCTGTGGGCCTATCTGTTCCCGGCGCTGCGCCAGGTACAGCACCTCAACAGCCGCAACTGATTGGGTCTTTATCTGAGCCGCCGGATCCGACGCTCGGGCCGGGCAGCTTGCGCCGATACTCGCTTTTCCACAGCCACGAAGCGTCGTCCTGTTCTTCTTCCGTTCGGCACTCCCAGACGCTATCTTGGCGTCATGGTTACTGCTACACAGATTGCCAGTTGGGCCAACACGACACCAGCTCAGGCAGAATTGCCTCGGCTCCTACGCCGGCTGATCCACAGCGTCTCGACCGTGACGCAGATGGCGATGCCGGCTGGTGAATCCGTCGCGTTGCCGGGGTTTGACGGAGAGCTGCACAGCGAAACGGGCAACGCGTGGGTGCCTGTCGGCCATTCCTGTTGGGAATTAAGCTGTCGCGCTGACTCCATTACCAAGGCAAACGAAGACTTCGCCAAGCGTACATCAGCGACGTCGCCGGAAATCAGAGCAGAGCGTAGCTTCGTTGCTGTCACCGCCCGCCGTTGGGCGGCTAAGTCGCGCTGGCGGGACGAGAAAATCGCGGAAGGTTCGTGGAAGGACGTTCGGGCCTATGACGCTGACGACCTGGAGCAGTGGCTCGAACAGTGCCCGGCGGTAGCGCTCGCTTTCGGCGAAGAACTTGGCATCGTCGGCCCCGGTGTCGAGAGCCTGGCCGCGTATCTGGAAAAGTGGGGTGCGCAATGCACTCCCAAGATCATGTCCGCAGCATTGCTCACTGGTCGGATCGACCAGGCGACAAAGCTGGTTCATCGGGTTGAACGGATTCGTGGCGGAACGGCGACCGAGCCGCTAGCGATCAAGGCAGACAGTGTCGAGGAAGCGGTTGCCTTCACAGCGGCCGCACTGCTCGAAAATGACCATATTTCCAGCCAATCGGTCATAGTCACTAGCACGGACGGCTGGCGCTATGTCGAGAAGAATGCAGGCATCGGGGTTGCGGTAGCTGCGACACCGGCCGTAGCCGAGGCGCCAGCGGTTAGGGATCGACTGGCGTTGGTGGTGCCGTACGCGTCGGGCGACATGGCCCGCCAGTTCAAGGGCCTCGCCGCAAGGCTGAACGATGCCGAGATGGTGCTGGAGCGGGCATTGCCCGGCGAGTTCGAAAAGGCGCTCCAGCTCATCGGACTCGATGAGAATGACACGCGGCGCCTGTCGACGCTTTGCGGCCGCTCCTGGTCTGTGCTTCGGCGCCAGCACGCGATCAATCCAGCCATTCGACGGCCAAGCTGGCTCGATAGCCCGGCCGCCGATGCCTTGGCGACGGTCTGCCTCGTCGGAGGCTGGTCGACCAGCAAGCCGAGCGATGCTGAGATCGTCGCGCGGATCAGCGGCAGGCCGTATGAGGAGTTGGAAACCGATCTGCTCGCGCTCGAGCGGCTTGACGATTCGCCATTGCTGCACATCGGCACGGTCTGGAAAGCGAAGTCTGCGCTTGAGCTCCTCGCCATTTTCGGTGAACGCATCACGCTGGTGCAGCTGGATCGCTATTTCACCGAGTTGGAGGCTGTCCTCGCCGCGCCCGATCCGCAGCTCGAACTAGCGGAGGAAGACCGCTATGCCGCTGCCATTCATGGCAAAGTGCGGCCGATCAGTGGACTGCTGCTGGACGCCTTGTGCGACACGCTCATCAAACTTGCGGCGCGCGGCGTCGATGTCCCCGCGCTCATAGCGATCGACATCCAAGGTCGTATAGATCGCCTCGTGCGCAATCTGCTTCGCGATGGCGACCGGGTTCGCTGGCTCTCCTTGGCCAGCCAACTCCCCGCTCTGGCTGAGGCAAGCCCTCACGAGTTTTTGACGGCGGTCGAATTCGGCATAGGCAGACCTGGCAGCGGTCCGCTTTCTGTCTTTGCCGAAACCAAGAGCACAGGGATCGGCAGCCGATGCTGGCACGCCGGGATGCTTTGGGCACTCGAGACGTTGGCCTGGGCTCCGAACCGGTTGCGACGAGTTTCGCTGATACTGGCGAAACTGTCCGCCGTGGAGATCGATGGAAACTGGGGCAACAAACCCAGAAGCTCGTTGCTCGATCTCTACCGTTCGTGGTTCCCGCAGACCGCCGCAACGGTCGAGCAACGGATCAGCGCGATCGATTTCCTGATCGAGCAGACACCGGATGCCGCCTATCAGCTTCTCGACAGCTTGACCGGAGCCGGCCCCGATTTCGCCAACCATATCGCACGGCCCAAATGGCGGTCCGACGATGCGGGCGCCGGCTATGGTGTGACCGGCCTGGAGCGTCACACGATGGTGGCCGCGGTAATCGATCGCCAGATAGAGATGTCGCGAGGCCATGCTCAACGCATTACGAAGCTCATCGCCAAATACGCCACACTCGACACGCCGCGCCAGCAACGGATCATCGAGCTGATCTGGGAATGCCGGGCGCTAGGCGATGAAGACAAGGAAGTGCTCCGTTCGGCCATACGTCATAAGCTGCATTGGCATCGCAACTATGACGAGAAGCGTGACGATGCGACACTCAGCACGCTGCTCGACCCGCTTGAGGCCGTCTATGCGGACCTGGAACCGGACGACGTCATCGTCAGGCACGCTTGGCTGTTCCGGAGCAGTTGGGTCGAACTTCCAATCCGCACACGAGGAACCGAACTCGACGCCGAAGAGCGCCAAGGGGTGCAAACCGCCCGCGCAGCGCTGAGGGACGTATTCGAAGCGCTTGGTTGGGAAGGCGTTGTCAAGCTCGCCACCCTTCACGCGGATGCCTGGACCGTTGGCTGCCATCTCCCGCATATCAAGCTACCGGAGCAGGAACTCGATCGGTGGATCGTCGAGGAAGCGGGCCAACTTCACCGCGGAGAAGTTCGAACGACCGTTGCGGCCGCCATCCTGTGCTGTATGTCGTCGGAAGAACGCAGTGCTGCCCTCGGGAGGATCTTCGAGATCGCACCTGCGGCGGGGCATGTGCCGGATTGGCTGGCGCGCCTCCTCGTCCTGTGCCCTCATCATCCGCAGATATGGGATCGCGCCGACGGCATCAGCAGGTCCGAATACTTCTGGTCAAATTGCACCAACAATTTGTGGCTCGACAACCCGGTAGAGATGGAGACAGCAATCCGCAAGCTCGTCGCGCACGGCCGGCCGGTATCCGCGCTGAATGCCTGCCATATCAAGTTCTCTCCCTATGACCCCGAGCTTGTCATAGACATGCTAGAAGGGGTCATGAAGGGACTCGAAGTGGCCGAAGGCCATATCCCTCAGAGTTACGTCTTTCAACGCGCGATCGACTATCTCGAAGACTCGGGAGCGATCGACGAGATGCGGCTCGTTCAACTCGAGTTCGCGATAATCCGCGCATTCGGCTTCGAGGGAGAGCAGCACGCGAAGACACTGTACCGGGTTCTCATGTCACGACCAGAGGTGTTTGTCGAACTCCTCTGTCTCATCTACAAACCGCACAGCGGCTCCGATCGAGAAGCAGATGATAGGCAACGAGGCGCCGCCGAGAATGCTTGGCATATCCTACACGCCTGCGAGCGTCAGCCGGGCACCAGTGCCGATGGCTCGATCGACCTCGATCAAGCCGTTCAATTCGTGGAAGAGACCCGGCGGCTCGCCGCTCAGCAAGATCGGCTTGCGGTGTGCGACATCACGCTGGGAGAAATCTTGGCCCATGCGCCGGATGGTGCTGACGGTTTGTGGCCGGGCGAAGCTGCCCGGGCTCTCCTGGAGCGCACTTCTTCCGAAGATATGCTTGGAGGGTTTTACACAGGGAGCATGAACAAGCGCGGCGTGCATTCACGGGGAGCCTACGAGGGGGGCGACCAGGAACGCGCACTGGCGGCGCATTATCGGCATCACGCCGGTGCACTAGAAGTAACCCACCCTCACCTCGCCGGTGCTTTGCATGATCTGGCGCAGTCGTACGACCGCCACGGGGCTCGTGAAGACCTTGATGCAAAGCTACGGATAGAGGGGCGATAGTCCCAGGCATTGTCGCCATAGCGAAAGGCCTGGTTGGGATACATGCGCGCCAGCGAAACGTCGCCTCGCCGCGCACCAATTCGTCCGCGTCGTTGGCGCTCATCGGCCTGCGGCAGAGCACTGCCAACGCCCGATTGAGATCGCTTCGCTTGCAGTTCCTCTACTCCGAAAAACTCACGCTAACGCCGCGCTGCCGAAAATAGGCCTGCATCAGCTTGCGGCCGGCGCGGTTGTTCTGCACCAGCCTGGTTGGATCGAACACTGCCTGTTTTTTCCCCTCTCGCGCCAGCGCTGCCTTGAGTGCCGCGATATGCGTATCGAGGTCGGCATTGTCCGCTCGGAGTGAGGCGTAGATGCTTTCGGTCGCCTCGGCCACGGTCAGTTCGTTCACAGGGTGTCGTCCTTTGATTGATCGGGCGGCGCATAACACAGATTCGTGGCCGCGCCGATACCATCCATTTTTGTTCCTCGCGTTTTGAGGGGACGGCTTCTATTTTGGACAGGGCCCGATACCGATGTGGAGAGCCGGGCTCTCACCTGACAGGAGGATTACGTTGTGAAAATACGCACGACGACGCACAATCATCCCGGAGAACCAGGCGTCATTCTGCTGGATCAGCCATTGGCGAACATGGCCGTGGCGACCGACATTCGCGATGGCGCAACGACGCTGTTCGGAACCGTCGATCTGCAGGTGAACTATTCCGGCAAGTACGACATCAGAGTTGAATTATCACCGGACGAACTCACGCGCGTCTACCAGCTGCTCGTCAAAAATCTCCTCGGGAAAATACAGGAACTTACCGCTGAACCAGTGCCTTGAAATTCTTTAACTCCGGGGATTTCGCACAAGCACCTGATACCGAGCGGCGCGAAGTTCGGCGTGGCCTCCTTGACGTCCCACGACCGGGACCAGGCGCAAGTGCGGGGCGCATAGGTCTCGGTACCACTTATCCTTTGACGATCTCCGTCACGCAGTGGACGTAGTCCATCCGATGGCCTTCGGGCGCGCGCGCGACATCGGCTTCGTACGCGCCGTAAAGAGCGTCGACGATTGCGGAACGATCGGCCACGGGACGCGACGGGTCGAGCGCGTTGGCAAAGACGGTTTCCGACCAGGAGCGGAGCGTCGGCACATAGGCCCTGGCGAAGGTCTGCGCATTGCCATGGACCCGGAAGGCTTCGGCATAGGGGCACGGCGTCACCATGGTGAAGATGTTTTCCAGCCTCAGTCCGGCCTGCGACACCGTCGAAGCGGGATCGCGGAAGGGTGCCGCGAACTCGCCCGGCGTCTTGTAGAACTGCTGGAACGTCGCGTTGACATATTCCGTCTCGCTGATCCGCCCCGCCCGAGCCAGATCGCGCCAATGGCGCGCGAAGCCGTCGAACATATCGACCCTGGTCGTATGTCCGAGATAGCGCCCTTCCTCGTCGACGCAGAAATTGGCCAGCGCCAGCCTGCCGCCCGACCTGAGCTCGCGCGCCCTGGCAAGCAGGATCGTCTCCCAGTCGCGCAGCCCCTGGGCGCGAAACTGCGCGCGCTCGGCATCGGTCGCGCCGACAGCCTGGACATGGTCGGCGATCATGCAGGGCCGCTTGCTGATCCAGTGCATCGCCGTGGCGGAAAAGCCGAACGAGAGCGAATTGTCCGGCACGATCTGCCGATAGAAGCTGGTGCCGCTGCCGAAGATGTAGAGCCCGGGCGTCTCGGCCAGCGGAACCTCCGTCGAGGTGCCAAGCAGTCCCTGGCTGAGCCGGAACAGCGTCGAGAAATCATTGTGGGGCAGGTCGGTGTAGGTGATCGATATCGCCCGGTCCGGTTCCCTCTCCCGAACGGCGCCGACCAGCCGCCGCATCATGTCCATCGAGGTGCCGCCGTCGGCCGCGCCGAAATCGGCGATGGCGAATGGCTGGCCGTCGGCCAGCCGGGGCATGCCGGCGACGGCCTCGACGACGAGATCGCCGACCTTGTCGATGACGTATTTGGCGCCCACGGTGTTGGCCGAGTAATAACCCGCTCCGCGCATGGCGATCTTCTGGCCGTCGGCTGCGCTCATTTTTTTCTCCCCTTATTCGTCGTCCACCCGGCCGCCGCCGGCACCACGCACGCGCGACCCTTCGCTTTCCGGCACATAGGTTCTGGCGGCGAAGGAATTGAGCGCCGCAAGCGTCCGCTCGTCGATCGCGCCGCGCCGGCCCGCGGCCGGCTGCTCGATTTCGGGGCGGCGTTCGATGACGACATCGGCGCGCGTCACCGGCCCCACGGGCCGCGCCATGCGCATGGCCGAGCGGCGCAGCATGGCGTCGAGCCAGATAGGCAGGCCGACACCGATGATCGCCAACGGCAGCGCGCTCGCTGGAAGCGGATCGTCGAGCAGCAAAGCCGCGGTTCGGATCGGGCAAAGTGGCGTTTCGGCCGGCTTGTCCGTCTCGCCTTTTCGCCAGCGCGCCGCGCGGGCAGGGTCGGGCGCCGCGAAGGACTGCGCGTTTTTGGCAAGGCTCAGCATGGCCAAGCCCCAGTTGTCGTCCTCGACCGCGATCCGGCGTGCCGCGCGGCCGATATCCTCGGCCAGTCCCCATGAAAATCCAGCGCCCCGCGCCGCCTTGGTGCTCAGCGTTTCCACCTCGTTGAGCGACAGGTCGATCACGCCGCCTCTCCTGCCGGCGCCATGGCGGCGACATCCTCGATCAGGGGCTCGCCGCTGAACAGCGCGATCCGCAGCCAGCGGTCGGAGCGCGGATCGAAGCTGCGCGCGCCGAAGAAAGCGAGCTTCGCGCGCAAGATGTCGACGGGCCGCAAGTCGGCGCCGATCAGATTGTCGTGGATCTCGGCATAGGGAAACCTGGCGACGATCTGGGCGCGCCGCACCGCGTGGCGCCATTCGGGCCGGCGCAGCAGAAAGTCCGCGACGCTGGCCGTGGGTGGCTCCTGCGCCAGCGCGGCCGCCAGGCTGAGAGCGTCGCGCGCGGTGGCCAAAGGCTGTTCGAGATCGGCGCCGTCCTCCTCGAAGCGTTCGCCGAGCCGGGGCTCGAGCTTCTCCGCCGAGACATACCAGAAGCGCGCGTTGGCGGACGGCTCAGCGAAGTCGACCTTGGCCGCCCAGGAATAGGAGGCGAGAAGCGCCTGACGAAGCGAGGCGCAGCTCATGGTGCCGTCAATGGCATGGCCGGGCGTCTCGTCGGCCTGCATCGTGTCGCCGAGCTCGTCAATCAGGACACCGTGCGGCTCGAGGATCAGCGAGACGCAGGCCTCCTGCCCCTCGAGCGAGAATTTTTCTTCCGCGAAGCGATAGCTCGCATCCCAGGGGCAGGGCTGCGCCAGAAGCCGGTCGAGGTTTTCGGCCAGCGCGTCGAGATCGGCGGCCAGCGACAAGGTCGCGGCGGCCTGGCGGTCATCGTCGCTATGCCAGCGAGCCACGCGCTGCCGCAGATCGGCGAGCGCTTTCAAGAAAACGTCTCGTTCCGTCGCGCCGGCTTGCGGTTCGGCGCGCACCCGCGCCAGCGCGGTTTCGCGGGCCAGGAACCAGCTGTGCGTCAACAACGGATGGCGCACGAGAAACGGCGCCATCCCGAGCCCCGTCGCATTGCCCACGCCGAGCGCTCGGCGCAAATCCGGCGCCAGCCTAGCCGCGCCGGCCGGATTGCGGCGATAGGCGATGTGGTCGACAAGATCGAGCGTGAAGGATCGGATCAGCCAGACCGTGAGCATTTCCGCCTGGAAGGATCCCGCAAGCTCCGGCCGTGTTGCGATCTCGTCGCGATCGGCGATGCCGAACTTGCCATTGCCGTAAACAGCCGTGGTGCGCAGCAGATAGCCGACGCCGAGCAACTGCTCCTCGTGCGGCTGTCGTCCCTGTGCCAGTGCCGCGGCGACTTCCTCGAACAGCCGCACGCTCTTGTTGGCACGCGCCAGCACGAGTTCGCTTCTCGTATAGCGGCCTGCCTCCTGCAGCGGCGCATTTGCCTCCAGCCGTGCGATTTCGGCGGCGTCCGGCAATCCGTCGTAAAGCACGTAGCTTGTGTCCCAGGCCTGCGCGATCACCCGGTCGGACCGTTTCTCGTCATCGAGCGGGGTCGAGAACGCGACCAGGCTGTAGGTCCTTGCCGGTGTCTCGACCGCATAGACCGCGCGTCCGAACCCCTGGTCGTCGAGATCGAACAGGTGTTTGCGCACACGCCATTTCTCCCTGGTGGCGCGGCGGATCAGCTGGCGCAGGAAACTGAGCCGTGTCGGATGCGCGGCGCCCAGCCGCTGCAGGCGCATGACGATCTCGGGCGGGCGCAGCGCGATCGCCGTCATGCGGCGGTCCCTGCGAGCTTTTCCAAGGTGGCAAGCGTTTCCGCCGCTACCTCGATGCCCTCTTTGGTGTTCTGTTCGCGCGCGCCGAAGCGCCTTGTGCCCGGAAGCCTGGTATCGCCGGTGAAGGCGCCGGCGACGGTTTCCAGATTGCCCGCGAATGCCCCGGCCGATGTCGCCTCGGGCGAGACCGCCAGGAAGAACTGGCCGGTTCCCGGCGGGCCTCCGGCCGTGCCGGAGAAGGGGCTGGCGACCAGCCCGGGATTGGCTCCCGTCAGGCACGCGGCAAAGATCTCCACCAGCAATGCAGAGCCGACGCCCTTGTAGGCGCCTGCCGGCGCCATCGTACCCTTCAACGCTTCGCCGGCATCGGTGGTCGTCTCGCCGCTTGCGTCGAAAGCCCAGCCGGGCGGGATCGGCTCGCCGGCGCGGGCCCGCTTGATGACCTCGCTCTTGGCGACGACGCTGGCGCTCTGGTCGATGACGAAGCGCGCGCCGCCGTGCCCGTCGGGAACCGCCAGCGACCAGGGGTTGGTGCCGAGGGCCGCCTTGCGGCCGCCCCAGGGCGCAATCGAGGCCGGCGCGTTGGTGAAGCCCAGACCGACCAGGCCGTCCCGGGCGATACGTTCGGTGTGATAGCCGAGCGCGCCGCAATTGTAGGAATTGCGGATAGCCAAAGCCGCCACGCCTTGCGAGCGCGCCGCCTCGATCAGCGGCGGCATGCCGGTGGCGATTGCCGCGTGCGCAAAGCCATTGCCGGCATCGACGGCGACGACCGCTGGAGCCGGCCGCGTCAGGCGCGGCTCGGCCTGCCCCAGCACCTTGCCGCAGGTCAAATGCTCGCAATAGGTCGGCAGGTACATCAGCCCATGCGACTTCAGGCCATCGCGTTCGGCTGCCGCGATGGCTGCGGCGAGCGCCTCGGCCTGCCGCTCGCTTGCGCCATGGCGCAGCAGCGCGGTGCGGGCGAGCGTCTCGATGCGGGCTTGCGTCAGGCGCGTCATCCGGTCATCCGCCAGTCATGCCGCCGCATAGCCGAACTCTCCTTCGCTCGCCTGCGTCTGTAGGCGAATGCATTCGATGAACCGCAGCGACGCCGGCTGCAGGTTCCGGCCTTCCTTGGCGATCCAGCCGACGGTACGGCTCGAGCGCGGATCGGCAAGGGGAACGAAGCGCACGTCATGGCTGCTTTTCCAGCGGCAGAGCCGGGGCAGGATGGTGACGCCGAGCCCTGCCTCCACCATCGCCAAATTGGAGCTCACATTGGTCGCGGTGAGTTTCGAGCCGGCGGCAAGCGCCTCGGTCTCGGCAAGCCCTAGCGCCGTGGCCGCGCCATTGCGGATGAAGCTCTCGCCCTCGAGTTGCGACCATTTCAGCGGGCGCTTGGATTTTGCCAGCGGATGATCGTTCGGGCAGACGAAATCGAGCGGCTCGTGGAACAGCGGCTCGAAACTGAGCTGCGGCCGCCTGGTCGCGAGCACGCACAGGCCCACTTCAACCATGCCGTTTTCGACTGCGTCGACGATGGCGCTGGAATCGCTGTCGCGGACGTGGATGTCGAACCGGCTGCCCTCGGCGCGAAGCTGGGCGATCGCGCGCGGCAGCAAGGTGACGGCGACCGAAGGCACGCTGGCAACGTCGCAGCGGCCTTGCCGGTCCGCCGCATAGCTGGTCATTGCCAGGCAGGCGCGGTCGTAATGCGCGATCATGGCGCGCGCCTCGTCGAGCACGATGCGGCCGACCGGCGAAAGCGCGCCCTTGCGCTCGCTCTCGAACAATGGCGCGCCGATATCGTCTTCCAGTTGCTTCAAGGTCATCGACACGGCCGACGGGGTACGGCCGATCTGATCGGCGGCGGCGCGCACGCCGCCGGTCTCGCAGACCGCGACGAAGCTGCGCATGCCGGTCAGGCTGATGGTTTTGGTCACTGTTAAGCTTGCCTGAACATTTGTGCCAAAAATTGAGCTTGATTGAAGTTCACAGCATTGGTTAGGTCGTTGTCAACCGAATTGATGCAGGTCGAACACGATGCTGAACGGTCAGAACTTCGTTGCAGGCGAATGGCGCGACGGCGCCGACTGGGTCGAGGACGTCAATCCCTCCGACGTGACCGACATCGTCGGGCGCTTTGCCCAGGCGCGGCCGTCCGACGTCCACGACGCCGTGGCGGCGGCGCAAGGCGCGCAACGGGAATGGGCCGCGGCCGGGCTCGAAGCGAGAGCCGCCGTTCTGGACGCCATCGGTCGCGAATTGATGGCGCGCTCGAAGGAGCTCGGCGAACTGCTTTCGCGCGAGGAGGGCAAGACCCTTCCCGAGGGCGTCGGCGAGGTCTATCGCGCCGGCCAGTTCTTCACCTATTTCGCGGCTGAAGCCTTGCGCAATCTCGGCTCCTCGGCCGATTCCGTCAGGGCCGGCGTCGACGTGCTGACCGAGCGCGAACCGCTCGGCGTCGTCGCGATCGTATCGCCCTGGAATTTCCCCATCGCCACCGCGTCCTGGAAGATCGCGCCGGCGCTCGCCTTCGGCAATGCCGTGGTCTGGAAACCGGCCAGCGTCACGCCGGCCAGCGCCTGGGCGCTGACCGAGATCATCAGCCGGCAGGCGATCCCGAAAGGCCTGTTCAATCTTGTGATGGGTTCGGGATCGACGATCGGCCGCGAGCTTGCCGCCAATGCCGACATACAAGGGTTGAGCTTCACCGGCTCCGGTGCCGTCGGTTCCGGCATCGCGGCATTGGCCGCTGCGCGGTTCGTGAAGCTGCAGCTCGAAATGGGGTCGAAGAACCCGTTCGTGATCATGGACGATGCCGACCTCGACCGTGCCGTCGACCTTGCCGTGAACGGCGCCTTCGGCGGCACCGGGCAGAAATGCACGGCGGCGTCCCGCCTGATCGTCCATCGTCCGATCCACGACGCCTTCGTCGACAAGCTGCTGGTGAAGACCAAAGCCCTCAAGGTCGGCCATGCGCTTGCGGCCGGCGTCCAGATGGGGCCGGTCGTCAGTGCCGAGCAGCTCTCGGCCAATCTCGATTATGTGACGCTTGGCATAAACGAAGGAGCGGAGCTTGCGACCGGCGGCGAAGCGCTCGACCTGGCGCATCGGGGCCACTACATGGCGCCTGCCGTCTTCCTCAACGGTCGCTCGCGCATGCGCATCAACCAGGAGGAGATGTTCGCGCCGATAACCTGCGTCATTGCCGCCGACGATCTCGACGAGGCGATCCTGCTGGCCAACGACACGCCTTACGGGCTGACGGCCGGCATCGCCACGCGCTCGCTGGCGCGCGCGACGAAATTTCGCCACGCCTCGCGCTCGGGCTGCGTCATGGTCAACCTGGCCACCGCCGGCACCGACTATCACGTGCCGTTCGGCGGCGTTCGCGCCTCCAGCTACGGCCCGCGCGAGCAGGGCCGCGCCGCGGTCGAGTTCTACACGCAGGTCAAGACGTCCTACATCCACGCGGGCGTGGCCGAATGACCAGCGACGCGACGGGAGTGCTGATCGACGGGCTGCAATACTGCAACTGGTCGCGCGAAATTTTCGAGGAGATGCGCCGGGGAGGGCTGACCGCGGTTCACGCCACGGTCGGCTATCACGAAGGTTTTCGCGAGACGGTGCGCCACCTCGTCGATTGGCGCACGCGCCTTCGCGACAATGAGGACCTGATCCTTCTGGCGCGCGATGCCGGCGACATCGAGCGGGCGCGGGCCACGAACCGCACGGCGATCTTGCTTGGCCTGCAGAACCCGATGCCGATCGAGGACGACATCGGCCTGATCGAAATGCTCTTCGATCTCGGCATCCGCTTCATGCAGCTCACCTACAACAACCAGTCGCTGCTCGGCTGCGGCTGGATGGAGAAGGAGGACAGCGGCGTGACGCGGATGGGGCGCGAGGCCATCGCCGAGATGAACCGGCTCGGCATGATCATCGATCTGTCGCATGCGGGCGAGCGGACCGCGCTGGAAACGATCGCGCTCTCGGAGCGGCCGGTGGTCATCAGCCACGCCAATCCGCGCTGGCTGCGCGACAGCAACCGCAATGTCTCCAGGGCCGTATTGCAGGCATTGCGCGTAAAGGAGGGGCTGCTCGGCCTTTCGCTCTATCCGCTGCACCTCCCGAACGGCTCGGACACCACGCTGGAGCAGTTCGGAAAGATGGCTGCCGAAGCGGCCGGGATCATGGGGGCGGATCATCTCGGCATCGGCTCGGATCTCTGCCAGGACCAGCCCGACAGCGTCGTGCGCTGGATGCGCGAGGGCCGCTGGACCCGCGAGATCCAGGCGACCGCGAGCTTTCCGGGTCAGCCATCCTGGTTCAGATCGAACCTCGATTTTGCGAAGCTGTCGGAAGGTCTTCTCCCGGCCGGGTTCGGTGAGGCCGAAACCGCGCTGGTTCTCGGCGGCGCCTGGCACCGCTTCCTCAAGGCCAGCCTGCCTTCGGCCCGGGATCCGCAAGCAACGAGCAGATAGGCGCGGAGACAGGTGCAGGTCGTCTTTGTGCTTTTCGGCGTCTCGACCCTCACCTGGCTGTCGATCGTGGCGCTCGCCGTACTCGGCGCCACCGAGATGTTCAGCGCTGAACTATGCGGTCATCGTACCGAAACCCTGAGTGTGCCTACGATGCAACTACGTATCAGTCCGGCTGCGGATCATCGGTGATGGCATCAATCAAAGTCTCGTAGGATGACGGGCCCGAGATCGCGAGCCCGTATGCTCGGTCGAAGGTGCCCAACGTCTTGCTCCAATATTTCGCGGCGAGCGTCAGATAGTAGAGATCCGGGGCAGATGTCTCGCTGGTCGGACGACGATGATACCGGTGCAGTGGATTGCCGCACTCCCTGAGATCGTAATGTGCAACATGGTGCCACATCGAATGCGCGCAGGCGCTGAACGGAGTGTAGATGTAGTTGTAGAAGTCGATACAACCTGCTTCCTCGGCCATCTGACGAACTGATATGCTCGACCATTTTCCGAGGTCGACATCGAGTAACCCGCTGATCCGCTGGCTGTCGATCCATCTCTCGCGAGCTTCCAGCATGGCCACTTCCTGGGGCGTCGGCTCGCGCGTGCCGATCTGAGCGCGGCGATGCTCGAGTTCGAGCTTGGCCTGACCCAATCCGAAGAAAATAAACTTGCGACAGCGCTCGACCGGGTCGAGTAGCAGCCACGTAAGGTTAATGTAGGCGTCCGCCATCGCGCGCAACAAAATCGGCGCGCTGTGCCCGGTCCAAAGCATCGGCGCGCGCGCAAGATCCTTGGCGAGTGTAGCCTCGCGCGCGAGCATACCGCCGATCACCTCATGGACGTGGATTTGCGCGAAATCGGGCGGCCATGCATCTAGGCGCGCGGTAAACTCGCGATCGACATCCGCACAATAGTTCTCGATGAGCGGCCTGAGTTCGATGCCTTCTTCATCCTCTCGATTCGACACCCTCATCATCTCAATTCTCGCACGGTTCGAGTTCTAGGCCCCGGTTCCAGAAGACGATCGGCCAGTCGGTCCCTGACGCGATCAGATCGACTTCCCCGAACATCTGGTTGAGCGTTGCCCGGATCGAAGCGGCTATGCGCTGCGACTGATCGGTGTCGGGATAATCCTCAATTCGGGGGAAGTCGGCAAGTGCCAGGCCTGCTGAGACCTTAAGCCGCTCGGCATCGAATGCGAGCCACGTCGCCGTCGCCTGGACCATGGTGGCGCTCGTCGACGCGCGATCAAACAGCTCAGCGACCAGTTCCTTGAGCGCGCCGAGGTCTTCTGAACAAGGTAGTTCGGTCACCCCAGAGGTCAGTTCGCGCATCGGATGTTCAGGATAGTGCGCATGGAGCGGCGCGAGCGGTGCACACAGGTCGTCCCGATAGGGTCGGCCTTCTACGATGCCCGCAAGGACGCCGGTCGGCAGGCCCGCGAACTTGCCGGCCGCCGCCCAGATCGTGCGGGAGCGCGTAGGATCGCTCGCTCGGACGTCGCGCGTGAAGGCGGTGATGATCTCGACGCCACGACGCGGACCCCAGGCTTTTTGCACGAGCGCGATCCACAGCAGCTCCGGGATCATCATGTTGACCCACGACACTTCGTGCATCGGCCCGAACGCATCGTTGAACGGCGTCACCAGCTTCGATTTGATGCGCTTATGATCTCCGAGCACCGGCGTGCGTGTGCGCTTGCCCCCACTCATCGTTTCCTCTCAGCCTTCACCAGGCATTGGTCTGCTTCGGGTCGAACTCAGCAGGTCATTTCTATTCCGCGGCCGGCCTACCAAAAATCAGCGCCAAAAACTCGCTCAGCCAGCGCCTGAGGTGCATGTCCCAGATCAGCCGGCCGCCGAGATGGTCGCGGCCGGGCTGGGCGCCTGGCAGTTCGAAGCGATGCGCGCCGCGCACCACCCAGCGCTGCATCATCACCCGGGTCAGCTCGCCGTGGAACTGTATGCCCCAGGCATTCTCGCCATAGCGGAAGGCCTGGTTGGGATAGGTCTCCGCCGTCGCCAGCAGCGTCGCTTCCTTCGGCAGCGAAAAGCCTTCGCGGTGGAACTGGTAGACCATCTCCGGCCAGTGCAGCAGTTTCTTGCCGGCGTCGGTCGCCTTCAGCGGATACCAGCCGATCTCGACCAGGCCCTCGCCATGGCCCTCGACCTTGCCGCCGAGATGGTTGGCGAGCATCTGCGCGCCGAGGCAAATGCCGAGGAACGGCCGGTTCTCCTTGAGCGGGATTTGCAGCCAGTCCGTCTCGCGGCGGACGAACTCGTCCTCGTCATTGGCGCTCATCGGCCCGCCGAACACCACAGCGCCGGCATGATCGTCCAGCGTGCAGGGCAGCCCATCGCCGAGCGGCGGCCTGCGGATGTCGAGATCGAAGCCTTCTTCCAGGAGCATGTGGCCGACGCGGCCGGGGCTCGAATTCTCCTGATGCAGCACGATCAGGATTCTTGGTCTCGGCCTCGGTCGTGATGGCATGGAAGGCGAAGGGTCCTGTTATTCGTCGCTCGATTTGCCCCGCGCGCCGGGCGCCTCGGCCGCCGCTTTTTGGCGCGCCTCGATGCGGTCATGGCGCTCGACGCCGATCAGCTCGGCGACCCGCCAGACCGTGTTGTCCTCGAGCTCGTGCAGCTCGCCGTCGGCATAGACGATTTCCCACATCAGGCCGATGAAGGCCTTGCGCGCCTCGGCGTCGAGATCGCGCTTGAGCACGCTGGTGAAGGCGTAGAGGTCTATCGCCTCATTGTCGGCGCGCTCGCCGGCCGCGGCCAGCGCGTCGAGCTCCTCGCCGCTCACCGAATAGGTCTCGCCCAGGATCTCCTTGAAGCGCTCCCATTCGACGTCCTGGCGCACGCCGTCGGCGTTCATCACATGGTAGAGCAGCGCCGAGGCCGCGACGCGCGGATCGTCAGCGCTCGGCCTGGCATGGCCGGCAGCCGGCAGATCTCTCAGGAAGGACAACACACGCTCGAACATCGACACCTTTTCCCTGCCCACCAAAACCCGACCTCAGAACAAACGAAACCGGCGCGGCGATTTATCCGCTTCTTCTTCCGGCGCGACACCTGGATCGTCCGGCAAAGGCGGTAATTCCGAACCCCGTCCGGTGGTTTCAGCTTCGCTGACGGCTTCCGCAACGGCCGCGTCCCTCTCGCCGCCATTCGCCGGCACCGGCTTCTGGGCGGGCGCGTCGGCAACAATATCGATCGCCTTTTCAGCGGGTGCGGCGGGCTGCGCAGCGGTGATCGCCGGCACCGCAACGTCCGTCTCGCTGTCGATCAGCTGGCCGAGCCGTTCCATCGGCGCGCGCCAGGTGAAGGCGTCGAGCTTGCCGGTGACCGGCGACACCGGCGCCCAGCGCTCGGAGATGACGCCGTCCGCCACCCAGGCCGGATCGCGCGGGGCGCGCACGGCCTTCGACAGCAGCTGCCGCACCTTTCCCTGGTCGCCGGTCTCGGCTTCCTCGATATCGGCGAGCAGCAGATAGGCGCCCTCGCGGCGATCCATGCGGATCGCGGCCTCCACCTCGCGCCGCGCGGTGGCGAAATCCTGCGCGTCGAGCGCCGCCCGCGCCACGGTCATGGACGACTCGGCGTGATTCTTCTTCAATTCCTGCAGTTTCTTCGCCCGGTTGAGGCGGTCGAGCACGGCATCGCCCGGCCTGGCATGGGTGTAGAGCTCGGCGATATCCGGATGCGGCTCGGCCTTCCACGCGGCCTCCAGTATCTTGGAGCCCTTGCGCACGTCGTTTTGCCGGATAACCAGATCGGCGGCGATCACCGCCGCCGGCGCGAAATCCGGCACCAGCTTGTTGGCTTCGAGCGCCGCGGTGCGGGCCGCGTTCGGATCGCTGTCGACCAGCGCCTGCGCCTTGGCGGTGAGCAGCACGGCGCGGCGGCGGTTGGCCGCGTCGCGCTCGATCTGCCTTGTCGATTTCTGCGCCTCGACCAGCTTCAGCGCGCCGTCCCAGTCGCCGCGTTCGGTCAGCTCCTCGAGCGTCGATTCTGCCGCCCAGGCAAGCTGCGGCGCCACCGCCGCCGCACGGCCGGCATAGTGGCGCGCGGCATTGCGGTCGCCGAGGCGCTCGGCCTCGAGATAGAGCCCGCGCAGGCCGAGCAGCCGCATCTCGGGATCGTCGAGCATGCGCTCGAACTTTTCCCGCGCGCCTTTATGGTCGCCTTCGAGCAGCGAAGCCTGGGCGTCGAGCAGATTGATCAGCGGCTCCTGATCGGAGTTGATCAGCTTGACCGCTTCCTTGGTCTTCTTGCGCGCCAGCGCGCCGTCGCCGGCGCCGGCGGCGATCATGCCCGTCGACAGCGCCTGGTAGCCGCGGTCGCGGCGGCGCACCCGGAAATAGCGCGAGATCGTGTAGGGGCTGTTCCACAGCGACTTGATCAGCCACCAGACGATCATCACCGCGGCGACCACGGCGACGATCGCCACCGCCGCCACCATCAGCGTGATCTGGTACTGGTAGCCGTTGAAGGTAACGATCATGTCGCCCGGGCGGTCGGCCAGCCAGGCGAAGCCCAGTCCCAGCGCGAAGACGACGGCGAGGAAGACGAGGAGGCGGATCATCTTGTCGTCCTCACGCCTTCGTCGCGCCGGCAATCAGCGCTTCGAGCTGCTTTTCGACGTCCAGCCGCGCCTTCAGTTTGCCGGCAAAATCGGCGCCGGCCGCTTTCGCCGCGTCGGGCAGCGTATCGTATTCGCCGAGAGCCTTGGCGTAGTCGCCCTGGTTGACCGCCACTTCCATGCGGGCGACGGTTTCCGGCACGCCCTTGCCCTCGATAGTCCCGACCGGCCGTACCTTGACCAGCGATTCCGCGCTCGATACCAGGCTCTGGAAGAAGCCGGCATTCTGGTCGACCGGTGTCGCCGCCTCGACCATGGCATTGGCGGCCGCATCGGCCTCCGACGCGATGGTGGCGCGGGTCGGCACGCCCTTTTCGGCATAGGAGCGCAGCGCCGCGAGCTCCGGCGCATCCGGCGCGATCGCCGCGAACGTATCGAGCTCGGTCGCGAATGGCGCGCCGCGATCGAGCGCCGACTTCAGCGCCGAGGCCGCGATCGCCAGCGCGATCTTGGGCTGCGAGGCCTGCGCCTCGACCTTGCCGGAAAGCTGCGACACGGACTGTTCCAGCGCCGCGACCCGGCCGTCCTCGGCCTTGGCCGCGTCGCCGGTCGATTTCACCAGCGCGTCGAGCCCGGCGATCTTCTCGTTGAGCGACCCGAGATCGACGGGCGCCACGCTGCCGTTCTTCTGCAGGCCGGCGACAGCCGTCTCGATCTGGCCGACCTTGTCGCCGAGCGCCTTGAGCGCGGCGCCGCCGCCGCTCTGTCCGGCCGAGGATTTCAGCGCCGCTATATCGGCCTTGACCTGGTCGAGCGCCGATGAAAGGTCGTCGACCTTGGCCGACGCACCCGTATCGCCGCTTTCCTTCAGCGCCGCGATCTCGCTCTTCAGCGAAGCGATCTCGCCATTGACGCCATCGAGGGATCCGCCGCCCGAGCCTGGCGCGCCAAGCATGCCGACCGCCTGCAGCAGGCCGGCGCCGGCAAGCGCGATCACGCCGCCGATGACGCCCGCGGCGATGGCGTTGACGCCGGTTTTGCGCGAAGGCTGCGGCACGCGATCCTCGCTCCGTGTCTCGCTTGGCTTCTCTGTGGAGGCGCCGGCGCCGGGCGCGGAGGCGTCCTCAAAATTATACTCGAAGCCCTTGGACTGGCTCTTCGGCGCGTCGGGACCGCCGGGATACGGCGCCTCCGGCTCGTCCTTGCCGGCCTCGGGCCTGTCAGCCGCTGCCTGCGCGGCGTCGCTATGCTCCCACGGCTCGATATCGGCCTGCTCGGCATGGATCGGCTCTTCCGGCGCCTCCGGCTGCGAAGCGGCTGCGGCCTCTTGCGCCTTCGCCTCGTCGGTCTGCGCGGCCTCGGCCTCGGCCTTGGCGGCATCCTCGTCGGTGATTCGCGAGACGGCGCCGGGCTCGAGTTCGATGGTCACCGGCTCGCGCCGGGTCTTCGAATGTCGCATCTTCGGCGTCTTGACCATGCTTGGGCTCCGCAAAATGGCTTGAGGATGGATCAATGGGTCCAGAGCGTCAGGATGCTCTAGCACATCACCAAGCGGTGAAAAGGGGGCGGTGTGATGACGTGGCTCAGCCGGGCAGCGACAAAAGCGCCAGCAGCGCATCTTCCTCGGGCTTGGATGCGATGCGGATCGGTTGACGGACGATCCCCTGCAGCGGCTCGGCGACACGCGCCGAAAGCGCTAAAAATTCTGTTTTTCCAAAGAGATGCCGCAGGGCTGGCCGCGTTGCCAGGTCGACCAGCGCGGCACTGGCCTTGGCCGAATAGAGCAGCGCCGCCTCGACCGGCTGGCGCGACAGGCGGGCGACCACGTCGGCATCGCCATAGTCGACACCTGTCGTGTCGTAGGTCTCGATCGCCTGGACATGCACTGCCGCCGCCGCCAGCCGCCGCTCGAATACCGGGAAGCGGACGCGGCCGCACAGATAAACGATTGCCTTGCCGGCAAGGCCGCCGGCGATGGCGTCGGACAGCGCTTCGGCGTCACCCGGACCTTCCGTGACGGAGAAGAACCCCGCCGCGCGGCAGGCTTCGGCCGTCCTTTTGCCAACCGCGTGGCAAGGCAGGCTCGCAAGCGCCGCGATCAACGCCCCGGGCGCATGCCGCACCGCATTGGCGCTGGTGACGGCGACCGCGACGCTCTCGGCGCCGACGGTCGCCTCGGCCGGCAATGTCCTCGTCTCGGTCAATGGCAGCAGGATCGGCCGGAATCCCAAGGTTTCGAGGCGTCGTGCCGTGCGCGACGCGCCGGGCTCCGGCCTCGTCACCAGGACGCGGACCATGTCAGGCCCAGCCGTCGAAGAATTTAGCACCGGCCCTGGCGCGAACCGTCCGCGCGGCGTCCAGGCCGATCTCCGCCGCGTCCGCGGCCTCGCCTTCCAGCCGGACCTCGTGCGATTCCGTGCCGTCGGGCGAGATGATCAGCCCGGCGAAGGACAGTTTCTCGCCCAAGACCGTCGCGTGGCCGGCGATCGGCGTGCGGCACGAGCCGTCGAGCGCGGCGAGGAAGGCGCGCTCGCAGGACAGCGCCTGGCCGGTCGGCACGTGATGGATCGCCGCCAGCATTCTCTCGACGTCGCGGTCGCCGATGCGGGTTTCGATGCCGATCGCGCCTTGCCCCGGCGCCGGCGGGAAAGCCTCCAGCGGCATCAGGTCGGTGACGACATGTTCGAGCCCGAGCCGCTTCAGCCCGGCATAGGCCAGGATGGTGCCCTCGGCGACGCCTTCGTCCAGCTTGCGCAGCCGCGTCTGCACATTGCCGCGGAAGATCACCACCTCGAAATCCGGCCGCATGCGGCGAAGCAGCGCCTGGCGGCGAAGCGACGACGATCCGACGATCGCGCCATGCGGCAGGTCGGCGATCCGTTTCACCTTCTTGCCGATGAAGGCGTCGCGGGCGTCCTCGCGCGGCAGGAAGGTGACAAGCTCCAATCCGTCGGGCAGCACCGTCGGCATGTCCTTCGACGAATGCACGGCGATGTCGATGCGGCCGTCAAGCAGCGCTTCCTCGATTTCCTTGGTGAACAGGCCCTTGCCGCCGGCCTCCGACAGCGGCCGATCCTGGATGCGGTCGCCGCTGGTCGAGATCGGCATTACTTCGAATGCCCGCTCGGGCAGCCCATGCGCCTGCATCAGCCGCGCCCGCGTCTCATGCGCCTGGGCGAGCGCCAGCGGGCTGCCGCGTGTTCCGATTTTCAAAGTTTGCATGGCGCGCGGTCCGTGATAACCCCCGAGTGAACTCGAGGTCTGCCGAGATTCAACGTCAGGCCGAGCCGAAAATGGTGGGTTTCGAGAACCGGAGCGGAGCGTACTTTTGGGTACGTGAGCACCGGAAGCGCAGAAACCCGCCATTTGCAGGCCGGCATCACCTGAATATCGACAGACCTCCGGCGACACAATCTTTGTGGACAGCGACCAATTGATCCGCGTTCTGGGCATTGAGACGAGTTGCGACGAGACGGCGGCCAGTGTGGTGGCGCTGGACGGCGGCTCCGCGCCCGAAATCCTGTCCAACATCGTGCTCAGCCAGATCGAAGAGCATGCGGCCTTCGGCGGTGTCGTGCCGGAGATTGCCGCGCGCGCCCATGTCGAGGCGCTGGACGGCATCATCGAGGCAGCACTTGCCGACTCGTCGGTCTCGCTCGACGAGGTCGACGCGATTGCCGCGACGGCGGGGCCGGGTCTGGTCGGTGGGCTGATCGTCGGCTTGATGACCGCCAAGGCGATCGCCGCTGCCGCCAACAAGCCGCTGATCGCCATCAACCACCTCGAAGGCCACGCGCTGACGGCGCGGCTGACCGACGGTCTCGACTTCCCATATCTGCTGCTGCTCGTCTCCGGCGGCCACACCCAGATTGTCGCGGTGCGCGGCGTCGGCGATTACCAGCGCTGGGCGACGACCATCGACGATGCGTTGGGCGAAGCCTTCGACAAGACGGCCAAGATGCTCGGCCTGCCCTATCCAGGCGGCCCGAATGTCGAGAAGGCCGCGGCCAGCGGCGATCCCCGCCGTTTCGCCTTCCCGCGTCCGATGAAGGCCTCTGCGCAGCCGGATTTCTCCTTCTCGGGCCTGAAGACGGCGGTGCGCCAGGCGGCAACCGCTATCGCGCCGCTGAGCGACCAGGACGTCGCCGATATCTGCGCCTCTTTCCAGGCGGCTGTGGCCGACGCATTGGGCGACCGCGTGGCGCGCGCGCTTGCCCGCTTCCGCCAGGAATTCCCCGGCCAGGCAAAGCCGGCGCTGGTCGTCGCCGGCGGCGTCGCCGCCAACCGCACCATCAAGGCAACGCTTGAAGCGCTTTGTTCGCAAGCCGGCTTCGCCTTCGTCGCGCCGCCGCAAAAGCTCTGCACCGACAATGCGGCGATGATCGCCTGGGCCGGCATCGAGCGGCTGCGCGCCGGCATCGCCGACGAAAACACCGCCGATTTCGTACCGCGTTCGCGCTGGCCGCTGGACAGCGTTTCCATGCCCCTGGTCGGCTCGGGCCGACGCGGGGCCAAGGCATGACAGCGAAGAGAACGAGCGGCAAGCGGTCAGGCAGCTGGCGCGTTGCGGTGCTGGGCGGCGGCGCCTGGGGCACGGCGCTGGCGCTGGCCATGCTGCGCGCCGGCCATGATGTCCGGCTCTATGCGCGCGACGCCGAAACCGTGGCCGCCGTCGCCCGCGGCGAGAACCCGCGCTACCTGCCCGGCATCCGGATCGCGCCGGGCATCGCCGCCACCAGCAATATGGCCGCGGCGCTCGACGGCGCCGACTGCGTGCTCGCCGTGACGCCGGCGCAGTCGCTGCGCGCGGTCCTGGCCGATGCGCGCAACCACGTCCCCGCAGGCGTGCCGCTGGTGCTTTGCGCCAAGGGCATCGAGCGCGACACCGGCGCGCTGCTGTCGGCGATCGTCGCTGAAAGCCTGCCGGGCAATCCGGTCGCGGCACTGTCCGGTCCGAGTTTCGCCAGCGACGTCGCGCGCGGCCTGCCGACCGCTGTGGTGGTTGCCGCCCGCGATGCGGAATTGGCGGCCGAGCTTGCCGCGCGCTTCTCGGCGCAGAACCTTCGCTGCTATTCGAGCGACGACCTGATCGGCGTCGAGATCGGCGGCGCGCTGAAGAATGTCTTTGCCATCGCCGCCGGCGCCGTCACCGGCGCCGGGCTTGGGGCCAGCGCCCAAGCCGCCATGGTGACGCGCGGCTTCGTCGAATTGCGCCGCATCGGCGCCGCTTTCGGTGCCAGGCCGGAAACGCTGATGGGGCTTTCCGGCCTGGGCGACCTCTTGCTCACCTGTTCGTCATCGCAGTCGCGCAACTTTGCCTATGGCCTGGCGCTGGGCCAGGGCAAGCCGCTTGCCGGCCTGCCGCTGGCCGAAGGCGTGCCGACGGCCGGCATTGCCGCCCGAATCGCCGCCGAGCGCGGCATCGAGGCCCCGATCATCTCGGCCGTCGCCGCCATCCTCGACGGTAAGATAACCATCGGCCAGGCCGTGACCGCGCTGATGACACGCCCGCTCAAGACCGAAACCGACATCTGAACCATCGGAGTGGAAAAATGCTGTTTGCGTTGATTTGCAAGGACAAGCCCGGCAGCCTGCAGCTGCGTGTCGATACGCGGCCGGCGCACGCGGCGTTCCTGGAAGGCCTGATCAGCGAAGGCAGGCTTGCCTTTGCCGGACCCTTCCTCGACGCCGACGGCAAGCCGGACGGCAGCCTGGTGATGATCGAGGCACCGGACATGGCTGGCGCCCAAGCCCTGGCCGCCGCCGACCCCTACGCCAAGGCCGGCCTGTTCGAAAGCGTCCACATCCGTCCGTGGAACTGGGTGTTCCAGAAGCCCGCCGGCGCATGATCGTTCGCTGCTCTCGCCGCCGCGCCGGCGAGAGAGTAAGCATAGACGGCAACGCCGTGCATGGCGCGCCGACAATGGCAACGGGACAAACGATATGAACTACTGGCTTTTCAAGTCCGAACCCTCGGTCTTCTCCTTCGAGGCGCTGAAGGCCAAGGGCAAGTCCGGCACGCAATGGGACGGCGTGCGCAATTACGCGGCGCGCAACAACATGAAGGCGATGCAGATCGGCGATCTCGGCTTCTTCTACCATTCCAATGAAGGTCTCGACATCGTCGGCATCGCCGAAGTCTGCGCGCTCGCCCACCCCGACTCCACCACCGACGATCCGCGCTGGGAATGCGTCGACATCCGCGCCGTCAGGGACGTGCCGAACCCGCCGACGCTGGAACAGGTCAAGGCCAATCCCAAGCTCGCCGACATGGCGCTGGTGCGGCTCGGCCGGCTTTCCGTGCAGCCGGTGACGCCGGCCGAATGGAAAGAGGTCTGCCGCATGGGCGGCCTCGATCCGGCCCCGTGACCAGGCTGACGCCGGCAAGCGCCAGTAAATTCATCCTCGACAACACGGCTTTGATGGCGCCGCCGCATGTGCCGGAGGTGCTGCTGCATCTGGCCGACGAGGCGCATGATTTGTGGCTGCGCACCGAGGAGGAGCTGGCCGAGATCGGCCTGCCGCCGCCCTTCTGGGCCTTCGCCTGGGCCGGCGGCCAGGGGCTCGCCCGCTACGTGCTCGACCACCCGGCCACGGTGCGCGGCAAAACCGTGCTCGACTTCGCCTCCGGCTCAGGCCTGGTCGCCATCGCCGCCGCTAAGGCCGGCGCGACGAAGGTGGTCGCCGCCGACATCGACCCGTTCTGCGGCACGGCGGTCGGCCTCAACCTGGAAGCCAATGGCGTGAAGGCCGAATTCCTCGGCGCCGACTGTATCGGCACCGATGCCGGCTGGGACGTCGTGCTGGCCGGCGACGTCTTCTACGACAAGGTGTTCGCGGACAGGCTGATGCCCTGGTTCAAGACGCTGAGAAAGCGCGGCGCCGACATCGTCGTCGGCGATCCCGGCCGCTCCTATCTGCCGCGATCGGGGCTGGAACCGCTTGCCGCATACGAGGTGCCGGTGACACGCGTGCTGGAGGATGCGGAAGTCAAGCGCACCACCGTCTGGCGTCTTCCTTGACGCCATCGCCGAACAGGCGTTCCATCCGTCATCATTTCTGGAGGGGGTTTCATGGATTTTTCAACGATAAACTGGCTGGCGGTGATCGTCGCCGCCGTCGTGGCGTGGCTGTTCGGCGCCGCCTGGTACATGGGCTTGAGCAAGCCCTGGCTGAAGGCCGCCCGGCTCGACCCGGCAACCATGAAACGCTCGCCCGTCCCGTTCATCGTCAGCTTCATCGCCGAGCTCCTCATGGCGCTGGTCCTGACCTTGGTGGTCGGCGCCGTTACAGGCGGTGAGCCGAGCCTGCTCGCCGGGCTGATCTTCGGCTTCGTGCTGTGGCTGGGCTTCGTCGCCACCACGCTTTCCGTCAACCACCGCTATCAAGGCTTCGGCTGGGGCCTGACGCTGATCGATGCCGGCCATTGGCTGGGCGTCATGCTCATCATCGGCGCGGTAATCGGCTGGTTCGGCCCGCCGGCAGGCGCAGGCTGAGGCGCTTGTAACTACGTCGGCGTCTTCGCCGCTTCCTCGAGCAGCCATTCCCGGAAGGCGATGACGCGCGGATCCTCGGCGATCGCCTCAGGGTACACAAGGAAATAGGCGAAGTCCTGCGCCACCTTGATGCCGAGTTCGAACGGCTGGACAAGCCGCCCTTGCGAAAGGTCGCTGGCGACCATCGCGAAATCGGCGAGCGCCACAGCATTGCCGTCGAGCGCCGCCTGCGTGGCGTCGGTCGAGGTCCTGAAGACGAGCGTGCGGCTGTCGTCGAAATCGTCGACGCCCGCCGCCTGCATCCACATGCGCCAGTTTGGCCACGTCACGCCCTGGCGCGACCACTCGATATGAGCGAGCGTGTGGTGGAAAAGGTCGCGCGGCTTCTTCAGCGGCGGACCTGAGGCGAGCAGCGCCGGGCTGCATACCGGAATGATGATGTTCTCGAACAGCCGGTGGGCGCGAAGGCCCGGATATTTGCCGGCGCCGAAACGAATGCCGACATCGACATCGTCCAGTTCGAAGTCGCGCACGTCGTAGGTGATGTCGAAGCGAACCTCGATGCCGGGCTTCTGCTTGCGGAAATCGTCGACACGCCGCATCAGCCACTTCGTCGCGAACTGCGCGTCGAGCGTCACCTTCAGCAGCGCCGTGCCGCGCGTCATCTTGCGCGCCCGCGACACCGCCCGGTTCAGCAGGTCGAGCGCATCGACCGAAGCCTCGAGCAGCACGGTTCCCGCTTCCGTCAGCCGGATGGTGCGGCTGGTGCGCGTGAACAGCACCAGATCGAGCTGATCCTCGATTTCCTTGATCTGGTGGCTGACCGCCGCCGGCGTCAGGCCGAGCTCGTCGGCGGCGCGGGTAAAATTGAGGTGCCTGGCTGCCGCCTCGAACGTCCTCAGCGCACGCGTTCCGGGCAGCAGCTTGGACATCCGATCTCCAAATAAAACTTGATGATTGAAAAAGAACTACTCGTTTCTCGTTTGTTTTTCAATCCGGCATGATGGCTTCATCGAAACACTGTCAAACCGGATTTGATATCCGGAGAACACGGATAGAGCCATGTCTGAGATCGCCCTGAAGTCCTGCACCTCCCTGGAACGCCCCTCCGGCCTCACCCTTTGGCTGCGTTCGGCACGCGATTGGCTGCGCCAGGCCCGGGTCGCCGCCCAGCTGCCGCACGAGTCGGTCGAAGACCTCTCCAGCAGCCAGTTGCGCGACATCGGCGCCGGGCGCCGGGATGTGGCAAAGGCGATGGACCGGGAGCTTCGCGAGATCGGCCTGCTCGGCACGGGCTGGCAGAAACCGGGAAAGAGGCAGTAGGGATTAGGGATTAGGGATTAGGCAGTAGGCAATAGGCAATAGGGAAGGAGACACCTACTGCCCTACTGCCCTACTGCCCTACTGCCCTACTGCCCTACTGCCCTACTGCCCTACTGCCCTACTGCCCTACTACCGAACTACCCGCACCACCGTCCTGTCCGACAGCAACGGAAGCAGCCTCGCCATGGTCCGCGCCGTCACAGCCACGCAGCCTTGCGTCGGCGTGAAGCCCGGCCGTGCCAGATGGAAGAAGATCGCGCTGCCACGGCCCCGCCGGCGCGGCGTGATGTTCCAGTCGAGCACCAGGCAGACATCGTAGAGCCGGTCGCCGCGCTTCATCCGCTCATGGCTCGCGCCATAGGGGATCTTAACCGGCCGGTTGTAATTGCGGTCGTCCGGAACCTCGCACCAGCCGAGATCCGGACCGATCGGCGCCATCGGCAGCCTCGTCCTGCGCCCGCCCGCGAAATGATCGCCCCGAAAATAGCCTGACAGGATGCGCATCGACGCCAACGGCGTCGCGCCGTCCCCTTCATGCTTGTTGGCGGTGATGCCGCCGCGCCCCAAAGCGCAGGGAAACACCGTTTTGCCGGCCTGCAGGAACCCTTGCGCCGGATTGCCGGGCCGTGCGCGCACGACCAAAACACGCAAGGCTTTCGGCAAAAATGCGGCCGCCTCATTGCGCGCGCGTTTTTTCTTGTATGATTGTCTCACGGAACAAATCACTGTGATCGGCTGTTGCGCCGGTGAGCTTCCGCATAAATGGGGGGAGGTCAACTGAATATTCTTTTTAAAACAACGGATTGATCCATGACATCACGCACCATCCTGATCGTCGATGATGACGACGACCTGCGCGCCACCCTGGTCGAGCAACTGGCGCTCTACGAAGAATTCGACGTCCAGCAGGAATCGACCGCCGCAAAAGGCGTTGCCGCGGCGCGCGGCGGCGTCGTCGACCTGCTCATCATGGATGTCGGCCTGCCCGACATGGATGGCCGCGAGGCGGTGAAAATCCTGCGCAAGGGCGGCTACAAGGCGCCGATCATCATGCTGACTGGCCATGACACCGATTCCGACACGATTCTGGGTCTCGAGGCCGGCGCCAACGATTATGTGACCAAGCCTTTCCGCTTCGCCGTGCTGTTAGCCCGCATCCGCGCCCAGCTTCGCCAGCATGAGCAGAGCGAGGACGCGACCTTCTCGGTAGGCCCCTATACGTTCAAGCCCAGCCAGAAGCTGCTGATCGATCCGCGCGGCGCCAAGGTGCGGCTGACCGAGAAGGAAGCCTCGATCATCAAGTATCTCTACCGCGCCGACCAGAAGGTGGTGACGCGCGACGTGCTGTTGGAAGAGGTCTGGGGCTACAATTCCGGCGTCACCACGCACACGCTGGAGACCCATGTCTACCGGTTGCGCCAGAAGATCGAGCGCGATCCTTCCAATGCCGAAATTCTTGTGACAGAAAGCGGCGGCTACAAGCTGGTTCCTTAAACATTCATGATCTAGAGCAATTCCAGGAAAAGTGTGAGGCGGTTTTCCGTCCGGAATTGCGCCGAAACAAACGGAATGAGCGGTCGGGGCGGGACCGCTTCGGGTGCGATCCTGGTGCTGGAGGGTGATGGATCGGCTCGTTGCACGCATCGCACGATGCACGGTGGAGCGTTTCTCGCGCGCCCAGGAGGGCGCGCCGCTCCAAAGGAGGGACTGGACTGACCGCTCGGGGACACAGCTAGGATGGCGCTGGATGACGACATCCAAATCCTGTCCAGCGTGAAGCTTTTCCAGGGCTTCACGCAGGAACAGCTGCGCCTGCTCGCCTTCGGCGCCGAGACCACTGTGCTCCAGGCCGATCATAAGCTCTACCGCGAGGACGACGTCGCTGACTCTGCCTACATTGTAGTCAGCGGTTTGATCGCACTCTATCGGGAGCTGGGCGGTGAACGCGTCCCGATCGGTACGGCAGGCCCGGGCACCATGCTGAGCGAACTGGCGCTGATCGCCGACACCAACCGGCTGACCAGCGCCTCCGCTGCGGTCGATTCGGAAGTGATCCGGCTGAGCCGCAAGATGTTCCGCCGCATCCTGGAGGAGTATCCGGACCTCGCCGTGCAACTGCACGCGCGCATCCTGGAGGAATTTCAGCAGATGATCGCCCGCATCGAGGAATTGGCGCCGCGGTTTACGGGTTAGCGGTAGGCGTCGGCCAGAGAGCGCCTTCGTCATTCTAGGGTCTGCGCGCGTCGCTTCGCTCCTTGCTCCGCCCTAGATGACGACCGCAAAGCAGGCGCCCCTCCCGCCGTCCCACGCTAATCCAGGTCGAACCGCGCAATAACCGGCACATGATCGGACGGCTTCTCCCAGCCGCGCGCCGCCTGCAGGATCTCGTAGCCGGTGAAGGTCGGCACCAGATTGGCTGACGACCACACGTGATCGAGCCTGCGCCCCCTGTTGGAGGCTTCCCAGTCCTTCGCGCGGTAGCTCCACCAGGTGTAGAGTTTCTGCTCGGCGGGCACGTTGAGCCGCATCAGGTCGACCCAGCCGCCGGCCTCGCGCATCGCCTCGAAATTTGTCGTCTCGACCGGCGTATGGCTGACAACGTTGAGCAATTGCTTGTGCGACCAGACGTCATGCTCCTGCGGCGCGATGTTCAGGTCGCCGACCAGAATCGACGCGGATAGCTCGTCCTGGCTCGCCGGCATGGCGTTCATCTCATGGACGAAATCGAGCTTGTGCCGGAATTTGCGGTTGATCTCCGGATCCGGCTCATCGCCGCCGGCCGGCACGTAGAAATTGTGCACCAGCACCGACTTGCCGCCCGCCTGCACCCTGACCGACAGATGCCGGCTGTCGTCGATCTCGCAGAACCGCCGCTTCTCGACCAGCTCGATCGGACGGCGGGCGACGGTGGCGACGCCGTGATAGCCCTTCTGGCCGTGGAACAGGATGTGCTCGTAGCCCGCCTTGCGGAAGGCTTTTTCCGGGAACAGCTCGTCGGGAACCTTGGTCTCCTGCAGGCACAGCACGTCGGGCGCGTGCTCTTTCAGGAGCCGCTCGACGATCGGCATGCGCAGGCGCACGGAGTTGATGTTCCAGGTGGCGATTGTGAAGGGCATGCGGCGGAGTCCAGGACGGCGAAAGTCGCCGCACTAGTGCCAGCCAAGCGCGACAAAAACAAGCTAGCGACAACGGCTAAGGTCAGCGCTGCCCCTCTTTGCTCTGCCGGGCATCTCTCCTCGTAAACGGGGAGAAAGAGCTTATCTGGTTTTCGTATTCAGCTCGCGGTTCGCGGTATAGTCGATGGCAAACGTGTCCGGCGGGAAGCTGACGCCTTCCTTGGTGTTGAAGATCATCACCGTGGTGTCCTTGCCTTGAGCATCGGTGATCGTCCACTGGCGCAGATCATAGGTCTTCGGGTCGAACATCATGGTGATCATCGCATTGCCGAAGACCGACTTGTCGGAAAGCTTGATGGTGGTCAGGTCGTCCTCTTCCTTGATGGCCTTGACGCGCCCGCCGGAGAGATCGATCCGGTCGTCGAGCAGCAGCTTCAGCGGCGTCTTCGACAGCGGATAGAGGTCGGAGGTGTTGAGCTTCTTGTTGAGGATCACCACCGACTTGCCGTCGGAGATGACGCGGAAGTTCGAGGATCCGTCATAGTTGAAGCGGATCTTGCCCGGGCGTTCGAGGAAGAACTTGCCGCCGGTCTGCTCGCCTTTCGGGCCGAACTGGACGAACTCGCCGCTCATCGACTTCACCGAGGAGAAATGGTCGGCGATCTTCTGCGCCGCCGGCGGCACGGCGGCCTGCGCCGCGGCCACCAGCTGGTAGCCCGGGACGAGGTTGAGAGCGGCGGCTCCGCCAAGCATCAGGCCGAGGCCGAGGACCTGGCGGCGGGTGATGGCGAATTCTGTCTGGGTCTTCATGCCGGTCGCTTCCTGTGATTCGTGTCGTCGCAGTTTCTGGACTCCCACTAGGGCTTAAGTTTGGCGGGCGCGACAGGTCCGTCGGATATGCGCGGGCGACAGCCCATCGCACAAACGCACAAGGTGATTTCAAGTTGCTTGCTGACCCGTTTCGGCGTCTCGCCGGGCCAGGGCTTGTCGAGATTCAGGTCAGGCCGAGACGAAAATGGTGACTTCCGAGAACCGGCCTACGCCGACCGTCGCCTTCATAGAGCGGAGACACTTATGAGAGCTTCGGCCGGCGAAGACCGGAGCGGAGCGTACTTTTCGTACGTGAGCACCGGAAGCGCAGGAAGCCGCCATTTGCAGGCCGGCCTCACCTGAATCTCGACAAACCCTAGAACTTGTCCTCTTCGGTTGGCACCAGTATTTCGCGTTTGCCGGCATGGTTGGCCGGGCCGACAATGCCTTCCTTCTCCATCTTCTCGATGATCGAGGCGGCGCGGTTGTAGCCGATGCCGAGCCGGCGCTGGATGTAGCTGGTCGAGGCCTTGCCGTCGCGCAGCACCACCGCCACGGCCTGGTCGTAAGGATCGTCGGAATCCTCGAAATTGCCGCCGCCACCGCCGCCGGGGCCGCCCTTGCCCGACGGACCGTCCTCGTCGTCTTCCTCGTCATCCTCGGTGATGGCGTCGAGATATTCCGGCACGCCCTGCAGCTTCAGATGCCCGACGACCTTCTCGACCTCGTCGTCCGACACGAACGGGCCATGCACGCGCTGGATGCGGCCGCCGCCGGCCATGTAGAGCATGTCGCCCATGCCGAGCAGCTGCTCGGCGCCCTGCTCGCCAAGGATCGTGCGGCTGTCGATCTTCGACGTCACCTGGAAGGAGATGCGGGTCGGGAAATTGGCCTTGATGGTGCCGGTGATGACGTCGACGGACGGGCGCTGCGTCGCCATGATGACATGGATGCCGGCTGCGCGCGCCATCTGCGCCAGGCGCTGCACCGCGCCCTCGATATCCTTGCCGGCCACCATCATCAGGTCGGCCATCTCGTCGATAATGACCACGATATAGGGCATCGGCTCGAGATCGAGATCCTCGGTCTCGTAGATCGCCTCGCCGGTCTGGCGGTCGAAGCCGGTCTGCACCGTGCGCGAGATCTTTTCGCCCTTCTTCTCGGCCTGTTGGACGCGCGCGTTAAAGCCGTCGATGTTGCGCACGCCGACCTTGGACATCTTGCGATAGCGGTCCTCCATCTCGCGCACCGTCCATTTCAACGCGACGACAGCCTTCTTGGGATCGGTGACGACCGGCGTAAGCAGATGCGGGATGCCGTCATAGACCGAGAGTTCGAGCATCTTCGGGTCGATCATGATCAGCCGGCATTCCTGCGGCGTCAGCCTGTAGAGCAGCGAAAGGATCATGGTGTTGATGGCGACCGACTTGCCCGAGCCGGTGGTGCCGGCGACCAGCACGTGCGGCATTTTGGCGATGTCGACGATGACCGCCTCGCCATTGATGGTCTTGCCCAGCGCCAGCGCGAGCTTCGCCTTGGTCGTCTCGAAATCGCGGCTGGCCATGATCTCTCTGAGATAGACCGTCTCGCGCTTGGCGTTGGGCAGCTCGATGCCGATGGCGTTGCGGCCGGGCACGACGGCGACGCGGCAGGCGATCGCGCTCATCGAGCGGGCGATATCGTCGGAAAGGCCGATGACGCGCGAGGACTTGATGCCGGGCGCCGGCTCCAGCTCGTAGAGCGTGACGACGGGACCGGGGCGGACATGGATGATCTCGCCCTTGACGCCGAAATCCTCCAGCACGCCTTCGAGCAGGCGCGCGTTCTGCTCCAGCGCGTCCTTCGACAGGCTTGGATCCTTGGCGACGTTCTTCGGCTCGGACAGGAAATGCAGCGACGGCATCTCGAACATGTCGGAACCGATCAGCGAGGTCTGCGCCTCGCGCTGGACGCGCGCGCCCGGCACCGGTCGCGCCGCCGGCGCGGCGACGCGGGTGGCAGCATCGGAGCGGAAATTCTGCACCTTGGCGCCTGCGCCGCGCCGCTGGGCGGGCGCTTCGTCGTCGAAATCGTCGAGGTAGACGTCTTCGTCCTGTTCGTCGTCGAAGATATCCTGGTCGGCCGGATCGACTGAAACGCTTCGGTCATTGACCATGGCGGCGAAGAATTCCGGCTCGACGCGGGCGCGGCCGCCGGGGCTCATGCGGGCTTCGGCGAACTCGGCCGATTCGACCCGCTCGGCGGCGCGCCGCCAGGCGCTGGCCTTGGGCTCCATCGGCGGCTCGAATTCGTCGCGCTCCCGCCTGCGGCGCTCGGCGCGGCGATGCAGGAAGGCGCGGAACGACAGCCACCAATGGGTGATGGCGCCGAGCGCCAGTATTCCTTCGTCGCCTTCGTCCTCATCCTCGTCGAACAGCATCTCGTCCTGCTCGCGCGGATCGGGCCGGGCGGCGCGCTCCATGACGGCAAAGCCGTTCTTGCGCGCGATCAGCGCCGAGCCGTAGGCGAACAGCCACAACATCGGCGCTGCGAGGATGACCGCTATGATGCTGGCGAACAGGCCTTTCGGATAACCGCCGACCGCGATGCCCGGGATTTTCAGCACCATGTCGCCGAACACGCCGCCGAGGCCGGTGGGCAGCGGCCAGGTGTTTGGCGGCGTCACGCAGCCGGCGATGGCCGCGGCGAGAAGCGCAAAGCCGAACCACGCGAAGCCGCGCTTCGGCAATTTGTCGACCCCGCGCGCGGAAAACAAAAGGAAGCCCCAGATCACCGCCGGCACCAGCCCGGCGACGGCGGCAAGGCCGAAGAACTGCATGGCGAGGTCGGAGAACACCGCGCCGGCATAACCCATGGCGTTGGTGACGACATTGCTGGTGGCGTGCGAGAAGCTCGGATCGGCGACGTTCCATGTGGCCAAGGCCGCGATGCCGAAGGCGGTGAACAGGAACAGCCCGGCGCCGACCAGCCGCCCGACCTGGCGCCGCGCGAATGCCTGGATGCCGTGCCCCGTATCGGTCAGCGCGAGCGGTGCTGAGGCGCCTGAACGCATGCTCTTCCCCGTGATCGTTGCCTGGCCGGGCGCATGGCGCATTCCGGCAGATTCGAACGCCAGACTATCGGGGGGAAGGTTAAGGCCGCATTAACCATGGCCCTTTACCGGGCCTCGGCTCGAACAAAGATGGCAGGCCTCGCGGCCCGCCACCCTGTGCCTTGAAATGACGAAGCGATCGGGCCCTAACGGACCCGACGTGCCGCAAATCACCTGTTGCCGGCGTAGGTTACCAGATTGCCGCAGAACTCGGCGTGAGGCTTGCTCATCGCCGCGTCCTGGCATTCCTTCATCATCATGTCCTGCTTGTCCTTGGGCATCGCCGCCCAGGCTGCTTTGAAGTCGGCCTCGGACTTCATCGTCTTCATGCTGGAATCAGTGAAGAACGGGGCCATGTTGGCCGGCTCATCGAGAGCACCGGCAAGTGCAACGCCGCTGATCATCGAAAGAGCCATTGCTCCCAGGAAGATATTCTTGATGTTCATCAGTTGGTTCCTTCCCTCTTGTTTGGCGGGCGCCTGGATGACGCTCGCTTTCCCATTACGGAATCTGGAAGGTCGATGTTTCACCCAGGCTCGATCAAGTGAATGTGATCGAAACTTCGCCTGGCAGGCGCCGAACAAAAAAGAGGCCCGGAAGGTTGTTCCGGGCCTCAAGGCGTGAGCCCCTTTCGGGAGCGTCACGACGGGATCTTGGGAGGAATTCGGGCCGGCGGGAGGAGGATCCGCCGGCCCTGACGAAGACGGCCTTACGGCACCACTTCGCCGTGCTGGGTGACGTCGAGGCCTTCCACCTCTTCCTGGGTCGACGGACGCAGGCCGACCAGGGCCTTGACGATGTAGAGGATCACGAAGGTGGCGATCGCCGTCCACAGGATGGTAAAGACGATGCCGTAGAGCTGCTTGCCCACCGAAGCGTCCTTGCCAAGGGCGTTGATGGCCGGATCGGCCAGCGCGCCGGTGAGCAGGGCGCCGACGATACCGCCGATGCCATGCACGCCGAAGGCATCGAGCGAGTCGTCATAGCCGAGCGCATGCTTGAGCTTGACCGCCGAGAGGTAGCAGACCACGCCGGCGATGATGCCGACGATGAAGGCGCCGGTCGGGTTGACGAAGCCGGAAGCCGGCGTCACCGCGACGAGGCCGGCGACGGCGCCCGAGATGATGCCGAGAACCGAAGGCTTCTTGGCGACGATCCATTCGGCGAACATCCAGGCCAGCGCCGCCGCGGCGGTGGCGACCTGGGTGTTCATCATGGCAGCACCCGCGAGGCCGTCTGCGGCGAGTTCCGAACCGGCGTTGAAGCCGAACCAGCCGACCCACAGCAGCGAGGCGCCGATGACGGAATAGACCAGGTTGTGCGGCGCCATGTTGGTGGTGCCGTAGCCTTCGCGCTTTCCGAGAACCAGCGCGCAGACCAGGCCCGCGACACCGGCGTTGATGTGGACGACCGTGCCGCCGGCGAAGTCGAGCACGCCGGCCGCGCCAAGGAAGCCGCCGCCCCACACCCAGTGCGCGATCGGCGCATAGACGAAGACCAGCCACAAGCCCATGAAGATTAGCAGCGCCGAGAATTTCATACGCTCGGCGAAGGCGCCGGCGATCAGCGCCGGCGTGATGATGGCGAAGGTCATCTGGAACATCGAGAAGACGAACTCGGGGATGTTCGAGACACCCGGCAGCCAAAGCGTCGAGACGGTGATGCCATGGTGGAAGAACCGCGAGAAGCCGCCGATATAAGCATTCAAGCTGGCGGATTCATTGGTCGTGAAGGCCAGCGAATAGCCGAACATGAACCACAGCACGGTCACCAGGCAGGTGATGGCGAAGCTCTGCATGATGGTGGCGAGCACGTTCTTCTTACGCACCATGCCGCCGTAGAACAGCGCCAGGCCCGGGATGGTCATCATCAGCACCAGCGCCGTCGAGGTGAGCATCCAGGCGGTGTTGCCGGTGTCGAGCGCCGGTGCCGGCGCGGCGGGCGCCGCGGCGGTGGCTGCCGGGGCGGCTTCCTGCGCGATGGCGGCGACGGTGCTCATGGCCACGAGCGCGAGCGAAGCGGCCGCGCGTCCCGTCGTCTTCAAGGTGGAAGGAATATTCATTGAACTCTCCGTTGGAATGGATGGTCGCCGCTTAGAGCGCGTCGGTGTCTGTTTCGCCGGTGCGGATGCGTACCGCCTGGTCGATGCCGAAGACGAAGATCTTGCCGTCGCCGATCTGACCGGTCTTGGCGGCCGCGGTGATGGCTTCGACGGCCTTGTCGACCATGTCGGCGCCGACGGCGACCTCGATCTTGATCTTGGGCAGGAAGCTGACCGCGTATTCCGCGCCGCGATAGATTTCCGTATGCCCCTTCTGACGCCCGTAGCCTTTGACCTCGGTGACGGTCAGGCCCTGGATGCCGACGGCGGTGAGCGCTTCGCGCACCTCGTCGAGCTTGAACGGCTTGATGATTGCCATCACGATTTTCATAAGGTTTCACCCTTTGCTGTTGCGGTCCCCCGCGTTTGCACACCTTCACCGATCCCGAGGAGAGCCGGAGAGTGTCCCATAGGATTCAAGCTCCGTGCCAGTTGCCGAAGCAGGGTGTTAACCTGTTGTAAACAAACAGAATGGGCGGCCGGTGCACATCATTCGCGCACAGGCATGGCGGAGCCATTGCCTATAAAATAGGCATAAAATCAAAAAAGCTCGTTTAGCAGGCAGACTTTGAAGCCGGCTCAGCGTTTGAGCCGGATGAGGCCTTCCTGGGCGACCGAGGCGATCAGCGTTCCATCCCGCGCGAACAGCGAGCCGCGGGTGAAGCCGCGCGACCCTTGAGTCGACGGACTGTCCTGGTTGTAGAGGATCCAGTCGTCCAGCGAATGGCTGCGGTGGAACCACATGGCGTGGTCGAGGCTGGCGGCCTGGATGTCGCGGTCGAAGATGGCGCGGCCATGCGCGAAGGTCGAGGTGTCGAGCAGCGTCATGTCGGAGAGGTAGGCGAGCACGGCCGCCTGCGTCGCGCGGTTTTCCGGCACCGGGCCGGTGGTGCGGATCCAGATGTTCTGCTGCGGCTCCAGCTTCTCGCGGCTCGTGTAGTGCTTCAGCATCACCGGCTTCATCTCGATCGGCCGGTCGCGCTCCCAGTAGCGCCTGATGCCTTCCGGAACCGCCTCGCCGAACTTGCCGAGCAGCTCGCGCTGGGTGAGCAGCGTGTCGGGCGCCGGCACGTCGCGCGGCATCGGCAGCTGGTGCTCGAGCCCGACCTCGTCCTGCTGGAAGGAAGCCTCCAGCGAGAAGATCGCCTGGCCATGCTGGATCGCAACGACCCGGCGCGTGGTGAAGGAGCCGCCGTCGCGGATGCGGTCGACCTCGTAGACGATCGGCAGCTTGGTGTCGCCCGGCCGCATGAAATAACCGTGCAGCGAATGCACGTGACGCTCCGGCTCGACGGTGCGCTGCGCGGCGACCAGCGCCTGGGCGATGGTCTGTCCGCCGAACACGCGCTGCCAGTCGACCTTGGGGCTGCGACCACGATACAGATTGTGTTCGAGCTGTTCGAGGTCGAGAATGTCGAGAAGCTCGTCCATGGCCGCTGTCATGTTTGAAATCCTTCGAGGATGTGCCATGGCCGGTTTCGGACAGGACGTGCGGGCAGTCAAGGCCGCAAGCGGCGGCCGGCCGGAGCCGTGAAAGGATGATGCCATGGTCGACCGCAAGCCGGACGGAGCAGGGGCCAATGGAAAGCGCGAAGCTCTCGACGTGCTCATCGCCGGCGCCGGCTATGTCGGCCTCACCGCGGCCGTGTCGCTGAAGCAGGCGCGGCCGGGCCTCGCCATCGCCGTCGTCGACGCGGCCCCCGCCGGCGTCTGGCAGCGCGACGGCCGCGCCTCGGCCATAGCGGCGGCGGCCGGCCGCATGCTGGAGCAGCTCGGCGTCTGGGAAGAGATCGCGCCGGAAGCGCAGGCGATCACTGAAATGATCATCACCGATTCGCGCGCCGCCGACCCGGTGCGTCCGGTGTTCCTGACCTTCGACGGCGAGGTGGCGCCCGGCGAGCCTTTCGCCCACATGGTCGCCAACCGCGACCTGAACGGCGCGCTGCGCCGCCGCGCCGAAAAGCTCGGCATCGACATCATCGAAGGCATGGCGGTCAGCGCCTTCGATGTGAACGGCGCCGGCATCACTGTGCACCTGGCCGACGGCGCCGCGCTGAAGGCGCGGCTGCTGGTCGCCGCAGACGGCGTCAACTCCAGGCTGCGCGACATGGCCGGCATCAAGACCGTAAAATGGGAATACGGCCAGTCCGGCATCGTCTGCACGGTGGCGCATGAGCGCCCGCACAATGGCCGCGCCGAAGAGCATTTCCTGCCGGCCGGCCCGTTCGCGACGCTGCCGCTGAAGCCGGACAAGGATGGCACCAACCGCTCGTCGATCGTCTGGGTCGAGCGCACGCAAGATGCCAAGGCGCTGGTCGACGGCGACGAGTTCGTCTTCGAGCACGATCTGGAGCAGCGCTTCGGCCTGAAGCTCGGCGAGATCCGAGTCGCCGACAAGCCTCGCGCCTGGCCGCTCGGCCTGACGCTCGCCCGCGCCTTCGTCGCGCCGCGCTTCGCGCTGGCCGGCGACGCCGCGCACGGCATCCACCCGATCGCCGGCCAGGGCCTCAATCTCGGCTTCAAGGATGTCGCGGCGCTCGCCGAAGTCGTGGTCGAGGCCGACCGGCTCGGCCAGGACATCGGCGCGCTCGACGTGCTCGAGCGCTACCAGCAATGGCGCCGCTTCGACACGCTGCAGATGGGCGTCACCACCGACGTTTTGAATCGGCTGTTCTCCAACGACCTCGGCCCGCTGCGCGCCGTGCGCGATCTCGGCCTCGGGCTGGTCGAGCGCATGCCGAGGCTGAAAGAATTCTTCATCCGCCAGGCTTCGGGGCTGTCCGGCGAAACCCCACGACTGTTGAAGGGCGAGGCGATCTGAGCGTTTGCCGATTGGCGTAGGCCTTCGACATAGAGTGACGAGGCGAGAGGCGTTTCGGCCAATTGTGAGGCAGGCGATCCCGCCGCCGCAGCTTCGGCTTAATGCATGTCGCGCAAAAGTGACCTCGGTTTTGCGACAACGACATGCATCAAGCAACGACCTAAAGCGCGTCGCCTGAATCCGCTTCAGCGCGACGCGTTTTAGTTCACTTCGAAGCCCAGCTTCTGCCGCAGCCTCAACATCCGCTGGTCGGCGATCTTGAGGCTCTGCCCGCCGCCCTGCGTGACGCGGTTCAGCATCCTTAGCAGGTCGTCCCGCTCATGCGGATCGAGGCGTTCGCGCAGGAACGGCGCCAGCTTGTCGATGACGAGCGTCGTGTCGTCGACCTGAGAAGCCGCCCATTTGGCGTAGACGACCGCCTCGTCGGTCTTCTTCGCATTCTCGGCGATCCGCGCGATCACCTCGCGGATGACCGCCTCGCGCTGCGGCAGGACCGGGCCGTGCTCCGAGACGATCGCGGTGATCAGCGTCGCCGCCGCCACCACCGGATCGTCGATCGCCGTCAGCGGCGAGAGCGCGGCCTGGTTGCGCAATTTCTTGCGGCGGATGTTGCCCTGGACGCGTCCGACGACATCGGCGACCTCGCGCGCGGCGTCGCTCATATATTTCAGCCGGTACCACCAGATGGCGGCCGCTCCGAGCAGGCCGAGGATGGCGATCAGGAAAGGCATGCCGAATTCCCCCGAAATCGCGGCGACAATAAGAGAAGCGCGGCCCTGCTTCAACACGCAACGGTTGCGACAGGTGAAGAAACGCTGAAGATATGATCGCGCAAGGGACAGCGCCAGCCGCGCCGGATCCATACCAGGCTTATGACCCCGGTATCTGGTAGATCGCCCTGACCTCGACGGTGCCGAGCTCGGCCAACGGAACGCGGTCGGCGATCGCCATCGCTTCGTCGAGATCCGCCGCCTCGACCATAAGGAAACCCAGCAATTGCTCCTTGGTCTCGGCGAAGGGGCCGTCGGTCACCAGCCGTTTGCCTTGGCGCCGCCTGAGCGACTTCGACATCTTCACCGGTTGCAGCGCCTGCGCGACGATCAGCTTGCCTTGCCGGTCGAGCTCCCTGTCATAGGCGAGCGAATCGGCATCGAGCTTGGCCGATTCCCGCGGGGTAAGCGCGAAGAGGTCCTTTTCCTCGCCATAGACCAGCAAGACATATTTCATTTCGAGCTTCCTTTCGTTGATGATTTATAGGAGGCGACGGTGTCGGTCTTGCTTGCCGTCGCCGCATGGTCGAGCAGGCACGCCGCGACGCCGATGATGGCGATGGCCGCCGCCAGCCGGCCGAAGCCGGGCGCCGGCGGATCCAGCCAGAACTCTTCGAGTCGCCGGCCTTTTCGCCCCGGCCGTCCCCAAATCGCAAGAAACAGATTGTCCATCTTAACCTCCATCGGCCGCGAATGGCCGCCCGCAGGACGGTCGGGCAGACGGGAAGTCGACATTTTTGCACGCGCTTTTTTGGAGAATTTTCGAAGCGCGTCGCGCGACCTCAATCATACCAGGCCATGGATGGTCTTCCGGCCCGCTCGCGCTATAGTCACAGGGAACGCCGGCGCCTGCCGGCGAGAACCCCAACAGACCAGGAGGACTTCATGGACCGCACCGCAAACGCCGTCTGGAAAGGAAATCTGAAAGAGGGCAAGGGCACGCTCGACACCCAGAGCGGCACCTTGAAGGGCACGCCCTATTCGTTCAAGGCGCGTTTCGAGGACGAGAGCGGCAAGTCCGGCACCAATCCGGAAGAGCTGATCGCCGCCGCCCATGCCGGCTGCTACGCCATGCAGCTTTCGCATTTTTTGGCCGAGAACGGCACGCCGGCCGCCGAGCTCGACGCCAAGGCGGTCGTGACGCTGGTGCCCGGCACCGGCATCACCGGCAGCGCCATCACCCTGGTCGGCAAGGTGCCGGGCATCGACGCGGCGAAATTCAAGGAGCTGGCCGAGAAGGCCAAGGCCGAATGCCCGGTGTCGAAGGCGCTGGGCGCGATCAAAGTGTCGCTGGACGCGAAATTGGGGTGAGGCGGGAAACGGCGTCGCCCTCGGCAGTCAACCCTTGAGAGCGGCGGCACGGACATCCGACGGCGTCGCGTCATAGCGGCGCCGGAACGCCCGGTTGAAATAGGAGAGGTCGTTGAAGCCGGCCTCGAACGCGATCGCGGTGATACTGCGCCCTGCGTTGCGCGGGTCGCAGAGCATGCGATGCGCGTGCAGCAGCCGCTGGCGCAGCATGAACTCCGACAAAGACGTGCCGTCGCTTTCGAACAACTTGCGCACATAGCGCGTGGAAAGCCGGTGGCGCCTGGCGACATCCTCGGCCGAAAGGTCGCCGCCTCTGGCGATGATGTCTGCCTTGATGGCACGCAGCCGCGCCACTCGTACGCCGCGCCCGCGCGCGATTTCCACCGCGTCCCTCGTCCCGCCGATGGCAAGCGCCGCCAGATCGAAGATATGCGTTGCCGCCACATGCAGCTCTTCCGGGCTGAGCCCGTCGCCCGCATCCTGGACCGAATGGACATAGTCGATCAGCAGCCGCATCGCTCCGGTGCCGGTCGGTAGCGGCCGCATCAGCGCGATCGAGGGATCGCCGATCAGCGGCGAAAGCTGTTTGAGGGAAAAGCTCATATTGACGAAGCGGATGCCGCCCGGCTGGATGACGTTGAGGCCGACTTCTTCACCGCTCATCATCAGCGCGTGGCCGCCGCCGACCGGCTCCTCACGGCCGCGATGCTTCATCACGCTTGCGCCGTCCAGTGCCGCGAGCAGGACAAGATCGTCGCTGTCGATCAGCGTCGTCGAATGATAGACCCGGAATGCCGAGCAGGTGCCCGTAGCGATGCCCAGCCCCGGCAGCGCGCGCACCCGCATATCGACATGCGTCGGGTCGAGCGGATCGAGATCGACCTTCAGCACCGTGCGGCCATAGACCTCGCGCATGACCTCGACACGATCCCGCTCCGGGACCATGTCCGTGACCAGCCTGAACGAAGCCGACGGCCCCCTTGCCGCAGTCATCGGCACCCCCCTGCCTCTGACGGATGGCCCGCGGGACCATCGCCAATTTTGGAGCCCGGTTCCCGCTGTGGACGAACCGGCTCCAGAGGCGCGCTGATATGCGCCGAGGTTCCCGAAACGTCAATACAGGGCCGTTTTGGCCGCTTTAAGGGCCGCCTCGTCCAAGCTGCCCCTCGCCGGCCTCGCCTAGTTTGCGGCGCGCTTCGGCAAAGCCGGCAGCGCATTCCGAAACAATCGAAGGGGGTTCGATGTATCACCTGCAACTGTTCAAGACGCTGTCTCAATTGTCGTCAGCCGGCTTCAATCCTCGCGTCTATCTTTTGTCTCTCGCGCTCGGCAAAGGCGCAGCCGACCATCGCGACCTGAAACTGCCGCCTCGCCTTGGCGAGCGCCGGCCATGACCGCGAGACCTGTCTTTCCGATATCGTCGCTTGTCGGCCTTTTCGTTCTCGCCGGCTGCACAAGCCCTCAGGGGGCCGGCCTTGCGATGGGCGCGGTCCGCGCCATGGCCGGCGGCGGGTTGAACCCGCTTTCGGCGGCGATCGGCCTCGGCACCATGGCGGCCGCCGATTCCGCGGCCGCGTCGCAGGCGGGTGTCATCACACCGCAGGAGCAGGCCAAATATGCCGGCATGTCCTGCGCGGAATTGCTTCAATTGACGGCGAACTATGCGGCGGCTCAAGGCGCGCGCCCAGCGGCAAAGAAATATGGCGGCATGGCGCCTGCCGGCAAGATGGCCATCGCCAACCAGGTCATCTCCACCCGGCTCACCTATCTGAAACAGCTTGTGGCGAGCAAAGGATGCTGACCGGCCTTTCGCGTTTGGGGCGGGCGAGGCTTGTTGGCCTGGCTGCGCTGGCGGGATCGTTGGCCTTGGCAGCCACCGACGGCTTCGGCCAGGGAAGCGGGCCGGCGACCCGCTCGCATCGCGGCCCGATACCGGTGGCGCTCGTAGGCCAGTGGAGTTTTGCGGCCGCAACCGGCCAGTATTGCGACCCGCTCGGCGATTGCGCGCCGGGAAGCGGCGGCAGCATCACCTTCACATTCGGCGTCGGCGGTCGTGCCGAATACAGCCTGTTTCAGTCCTCACTGGTCGAAGGCTGCGGTCAGGTTCAGTCGCTGAGGTCTATGACCGGCACGGCAAGAGTGGACGGTTCCACGCTGGTGCTTACGCCGAGATCGGGAACCTACAAATCGTTCAATGGCTGCCGGCCGGACCTCACCGGAAACTGGAAACTTGGCGCTGAAGACCTGAAGCCGGTTTCGTTCAGCTGGCAATTGGACGAAGGGGAACTGCAGCTCGTCGACCCTACGGGCGAGGCCAGCGGCATCTACAACAGGAGGTGATACGCCGGATTGTTATCCGGCGCCCAGCGCGTCGATCTTCGCGCGCAATGCCGCGACCTCTTCCTCGAGCGCTTTCACGCGCGCTTCGAGATCGCTATCCGAAGATGTCGCTGCCGGCTGCCACGGAGCCGTCACCGCTTCCACAGGCCCACTCAGCAAATGAACATAGCGCTCCTCGCGCTGCCCGGGGGCGCGTTCGAGCAATTGGATCAGCGGCGGACGGCGGCCGATCATCAGGTCGAGATTGTCGCGCAGCTCCTCGATCGAGGCAAAGCGCGCCATGCGCTCCGAGCGCGCGAGCAATTCATGCGCCGTCTGCGCGCCGCGCAGAAGCAAGAGGCCGATGACCGCGATCTGCGGCGTCGTCAGCGAAAAGCGCTGCGCCATCAGATGCTCGTAGCGCTCGACGCGCGAGGCGAAGGCCTGGCGCACCAGGCCCTTCTGCTCGAGCGAGCTCAGCGCCCGCCGGATCTCGGTGAGCTCCAGAGCCATCACCGGCTCGCGCGCCGTCTTCTGGTTGGCCGCCTGGTGCGCGCCGTTGAGCGTCAGCGGATAGACGTCCGGCGTCAGCTCCTTCTTCTCGATCAGCGAGCCGAGGACACGGGCTTCGACGGGGGACAGGGTCGGAAGATCGGTCATGGGCTGCAATCCTTTCTTGCGCCGGCGGGACAGCGCCCCCCTCTGTCCTGCCGGACATCTCCCCACAAGGGGCCACAAGGGGGGAGATCAGCAGCTTCGTCAACAGCGCTTATTCTTCGACGGCAGCGATTGGCGAAAGCCGCGGTGACAGCCAATCTCCCCACCTGTGGGGGAGATGTCCGGCAGGACAGAGGGGGGCGCGAAGGATCGCTGCCTTCAAAGCACCGCGAGCGAATTCGCCCGACT
>NZ_VFTL01000039.1:0-65925 GCF_006439385.1 Mesorhizobium sp. B3-1-7
TTCCTTCGATAGGTTGAAGGGTCGGCGGGACAGCACCCCCCTCCGTCCTGCCGGCCATCTCCCCCGCAAGGGGGGAGATCGGTTCTCCCGCCGGCTTTCGCCAACCGCCAAGACCGCAAGGGGGAGGCCATGACCCTACGTTTCGACAAGCTCGGCGTGGTCATCGCCGCGATCGTCGCCTACGCCGCTTTCCTGGCCCCCTTTGCCACGTTCCGCGCCAACCGCATCGTACCCGGGCAGGCGCGTTCGATCCTCGAGTCGTTGCCGCCCACGCTTGGCATGCTGTTGCTGGCGATAGTGATCGCGGCCGCCATCGTCGCCTTGCTGCGGACGCCGCTCACCCTAAGGCTGGCCGCCAGCATCGTGGCGCTCGCCGCACTCGCCGTCCTCATCGGCGTCGCCGGCGGTTTCCTGACACCGGCCGGCAACACGTTCGCCCGCATCGCCCCGGCGTCCGGTTTCTGGCTGCTGATCTTTGCCTTCACTCTGCTCCTCGCCGATGTGCTGACCAGGCTGAACCTTTCGCCCTGGTCACGCGTCGGCGTGCTCGTGCTTGCAGCGCTTGCCATCGCCGTGCTGCTCGTCTCGGGAAGCTGGGACAGCCTTTCCATCCTCAAGGAATATGCCGGCCGCGCCGACAGTTTCTGGGCCGAAGCCTCCAAGCACGTCACGCTGGCGCTTGGCTCGCTGGCCGGCGCGGTGATCGTCGGCATACCGCTCGGCATCTTTTGCCATCGCGTCGAGAAACTGCGGGCAGGCGTGCTGAATGTGCTCAACATCATCCAGACCATTCCGTCGATCGCGCTCTTCGGCCTGCTGATCGCTCCGCTCGGCTGGGTTGCCGTGCACGTGCCAGGCGCCGCCGCCATCGGCATCAGGGGCATCGGCACCGCGCCGGCCTTTGTCGCGCTCTTCCTCTATTCCTTGCTGCCGGTGGTGGCAAACACCGTGGTTGGGCTGGCTGGTGTACCCCGCGCGGCCAATGACGCCGCGCGCGGCATGGGTATGACCGACCGCCAGCGCCTGTTCGATGTCGAGTTCCCGCTCGCCTTTCCGGTGATCCTGACCGGTATTCGTATCGTGCTGGTGCAGAATATCGGCCTCGCCACGATCGCAGCGCTGATCGGCGGCGGCGGCTTCGGCGTATTTGTTTTCCAGGGCGTCGGCCAGACGGCGATGGACCTCGTGCTGCTCGGCGCGCTGCCCACCGTGGCGCTGGCCTTTGCCGCGGCCATTATCCTCGACGCGGTCATCGAAATGGCCGCCACCAGGCGCAGGGCAGTTGAAACGGCATGATCGAGATCGAAGGCATCACCAAGCGCTATGACCAAACGACGGTGGTCGACAATGTTTCGATGATCATCGAACCCCGAACTATCGCCACCATTGTCGGCACGTCGGGATCCGGCAAGACGACGCTGCTCAGGATGATCAACCGGCTGGTCGAGCCGACCTCCGGGGTCATCAAGCTCGACGGCGCCGACAACCGCTCCGTGCCGGGTTATCAGCTGCGCCGAAGCATCGGCTACGCCATCCAGGGTCACGGCCTGTTTCCGCATCGCACGGTGGCGCAGAACATCGCCACCGTGCCGTTGCTGCTCGGCTGGGACAGGGATCGCATCAAGGCGCGCGTCGACGAGTTGATGACACTCTACCAGCTCGACCCCCAGGCCTATGGACCGCGCTATCCGCACGAGCTTTCCGGCGGCCAGCAGCAGCGCGTCGGCGTCGCCCGCGCTTTGGCCGCCGAGCCCAACGTGCTTTTGATGGACGAGCCCTTCGGCGCGCTCGACCCGATCATCCGCACCAAGGCGCAAGAGGATCTGCTGGCGATCCAGAAGCGTTTCGGCACCACCATCATCCTCGTCACCCACGACATGGAAGAGGCTGTGCACTTGGGCGACAAGATCGCCGTCATGGATGCCGGCAAGCTGGTGCAATACGCCAAGCCGGCTGAAATCCTGGCGAGGCCCGCAAGCGATTTCGTCGAGACACTGGTCGGCGCCAGCGAAAGGCCGTTCCGGCTGCTGTCGCTGGGGCCTGTGCGCGATGCCGTGGAGCCGGGCGGCGCCGAAGGCGAGGCGATCCCAGGCGAAGCCACGCAGCGCGACGCGCTGGCCGAGCTGTTGTGGTCGGGCCGCCCTGCGCTGCCGGTGAAGGGCGCCGACGGCAAGCTCATTGGCCGCGTCACCATCGAATGCTTGGTGAAGCGCGCGGCGAGGCCGCAATGAAAGCCTGGCTGCCCGCGCTGCTGAGGCTGGCCGTTCTGGTGGTGCTGGTGGTCTTCATCACCAGCCCCAACTGGTTCGAGCCGCTGCTGAAGCCCCTGACCGAGAATGGCGCGCCGGCAATCTACAACCAGGGCAGCCTGCTGACGCTGACCTTGCAGCATCTGCGGATCGTCCTGGTCGCGACGGTGGCCGCGACGATCGTCGCGGTGGCGCTCGCCATCCTCGTCACCAGGCCGGCCGGCGCCGAGTTCCTGCCCTTGTCGCGCAGCCTGGTCAATATCGGCCAGACCTTTCCCCCGGTTGCCGTGCTGGCGCTCGCCGTGCCGGCCGTGGGTTTCGGCGAGAAGCCGACGCTGATCGCGCTCTTCCTCTACGGATTGCTGCCGATCTTCGAAAACGCGCTGACGGCGCTCACCACGTTGCCCGGCAACGTCATGGAGGCGGCGCGTGGCGCCGGCATGACCGGCTGGCAAAGGCTGATGAAGGTCGAGCTGCCGCTGAGCGCCCCGGTGATCCTCGGCGGCATCCGGCTCTCGGTCGTCATCAGCCTCGCCACCGCGACCATCGGATCGACCGTTGCCGCCAAGACGCTTGGCGAGGTGATCATCGCCGGCCTGATCTCGAACAACCTTGCCTTCGTGCTGCAGGGCGGCCTGATCGTCGCCGCGCTTGCCGTTCTGATCTATGACGGTCTGTCGGCGGTCGAACGCTACGCCGCGCGACGCATGGGGCAGGGGGCGGAATAACGCTACGTCTGCGGATTGGCGAATGTGCCCCAGCGCCATTTCAATCGATCTAATTCCAAGCTTGCGCTGGCACAACAATTCCTGCCCTCTTCTTTTGGGCGAAAGCCGGGCAAAAACCGAACAATATCTTGACGTTCCAAGCCCTGTTTCGCATACACCCCAGCCAAGGGGTGGAATCCGTGCGCGGCATCCATCTCCGTTCCAACGGCCCAGGGAGGGGTTCTTTTGGGCCAACAATCGAGGAAAATCCGGCAATGACCATCATTACCGCCGTCATCGCCTGCGGCTTGCTGTCAGTTCTGTACGCCATCTGGGCGACACGTTCGGTCCTTGCGTCCGATCAGGGCAATCAGCGCATGCAGGAAATCTCCGCCGCCATCCGCGAAGGAGCCCAGGCCTATCTGGCGCGCCAGTACACGACCATCGCGGTCGTCGGTATCGTCGTTCTCCTGCTTGCCTGGTGGCTGCTTTCGATCACCGCCGCTATCGGCTTCCTGATCGGCGCGGTGCTCTCGGGCGCCGCCGGCTTCATCGGCATGCATGTTTCGGTGCGCGCCAATGTGCGGACTGCGCAAGCCGCTTCGAACAGCCTTGCTGCCGGCCTCGACATCGCCTTCAAGTCGGGCGCCATCACCGGCATGCTGGTGGCGGGTCTGGCGCTGCTCGGCGTCTCGATCTACTACGCCATATTGACCGGCCCGATGGGCTTGCAGCCGAATGACCGCGTCGTCATCGACTCGCTGGTTTCGCTCGGCTTCGGCGCTTCGCTGATCTCGATCTTCGCCCGTCTCGGCGGCGGCATCTTCACCAAGGGTGCGGACGTCGGCGGCGACCTCGTCGGCAAGGTCGAGGCCGGCATTCCGGAAGACGATCCGCGCAACCCGGCCACCATCGCCGACAACGTCGGCGACAATGTCGGCGACTGCGCCGGCATGGCCGCCGACCTGTTCGAAACCTATGCGGTGACCGTCGTCGCCACCATGGTGCTCGCCGCCATCTTCTTCGGCGGCACGGCCGCGCTGGGTGCGTCGATGCTCTATCCGCTCGCCATCTGCGGCGCCTGCATCCTGACCTCTATCGTCGGCACCTTCTTCGTCAAGCTTGGCTCGAACGGCTCGATCATGGGCGCCCTCTACAAGGGCCTGATCGTCACCGGCCTCTTGTCGATCGTCGGTCTCGCCATCGCCACTTCGGCCACCGTCGGCTGGGGCGAGGTCGGCAATGTCGCGGGCATCGCCATCACCGGCAAGAACCTGTTCATCTGTGGCCTCATCGGCCTCCTGGTGACCGGCCTCATCGTGGTGATCACCGAATACTACACTGGTACCAACAAGCGCCCGGTGAACTCGATCGCCCAGGCTTCCGTGACCGGCCACGGCACCAACGTCATCCAGGGCCTCGCGGTCTCGCTGGAATCGACCGCGCTGCCTGCCATCGTCATCGTCGGCGGCATCATCGCCACCTACCAGCTCGGCGGCCTCTTCGGCACCGCGATCGCCGTCACCACCATGCTCGGACTTGCCGGCATGATCGTGGCGCTCGACGCCTTCGGCCCTGTCACCGACAATGCCGGCGGCATTGCCGAAATGGCCGGCCTGCCCAAGGAGGTGCGCCACTCCACCGACGCGCTCGACGCTGTCGGCAACACCACCAAGGCCGTCACCAAGGGCTATGCCATCGGCTCCGCCGGCCTCGGCGCGCTGGTGCTGTTCGCGGCCTATTCGAACGACCTGAAATTCTTTGCCGCCAATGGCGACAAGTATCCTTACTTCCAGGGCATGGGCGAGGTCTCCTTCGACCTCTCCAACCCGTATGTCGTCGCCGGCCTGATCTTCGGCGGCCTGATCCCCTACCTCTTCGGCGGCATCGCGATGACCGCCGTCGGTCGCGCCGCGGGCTCCATCGTCGAGGAAGTGCGCAAGCAGTTCCGCGAGGACAAGGGCATCATGGCCGGCACCTCGAAGCCGAACTATGCGCGCGCCGTCGACATCCTGACCAGGGCGGCGATCCGGGAAATGATCATCCCGTCGCTGCTGCCCGTGCTGGCGCCGCTCGTCGTCTATTTCGGCGTGCTGCTGATCTCGGGCTCCAAGGCCTCGGCCTTCGCGGCGCTCGGCGCCTCGCTGCTCGGCGTCATCGTCAACGGCCTCTTCGTCGCCATCTCGATGACCTCCGGCGGCGGCGCCTGGGACAACGCCAAGAAGTCGTTCGAGGACGGCTTCACCGACAAGGACGGCGTCAAGCACCTGAAGGGCTCCGAGGCGCATAAGGCATCGGTCACCGGCGACACCGTCGGCGATCCCTACAAGGACACCGCCGGCCCGGCCGTCAACCCGGCGATCAAGATCACCAACATCGTCGCGCTGCTCCTGCTCGCCGTGCTCGCGCACGGCTGATCGCGACGGCTATTCCACGACAAAGCCCGCGGGAGCGATCCCGCGGGCTTTGTTTTTCGGCATGACATCCTTCATGCTTTCCGCCCGGGGGCACTCAACCGGCTTCCGGCCTTTCGCTGTCATGGCGATAGCGGGCCAGCAACGCTTCGGCATCCGGTTCGCGTTCGGGCATTGGCGGTAAGCCGCGAGTCTGGCGCAGCATGGCAATGAACGCGCCGTGGCGAAATTGGCGGCGGAAGGAACGCGCTCGCGGATGTATGCCGAGGGCAGCCAGCAGCCTGCGTTTGAGGTAGCGGAAGCGCTTGAGGGGAGCCGGTTCCTCGGCGTTGCCAAGAATCCTGACGCGCAACGCGTCTGGCGAACTCATCGCGTTCATCAGTTCTTCCTGCTCCTGCGCCGTATCACGCGCATAGCTGCCTTCGCGCTTGCCCGAATGCAGCATGAGCACGGTCAGATGCGGCATTGTCGCAATCACCGCACCGTTGCGCCATGCACGGAACAGCCAGTCCTGGGAACTCTCGCAGACGCACTGGCTGGCCGGGCGCCATGGCCCAAGCCTTGGCAGCGACGTTCTCCGGACCATTTGCGCGGAGCCGAAGCCGACTGTGGTGACCGGGTCATAGAAGCCGTGCCGCCCCGTCCCGAGGATCATATGCCTGGAACCTTTGCTCGCGGCCGACTCGATGACCGCACCCCGGGCGATCACCACATCGGCGCCGGTGGCGTCGATCCAGCCGCTCATGGACGTCAGATGGTCGGGAAACCATAGGTCGTCATGGTTCAATATGGCAACGAAACGGCCGCGTGCTCTGGCAAAGCCGATATTGTTAGGCCCCGACTGCTCGCCGAAGTTCACGGGAAGATCGATATAGGAGATGCGGGCGTCGCCGAAAGCGGCAACCGTTGTCGCGGTGTCCGGCCGGCACGCATCACCAATCACCATGGCTTCCCAGTCCTGCAGGGTCTGGCCAACGAGGCTCTTCAGCGTTTGATGCAGCACCGCCGGACGATTGTGCGTCGCTATCACGACCGAGACCAGCGGTTCGATCGGTCCGATCGCCGCGCCTTGACCGGCCTGTTCCACGCTACACCAGCTTGTAGGGGATCTGTTCGGTGTCCGGCGGCAGGCGCCAATGGTCGGGCGCGTCATAGGCGTAGGCCTTGTCGACGAGGTTGAGCACCAAAGCAGTCTCCGCTCCGAGCGCGACGACACCGTGCCAGACGCCGGGCGGAATGATGACGATAGCGGGCCTGACCGCTCCGACAATCTTGTGCCAAACCGTGCCGAATGTCGGCGAGGCCTTGCGACCGTCGAACAGCGAGATTCGAACGCTGCCCACAGAGCAAAAAAGCCGGTCGGTTGTGACGCCATGGGCATGCCATCCCGTCACCGCGCCGGGATAAAGCGTGCGCTGAAACACCTGTCCGACCGGAAGTCCGTCGAGATTCCATTCCTCGCGAAAAACCTCGGTGAGGTAGCCGGTCGAAGTCGCGACAGGTCGGATTTCCTTGAGCGCGACGCCGTCGATTGTCGGCGCTTCGACGACAAGCCAGTCAGGTGTCACGGTTTGCCGGTCAGGCGTGCCTATCGCCATCCAACCTTGCGGCACAGTACGATCGCTGTTGCTCATGACCGGTCCCAATCCCCAGCAAATTGATAGGGGGACGCCGGAATATAAGCAAGTATGCGTCTTGGCCGCACCTAAACAAAACCCGCCGGCGAGGCGGCGGGTTTGATTGTTCTGCAGGCCGTCGATAGACTTAAGGCGTGCCGCCGCTGCCGCCGCCGGGGATGCCCGGCGCCAGCTTGCTGGCGCCGCTGATGATCTGGCTGAGGAAGTTCTGGTCCTTGCCGCCGGTCGGCGTCGTCCTCGAGATGAAGTCGAAGATCTTGCCGTCCTTGAGGCCGTAGTTGGCGATCTGTGTGACGCGGCCGTCGGCGCCGAAATAGACCGCCAGCACATGCTGGTCGATGATGCGGGGGTTGTCGAAGGCGACATAGCGCTTGCGCGTTTGCGAGATGTAGTAGAAGGCCTCGTTGTCGAAGGTCGCCGTCGTCGACGGCGTGCCCAGCGCCAAAAGCACCTGCTCGCGGCTCGACCCGACCGGCACCGAATCGATTGCCTGCTGGTCGATGACGTAGCCTTTCGTCAGCGTTTCGCTCGGATGGAGATCGCCGAACATCTTGGACGAATTGCAGGCGGAAAGCGCTGACACCACTACCAGCAGCGAAGCCACGCCCAACGGGGCGGGCGCAAAGAACGACTTGAATTTCAGCGCACCCAACAACAATTCTCCATCACATCCCCGCAACTTGCGCTGGGCCGCAAAACCGGTAAACCAGCTTGCATGCCGATGCAACAAGGCCAAATCAAACAACAGGTCCCCGGGAGACCGCCCTCAATGTTCCAGCGCCTTTTTGGCCGCGAACGCAATGCCAACCGCGCTATCACCGACGCGCTCTACGCACGAATCGTGGCGGCGGCGCGGCAAGCGGTGTTTTATTCCGACTGGAATGTGCCCGATACGCCGCTCGGCCGCTTCGAGATGCTGTCGCTGCACATGTATCTCGTCCAGCACCGGCTGCGTGGCGAGCAAGGTGTGGCCGCCGAAGTCGCGCAAGTGCTGATCGACGAGTTCTTCCTCGATGTCGAGCATTCGCTGCGCGAACTTGGCATCAGCGATGTCGGCGTGCCCAAGCGCATGAAGAAGCTGGCAAAGATGTTTTACGGCCGTACGGCCGCTTATGACGACACGCTCAAGGAAGACGACCGGGTGGCGCTTGCGGCGGCGCTCGCCCGCAACGTCAGGCCGGACTCCGGCCCCTGGCCGCAGGCGCCGCTGCTGGCGGACTATGTCTGCGCGGCTAGCCAGAAGCTTGCCGCGCAGCCGACCGAATCGATCGTCGCCGGCATCGCCGCGTTCCCGGCCGCCGGGACCGCGTGAAGGAGGCCGGGATGAAAGACGCCGAATTGCGCAGCCCTGTATCCTTTGTCGCCAATGTCGCGCGGCTGCCGCAAAAGGGCCTGCCTGTCCTGGTCGAGGCCGATAAGCGCCAGCGCGAGGCGCTTGCCGCCGAATACGAACTGCTTTCGGTCGAGAACTATCGCGCCGAACTGCTTGTGGCCTCCTGGAAGCGCAATGGCGTCAAGGTCACCGGTCGCGTCGAGGCCGACATCACACAGGCCTGCATCGTCACGCTCGATCCGGTCACCGCGCATATCGACGAGCCCGTCGAGGCGCTGTTTCTGCCCGAGCAGTCGAAGCTTGGGCGCGAGGGTTTCGAGGGCGGCGGCGAGATGATCCTCGACGCCGACGGACCGGACAGTCCGGAAACATTTTCCGGCGACACCATCGATGTCGGCGCGCTGGCCGAACAGTTTTTCGGCCTGGCGATCGACCCCTATCCGCGCAAGCCGGGAGCCTCGCTCGACGTCGCCGGCGACGATCAATCCGAAGAAAGCGAATTCCAGAAAAAGCTGCGTTCGCTGCTCGGAAAATCCTGAGAGTGGTCCGGATTTTGGAAAAGTTGGTTGTGCCTAGGCGCAAAACCGCTATTTTCGCCGAACCTTCGCGAGCCCCCTTACCCTGGCAGGCGTCCGCCGCAAGCCAGGCAACCCGTGAGAAAAGCACTACGTGATCAGGATTTCCATCGATGCCATGGGCGGCGATCACGGACCGAGCGTGGTCGTCCCGGCGCTGATGACGGTCGCCATCCGCCGCCCTGACATCCGCTTCGTCATCTATGGCCGCGAGGACGTGGTGCGTCCCGAACTCGCCAAGTTCCCGAAACTCGCCGAGATAAGCGAGTTCGTCCATTGCGAGATCGCGGTGCGCATGGACGACAAGCCGAGCCAGGCGCTGCGCCATGGCCGCTGGAAGTCGTCGATGTGGAAGGCCGTCGAAGCGGTCAAGAACGGCGGCGCGCAGGCCTGCATCTCGGCCGGCAACACCGGCGCGCTGATGGCGATGTCGAAATTCTGCCTGCGCACTATGGCCACCATCGACCGCCCGGCGATCGCGGCGCTCTGGCCGACGACGCGCGGCGAAAGCGTGGTGCTCGATGTCGGCGCCACCATCGGCGCGGATGCGCACCAGCTTATCGATTTTGCCATTCTGGGCACCGGCATGGCGCGCTCGGTGTTCGGCGTCGAGCGGCCGAGCGTCGGCCTGCTCAATGTCGGCGTCGAGGAGATCAAGGGCCAGGAAGAAGTCAAGGAAGCCGGCCGCATGCTGCGCGAGGCCAACATGGCTTCGATGAATTATCGCGGCTTCGTCGAGGGCGACGATATCGGCAAGGGCACGGTCGACGTGGTGGTTACCGAGGGTTTTGCCGGCAACATCGCGCTCAAGACTGCCGAGGGCACCGCAAGGCAGATCGCCGGCTATCTGCGCGCCGCCATGAGCCGCACGCTCATGGCCAAGATCGGCTATGTCTTCGCCAAGGGCGCCTTCGACAGGCTGCGCGAGAAGATGGATGTCGGGCGCTCCAACGGCGGCGTCTTCCTGGGATTGAACGGCATCGTGGTGAAGAGCCATGGCGGCGCCGATTCGGACGGCTTCGCGGCCGCCGTCGAACTCGGCTACGACATGGTGCGCAACAATCTGCTTGACCGGATCGAGGCCGACCTCGATCTGTTCCATGCGCGCAATCCGACCGCGCAGGCAAACAGGAAATCCGGCGTCGCCGACGCCGAGGAATAGGACAGAGCCTTGATCAGATCAGTCGTGCGCGGCAACGGTGCCGCGCTGCCCCGCCGCATCATGAAGAATGCCGACTTCGAAGGCATGGTCGAAACCTCGGACGAGTGGATCGTCCAGCGCACCGGCATTCGCCAACGCCACGTCGCGGCCGACGACGAGACGACAGCCTCGCTTGGCGGGGCGGCGGCGCGCGCAGCGCTGGACAGCGCCGGCATGACGCCCGCCGATATCGACCTCATCATCCTGGCGACCTCGACGCCCAACAACACGTTCCCGGCGACCGCTGTCGAAATCCAGAACCGGCTCGGCATGCATCACGGCTTTGCCTTCGACATGCAGGCGGTGTGCTCGGGCTTCGTTTATGCGGTCGCCACCGCCGACCTTTATATCCGGGGCGGCCTGGCCAAACGCGTCCTGGTGATCGGTTCGGAAACATTCTCGCGCATCCTCGACTGGAGCGACCGCTCGACCTGCGTGCTGTTCGGCGACGGCGCCGGCGCGCTGGTTCTGGAAGCGGCAGACGGAGCGGGCGCGATTACCGATCGCGGCGTGTTGGCGGCGAGCCTGCGTTCCGATGGCGTGCACAAGGACAAGCTCTTCGTCGACGGCGGTCCTTCTACCACGGGAACCGTCGGTCATCTGAGGATGGAAGGCCGTGAAGTGTTCAAGCATGCCGTCGGCATGATCACCGATGTCATCGAGGCGACTTTCAGCGAGGCCGGCATAACAGCCGAGGACCTCGACTGGTTCGTGCCTCATCAGGCCAATAAACGGATTATTGACGCTTCCGCCAAGAAGCTCGGGATTGCCGAGCAGAAAGTGGTGGTCACCGTCGATTTACACGGTAACACCTCGGCTGCCTCGGTGCCGCTCGCTTTGTCGGTGGCCGTCGCCGACGGCCGCATCAAGAAGGGCGACCTTGTGCTTCTCGAGGCGATGGGTGGAGGTTTCACCTGGGGCGCGGTATTGCTCCGCTGGTAAGTGCCGAACTCGCCGGTTCGGTTCTTGACCTTGCCGGATCAATTACTTAGGCTCTGCCTTTACCTGTATCGATTTACGTTTTTGCGAGCAGATGGGACGGTCGCATGGGGGGAAAGACACTTACGCGTGCCGACCTTGCTGAAGCCGTTTACCGGAAGGTTGGCTTGTCGCGAACTGAATCGGCGGAGCTCGTCGAGGCTGTCCTCGATGAGATCTGCGAGGCAATCGTCCGCGGCGAGACGGTGAAGCTGTCGTCCTTCGCCACCTTCCATGTCCGTTCCAAGAACGAGCGCATCGGCCGCAACCCCAAGACGGGCGAGGAAGTGCCGATCCTGCCGCGCCGGGTGATGACGTTCAAATCGTCGAACGTGCTCAAGAGCCGGATCCTGCGCTCGCATCAGAACAGCAAGGGCAAGGGCGGCAAATAGTTTGCTGGCGAATGCGGTTGAAAACCGCCGGCCATTTTGACGTCGGGCTTGAATATCGTTTCATAAATCGCTGAAATAAGGCACGATTCGGCATCATGAGCCGGATCGCGGTCCAGTGTGGAGGATTGGCCCATGGACAAGAGCCCCGACGCTTTCCGCACCATCAGCGAAGTCGCGGAAGATCTCGATCTGCCGCAGCATGTGCTGCGGTTCTGGGAGACGCGCTTCACCCAGATCAAGCCGATGAAGCGAGGCGGCGGCCGGCGCTACTACCGGCCGCAGGATGTCGAGCTGATCAAGGGCATCAGGCATATGCTCTACGATCAGGGCTATACGATCAAAGGCGTGCAGAAACTATTGCGCGAAAACGGCAACCATTTCCTGGTCGCCATCGGCAATGGCGACATGGCCGCCGTGGAGGCGATCGCCCAGCGCCGCCAGGCCGAGCAGGTGCCGCTGACGGCGGCCGCGCAGCCGCGCGGCGACGAAGACGCGCTGGTCGGCCAACCGAAGGTGAAGCCCAGCCGCCGTTTCTTCGGCCTCGGCAAGAGCGACGACGAAGGTCCGGTACAACCAGACGCCTCGAAATTGTCGCGTGACAATCGCGCCTTGCTGCAGGAGGCGCTGTTCGACTTGCTGGAATGCAAGCGCCTGCTCGACCAGGTTCGTTGAACGGTCGTCATTCGACTTGATGCCGCGCGCTCAGCCTGCCGGAACTGGCTCTGCGTCCATGCGTTAGGCCTTCTCGAAGAGAAGGACAACAAACATGGCACCGTTTTCGACCCTCTCCGACGTTGATATCGACAAGCAGGTCGCGGCGCTTTCGCGACAATTGCACGATCTCAAGAAGGTTTTGGCCAGGCGCGGCGACGCCTATTACGGGGATGGCCGCGAGGCGGCGTCCGACTATTATTCGCAACTTGCCGATCGGCTCCACGAGGCGCTGCCCGCAATAAGGCGCAGGGGCAGGGCTATTGAGCGTACGGCGCGAGATCATCCGGCGACGGCCGCCGCGGTCGGGCTGGTCGTGGTCGGATTGCTTGCCGGCCTTCTTATCAGCCGGCGCTGATCGATCGACGCGATATGAACAGAAATGGCGGCCGTCCTCGACGGCCGCCATTTCCGTGTCATTTGGCTACAGCGATCAGTTCGCGAGCTTGAGCCGCGTCTTCGGATCGACCTTCATGACCTGGCTGCACTTGCCGTAGACGGTGCCGTTCTTGTCGGTGGCATCGGTATAGGTGCCTTTGCAATCCAGCTGCAGCACCAGGCACGAGCCATGGCCCTTACAGACCGCGCCGCCGTCGCCGGTCGGATGGGTGCCGGCAAAGGCAGGAGCCGAGACCAAGCCGAAAGCCGAAAAGACGAGAGCCGCGGCGAGGCTGATACGCTTGAAGTTGGTCATTTGAGCATTTCCTTCCATTGGTTGTTGGGATCGCCGTCCTGGCGTCCCCGTTGGGTTGAGGAGCACCTTCGCGGTGCCCATGACCGTTTAGTGCTGGCCCCAAGGGAAAGGTTCATATGCCGCGCGATTTTTTTCGTTTGGCCGGCGACGTCTGTGTTCAGCCGTCAAACTTATCGGTGCCCCGCATCGCGCCACGGGCAATTCGGGGCAGGCGGCGCGGATAGGATATACGCCTTCGGTCGGGGTCACGAACCGCGGGTTGCGGTCGACGATCTTTCGCCACAGCATCAGTTCGTTATAGCGCCGGGGCGGCGGGATTTGGCCAATAGCCGAGCTTCATGGCGAAGCGGGCAACGAGAGCCGGATGGCGAGCGTGACGACGGCGCGGGCGACCGCCAGTAGCAGGCGGTGTCTGGCCGAAAGATCGGCGCAGTCCCCATTAGACGCAGTCCGGAGTGCGGTTCGGCATCACCGGATGTTTAAGCCGAAAAGTCCGATGGGAAGACTGGTCCGCTCTGGCGGCGAAGGCCTGCCTTCCCATCGGCAGAAGGGAAGGATCAGGCCTTCTTCGGAGCCATCGTCTTGTGGTGGTGATGATGGTGGTGGTGATGGCGGTGATGATGCCTGTGATGATGACGATGATGGTGATGCTTCTTCATCGGAGCCGCGTCGGCACTGGTGGCGCCGAGGATCGGCATGGTGAACGCCAGGGCCAGAGCCAGCCCGAGCGCGGAGAGGAGGGACTTCTTCATGACTTCGTTTCCTTTTTACGCGGGCCTTCCGAGATTCACCGGAGCAAATCGGTGACCCAAGCCTCGCGATAGGGACTATCCTCCTGGTTTTTTTCGACAATTTTTCCCAAATGTAGATTTTTGTTTCTGGATTGTTTCTGGGGAGCCCTCTTGCGCCGCGCGCCCGCCCTGGCCTACGAGGATTGCGCGCTCCTTGGAAATCCAAGGATGCGGCTACCTGGCCTCACATAGGCGGCGCGATGCCGTGATTCCCGACCACGACCCGGTTGGCCACGAGCTTGCCGTCGCCGCCGCGCTCGGCGTTGACGAACACCGCGATGCCCGGCGTGAGATCCGCCGGCGTGGCGGCGGCGAATGTCACGATCGGTGTCGTCTGCGGAATCGCGATCTGCTTCTTCTGGCCGTTGTCATAGGTGAGCGTGACCGTGCGGCCTTCGATCTCGGTGACGTCGGCGACGGTGCCGTTGGTCATGCGGCTGTTGGGCTGCAGATCCCAGTCGCGGTCGCCTTCTCCAGTACCCTTCAGGGCCGCCGGGAAGACCACGACTTCCAGCGCGCCGCTGCCGCCATCGGCCTTGGAAATCGAGGCGATGCCAAGAAAATCGCCTTGCTTGATATCGGCTGCCGATGCCTTGGCGACGCCCGAGATCTTCCAGCCGTCGGCAAGCGCGATCGCATCGGTCTTGCCGTCGCGGTCCTTCACCGTGAGCGTCGATCCGGCAACGCCGACGACGGTGCCTCGAACGCGTGTGGCGTACGCCGCCTGCGCTTCCGTCGCGCCGACGACGCTTGAGATGGCGCCAAGCAAAATTGCGAACGATTTCAAATTCATGGCATTCGATCCTTCCGTGAAACGCCCGGCGCGCGGGTTTGGCTGCCGGTGACGGTGAGCTAACGAATCGAGGCGTCGAAAATGCCGGCGAATCCGGTCGAGGATCTTCAAAAGAACTTGATTGAGCGCCGAGCGGCCTTACATCTACGGGGCCCGAGGCATTCGGCCAAAACGCAGCTTCACGATGGCGTGACGCCGTATGGGTGCTCTTGGCAAATCATTTGTTAACGAGCATTCTCCCGCCGTCTCAGGCAACACCACATTTCATCCGACCTGTTTCATCTTTAAGGAGTTGCCATGCCCAACACCGTACGAAACGCTGTTTCCAACGATATCATTGCCGCGTCCGGCCTCAATCCGTTGAAAGCCGCTCGCGAAACGAGGGGATACACGATCGAGGAACTTTCTTTGACCTGCGGCCTGGCTGTGGGCGAGATCGTCGACATCGAGGACGGCAAGGACGTCGACCCCGCCAAGCTCCGGCGCATCGCTTCCGCGCTGCAAGTGCCGGAAGAGGAATTGATCAGGGTGCCGTCCGCAGAGAATCGGCCCACACAGCAATAGAGACGCCAGAAGCGTCCATCCAGAAGCCCGCCGAGGGTTGGCCCGGCGGGCTTTTTAGTGCCTGCGAGGCGCAGGCGCTGGCTCTTGCCAATAACCGCCATGCCATGCGATTCGCCGAGCGCTGCTGTTCGACAGACCTGACGAGGGATTCACCATGAGCTTGGAATCGGTCCGCGCCTTTCTGGCCGAGCACGCGCCCGATGTTGAAGTCATCGTCACCGAAGCAAGTTCCGCAACAGTGGCGCTGGCGGCGGAGGCGCACGGCGTCACGCCGGCGCAGATCGCCAAGACGATCTGCCTGCGCGTCGGCGACGAGACCATGCTGATCGTGACCAGCGGCATCGCCAGGCTCGACAACCGCAAATTCAAGGACAGGATGGGCGGCAAGCCGCGCATGCTCGGCGGCGAAGAGGTGCTGGCAGCCACCAGCCATCCGCCGGGCGGCGTCTGTCCGTTCGGCCTGCCGGCGCCGCTGCCCGTTTATTGCGATCTGTCGCTCAAAGCCTTCGGCGAGGTCGTTCCGGCAGCAGGCGCCACCAATGCCGCGGTGCGCATCAGGCCGCAGCGCATGGCCGATCTGGTCGGCGCTGTATGGGTCGACGTTTGCCAGTAACAATTGCCGCCTAGATATCTTTTCATGGTTCGTCGGGGGCCGTGGCGCGGTTTTGACCGACGTTCGGCCGCGGCCCGCTCGTTTTCCATTTGGTTCGGTACGGGCGCCCGCTGCCCGCGCCTTTAGCCATTGCGCCTCGAGCCATTGGAAAAGCGTCGACCAATGGCCAAATTCTGGACATTAGTCTTGACAGAAATACATATGTTCAATACCCGTCAAGCAACCGAACAGCATGCGATATGGGAGGAATACACGGTATGGCATCCAACATTTCGTTGACGGGCCTTGCCCGCGATCTTGAGGAACGAGCCAAGTCGGGCAAGCCCATCCGCATCGGCCTGATCGGTTCCGGCGAAATGGGCACCGACATCGTCACCCGCGTCGCCCACATGTCCGGTATCGAGATCGGCGCCATTTCGGAACTCAACCTGCCGGCGGCCAGCAAGGCCGTCGATATTGCCTTCCAGGAAACCGGCCATGCGCGCGAGGTTTCCAACGCTTCGGCGATGACCTCGGCCATGGAGGCCGGCAAGATCGCCGTCACCAGCGATTCCAGCCTCGTCATCGGCAATGACCTCATCGACGTCGTCATCGACGCGACCGGCGTTCCGGCCGTCGGCGCCGAGATCGGCCTGCGCGCCATGGAGCATGGCAAGCATCTGGTGATGATGAATGTCGAGGCCGACGTCACCATTGGCGCCTACCTCAAGAGCGAGGCCGACCGTCTCGGCGTCACCTATTCGCTGGGCGCCGGCGACGAGCCGTCTTCCTGCATGGAACTGATCGAATTCGTCTCCGCCATGGGGCATCCGATCGTTGCCGCGGGCAAAGGCAAGAACAACCCGCTCAACATCGACGCCACGCCTCCGGACTATGAGGAGGAGGCGAAGCGCCGGCATATGAATGTGCGCATGCTGGTCGAATTCGTCGACGGTTCGAAGACCATGGTCGAGATGGCGGCGATCGCCAACGCGACCGGGCTGGTCCCCGACAAGCCCGGCATGCACGGTCCGGCGGCGACGCTTGGCGAATTGTCGAAGGTGCTGGTGCCCGAGAAGGACGGCGGCGTGCTGTCGAAGGTCGGCGTCGTCGACTACTCGATCGGCAAGGGTGTCGCGCCCGGCGTCTTCGTCGTCGCCGACATGTCGCATCCGCGCATCTCGGAGCGCATGGAAGACCTGAAGATGGGCAAGGGCCCGTATTTCACCTTCCATCGCCCCTATCACCTGACCTCGCTGGAAGTGCCGCTGACCTGCGCCCGGGTCGTGCTTTACGGTAAGGCCGACATGGTGCCGCTGGCCAAGCCCGTGGCCGAGGTCTGCGCGGTCGCCAAGAAGGATCTGAATCCCGGCGACAAGCTCGATGCCATCGGTGAGTATTGCTATCGCGCTTGGATCATGACGGCTCCGGAGGCCCATGCGGCGCGCGCCGTTCCCTGCGGCCTGCTGCAGGGCGGCTCCGTCACCCAGCCCATCAAGAAGGGCGAGCTCATTACCTATGCCAACGCGGCGCCCGCGCCGGGCTCGAAGATCGCCGAACTGCGCGCCCGCCAGGACAAGCTCGTTTACGGCGCTGTGGAGGCGTGATCATGGCTGGAGCCAGCAAAGCCGTCGTGGATAGCCGGGCCAACCTGCCTTTCGTCTATCGCCAGTACAGTCCGGAGCAGCTCCGGGAGGTGCTTCATAAGATGTACCTCATCCGCCGCTTCGAAGAGGGCGCCGAAGAGTGCTACATGCGCGGCCTCATCCACGGCACCATGCACCTGTCGATCGGCCAGGAAGCCAGCGCCATGGGCATCTGCATGCCGCTCGCCGAGGATGACCAGATCACCTCAACGCATCGCGGCCATGGCCATTGCATCGCCAAGGGCGCCGAGGTCAGCCGTATGTTCGCCGAGTTCTTCGGCAAGACCACCGGTTACTGCAAGGGCCGCGGCGGCTCCATGCACATCGCCGATGTCGCCAAGGGCAATCTCGGCGCCAACGGCATCGTCGCCGGCGGCATTCCGATCGCGGTGGGTGCCGCACTTTCCGCCAAGAGGATGAAGACCGGCAAGGTCGTGGTCTCGTTCTTCGGCGACGGCGCCAACAATGAGGGCGCCTTTCATGAGGCGCTGAACATGGCGGCGATCTGGAAGCTGCCGGTGATCTTCGTGTGCGAGAACAACGGCTACGGCATGTCGACCTCGACGGCGCGCTCGACCGCGGTGAAGAACATCGCCGAGCGGGCGGCCGCCTATTCGATGCCCGGTGTCATCGTCAACGGCAATATCTTCTCCGAGGTCGCCGAGGCGTCTTTCAAGGCGATGGAGCGGGCGCGCGCGGGCGAGGGGCCGACGCTGATCGAATCCAAGACCTATCGCCATCGCGGCCATTCCAAGAGCGACCGCAACCGCTACCGCACCAAGGAAGAGATCGAGGACTGGATGGCGAACCGCGATCCGATCACGCTGTTTGAGACCGAACTGCGTGACTTCGGCTTCATCGACGACCAGGGCATCCAGGCGATCCGCGACGCGGTCGCCAAGGAGATCGCCGACGGCATCGAGTTCGCCAAGGCGAGCCCGGCGCCCGAGATCGCCGCCCTTGCGGACTACGTTTACACGGAGCATGCGTGATGGATGCCGTGGTGCGTGAACTGAGCTACGCCCAGGCGATCCAGGAAGCCATGGCTATCGCCATGGACATGGACGAGCGCGTCTTCCTGATGGGCGAGGACATCGGCGTCTATGGCGGCGCCTTCCAGGTGACGGGCGATCTTGTCGAGCGCTACGGCAGCGACCGTGTCATCGACACGCCGATCTCGGAACTGGGCGGCGCCGGCGTCGCGGTGGGCGCCGCCGTCACCGGCATGCGGCCGATCTTCGAATTCCAGTTCTCGGATTTCGCCACGCTCGGCATGGAGCAGATCGTCAACCAGGCGGCCAAGATGCGCTTCATGCTCGGCGGCGAGGTTTCGGTGCCCCTGGTGATGCGCTTCCCGGCCGGCTCCGGCACGGGCGCCGCCGCCCAGCACAGCCAGAGCCTCGAGGCCTGGCTCGGCCATGTGCCCGGCCTGAAGGTGATACAGCCGGCGACGCCGCACGATGCCAAGGGCATGCTGCTTGCCGCGGTCGCCGATCCGGACCCGGTCATGATCTTCGAGCACAAGCTGCTCTACAAGATGAAGGGCCATGTGCCGGAAGGCCATTACACCGTTCCGATCGGCAAGGCCGAGATCCGCCGCGAAGGCCGCGATCTCACCATCGTCGCCACCTCGATCATGGTGCAGAAGGCGCTCGATGCCGCGGCCGTGCTGGAGGGCGAGGGCATCGACATCGAAGTGGTCGATCTGCGCACGATCCGGCCGCTCGACAGGCAGACCGTCATCGACAGCGTGAAGAAGACCTCGCGCCTGCTCTGCGTCTACGAGGCGGTGAAGACGCTCGGCATCGGCGCGGAAGTGAGCGCGCTCGTCGCCGAAAGCGAGGCGTTCGACTATCTCGATGCGCCGATCGTGCGGCTCGGCGGCGCCGAGACGCCGATCCCCTACAATCCGGACCTGGAAAAGGCGACGGTGCCGCAGGTTCCCGACATCATCGCCGCCGCCCGCGACCTCGTGAAAGGGGTCCGCTGAGCGATGCCGACCGAAGTCATTCTTCCCAAGGTCGACATGGACATGGCGACCGGACAGATCTCGCGCTGGTTCGCCGAGGAAGGCGCCAAGGTCAAGAAGGGCGACGTGCTCTTCGAGATCGAGACCGACAAGGCGGCGATGGAGATCGATGCGCCGGCCAGCGGCACGCTGCGCAACGTCACCGGCAAGGAGCGCGTCGACATTCCCGTCGGCGAGCCGGTGGCGTGGATTTATGCCGATGACGAAGTCTACGCGCCAATCTCCCCCCTAAGGGGGGAGATGCGGGCGAAGCCGACAGAGGGGGGCGCTGTCCCGCCAACGTCTCAGTCTGTCGCCCCCCCCTCTGGCCTGCCGGCCATCTCCCCCACGAGGGGGGAGATTAGCCAATCGCAAGGGCCTGCCCGAGCCACGCCTTTGGCTCGACGCTTGGCCCGTGAGGCAAATCTGGACCTCTCGGCTATAGCAGGCAGCGGTCCGCGCGGCCGTGTTGTGCGCGCCGACGTTGAGGCCGCAGCCGCCGCGAAAGACGCGGCCGCCTCTGCTCAGCCCGCCGCCGAGATTCCGGCCGGCGCTCCATCCGCTCCGGCCCCAGCACCCAAGCCGATGTCGGACGACCAGGTGCTGAAGCTGTTCGCCGAAGGCTCCTACGAGCTCGCGCCGCACGACAACATGCGCAAGACGATTGCGCGCCGCCTGGTCGAGGCGAAATCCACCATCCCGCATTTCTACCTGACGCTCGACTGCGAGCTCGATGCGCTGCTGGCGCTTCGCACGCAGTTGAATGCCGCGGCCCCGATGCGGAAGACCGACAAGGGCGAAGCCCCGGCCTACAAGCTCTCCGTCAACGACATGGTCATCAAGGCGATGGCGATGGCGCTGATGGCGGTGCCGGACGCGAACGCCTCCTGGACCGACAGCGCCATGGTCAAGCACAAGCACGCCGATGTCGGCGTCGCCGTGTCGATCCCCGGCGGCCTGATCACGCCGATCATCCGGCATGCGGACGAAAAGACGCTGTCGGTCATCTCCAACGAGATGAAGGACCTGGCGAGCCGCGCCAGGAGCCGCAAGTTGAAGCCGGAAGAGTATCAGGGCGGCACGACCGCTGTGTCCAATCTGGGCATGTTCGGCATCAAGGACTTTGCCGCCGTCATCAACCCGCCGCATGCGACGATCTTGGCGGTTGGCGCCGGCGAGGAGCGTGCGGTGGTGAAGAAGGGCGAGATCAGAATAGCCACCGTGATGTCGGTGACGCTGTCGACCGATCACCGCGCGGTCGACGGCGCGCTTGGCGCGGAATTGCTCGGCGCCTTCAAGCGCATGATCGAAAACCCGATGGGCATGCTGGTGTAAGCCAACCCTGCAGGCCCTTGATCCGGCTTGCTCTTAACGCCACGGACCCTCCGATCACCGACTTGTCAGGCCGGCAGCTCGTAGGAAACCCGGCCTAGCGCTTGAAGCCGCCGCTATTTCGTTCCACATCGGGCGCTATGAACGGCAAGATGCGGGAATGGTTTCGGAATTGGCGGTGGGCCTTGGCCGCATCGCTATTCCTGCATGCCCTGATTGCAGCGTTCTTGTTCCTTGGCTTGCCGAGACCCGACCAACAGCCGGATCAGCAGGAACAGCCGGTGAATGTCGCGATCGTGCCGCCGCCCGATCAGCCCAAGCCGAAGCCCGCTCCAAAGCCGCCGCAGCCGACGCCTGAAAAGAAGGCTGAAAAGCCGCCTGAGCAGGCCGTGCAAAAGCCACCGCCTCCGCAGCCGCCGAAACCGCAGGACATTCCGGTTCTGAAGCGCGTTTTCCAGTATGGCGAGAAGGATACCGGCCCGGAGAAATCTCTGAACGGAGGCAGCGCTCCAGCCAACGCGCCGTCGCCAGCCCAAAATGAACCAGCGAAGCCGCCGGTCGCACCGAAGCCGGCGCCCGACCAGCCAGCCGCTGCAACGCCCGAGCAGCAGGCGGATACCAGCAAGGCCCAAGATAAGCCGGCAACCGCCCCGCCGGACGAAAAACCCTCGCAAAGCGAGGAGAAGCAGGCGACCGAGGACACTGACAAGCAGCAGCCGGACAAGGCGTCGCAACCCGCCGAGAACCAGGCGGCCGAAGCGCCAAAGCCGTTGACGGCCGAAGCCGGCGACAAGCCCGCACCTCCATCGTCAACCGAAAAGGCAAAGCCTAAACCTTCCAAGGCGATGAAGTTCAAATCGGCAAGAGCCTTGAGAGCGCCAAGCGGGAACCCAGGAAGGTCAAACCCCGCCGACACCGAGGTTGCGGGATCGCCGATCTATTCCGGCCTGCCGGGCGTCAGAAAGCTCTACTCGCCGGGTGCGACCGGCAACGCGCTGGCCACAAGCTCGATGGAGAGCGTGCCGCGCGATCAGCGCGTTGCCAATCTTTGCGCCAACGTTCTGAACCAGGAATTGCAAAGTGCCGATTACTCGCCCAAATGGCTGCCGACTATTCCCCTGAAGCAGGGCAATGTTCTTAACCCTACGCAGGCTGCCTTCAGCACGACAACGCAATGGTACGATCTGAGCTTCCGCTGCGAGGTCGACGCCGATGCAACGAGGGTCCTGTCCTTCAACTTCCGTGTGGGGGGACTGGTCCCGCCCGGTGAGTGGACCCGGCGTCGCTTCCCCAGTCTCCGCTAGAGCATGATCCCGAACCGAAGGTCAGCGAATGCAAAAGTGGGAACCGGTTTTCGGAGAAGATCATGCTCCAACAAAGAGTTGGATCAGGCCGGAACGCCAAGCCCCGCCAATTGCCGGCCGACTTCGTGCCAGTCGGCGCAGACGAAATCGGCGCCGGCAGCCTTCAGCCGCGCACAGTGCTCGGCATAAGTGTGCGCGCCGCCGGTATAGCCGATCGCGATCATGCCGGCCGCGACCGCGCCTTGGACGCCGAGCGGCGAATCTTCGACGACGATGCAGTCGGCCGGCTTCGCCCCCATTTTCTCGGCGGCGTAGAGGAAGATGTCGGGCGCCGGCTTGCCGTTCTTCACCATCGAGGAGGAAAAGATCGCTTCGCCGAAGAAGCGTGACAGCCCGGTCACCGACAGGCTGTGGTTGATGCGTTCGACCGAGGATGACGAAGCGACGCAGCGGTCGCCGGCAAGCGCGCTCAGGAATGGCGCGATGCCCGGCGTCGGCTTCAGCTCCTCGGAAAAGAGCAGCTTGGTCTCGGCCCAGATATCGCCGTCGGCGGCGGCCGGAAACTGATGGCCGGTCAGTTCCTTGATTTTGACGATGATGTCGGACTGCTTCATGCCGATGCATTGGGCGATGATGCCGCCATGGACGCCGGGCATGCCGTGTTTCTCGTAGACGCGCTCATAGGCTTTGGCGGCCAGCGGCTCGCTGTCGACGAGAACGCCGTCGCAATCGAAAATCATCAGTCTAGGTTGCGCCACGCGCTTCTCCCGGCTCCTGTGCCAATGCGCACATCGCTATCGATAAAAAGTCAGATGTTCAATAGTCGGGCGGCTCCGTCCCCAACGCCTCAAAGCTGGCGCAGCGCCTCGCTGACCGGCGTGGATCCAAGCGCGCGCTGCATGGCCTGGCGCGACTGCGCGCGGTCGGGTGTGATCCAGTTGGGCTCGGCGCCGAGGAAGCGGTCGAGAAAGGCCACGGCATAGGCGGGCATTTCCGTTGCGTTCTCGCGGTAAGACCACCAGGTTCGCAGGTCGTCGGCGCATTTGTCGATGCTGGGCGCCGTGCCGAACTCCTGCTCGTGCACGGCCAGGATCGCCGATACGCAGTAGTTGGTATAGAGGAAGCCTTCCGGCCAGAAGCGCACGATTTCCGCCGTGCCGGCATTGGCCTCGCTCTCGATCATGTCGGTGAGGCCGGAAATCTCCCGCGCCGGCGCCTGCCGGATCAGCTCGCGCAGCACAAGCCCGGCGGCGAAGACAATGAAGTCCGCGCGGTCGACGGCAGCGAATCGCTTCTGCGCTTCCATGACTTCGATCCAGTCGAGGAAAGCGCGCGTCAACTTGGCCTCGTCGATCTCGAAGCGCACGCCGAACGTTTCGGACACCACTTTCGCGCTGCTGCGGAAGGTGGCGCGGAACCAGCGCAGCTGCCGCAGCCGGTGGCGAAGGTCCGGCATCAGCGCGAGTTCGTGCCTGAAAGGCAGGTCCATGTCTCACTTCCCGTTTGACGGCAGGCTAGCACAGGCGTTGCCGATGCCGAAATCGGTCAGCCGCCTGTGGAGCGTTATGACGGCTAATATAATACATGTTGACATCCGAGGAAACAAATGTTCTCACTTTCGGGTCATCTCACCTCCGTCCAATATGCGTCGGAGGAACGAGAGTCGGGAGGAGTACCGAATGGCGATCTGGCAGTGGGCACTGCTTCTGCTGTTTGTTGTCTGGGCGCTGCAATCGCTGGGCGTCTGGCTGCAGATGCGGCATTATTCGGACGTCTTCAAAGGCGTCACCGGAGAGTTCAAGGATGGCTTCGTCGGCGCTGGCAATTTCCGCGGCCGGCTTGCCAAGGGCACTATCGCGCTGATCGTCGTGACGCCGGATCTGATCGTGCGCCGCATGATGGTCATGAGCGGCCGCTCGGTGCTGACCAAGTTCAAGCGACATGAAGAATTCGAGGGCGTCCCCCTCGATCGACTCCGGTCCAACCCTGCGATCATGGGGGAGGGGGAACCCGGTGTGGCCGAGGCCGTGAAACGGGCGATCGAGCAGATCGACCGCGCGCGGTCGGAGCCGGGGAAGAAGCCGGGCCTGTCCGGCTTGAACGTAGCAAGGGCATAAACGGACGCCGGCAGCCGGCTGGGAATGACCGGCAGGGGTCATAAGGAGGAGAAATGTCTGTAATTTCGTTATTGGCGCAGCATGCCGACCTAGCGGTGCATAACCTGCATGTCGCAGGCACCATGGTCTCGGATGCTGCCTGGCACGGCAAGCTCGGCGTCGAGCATGCCACCGATCATCTTGTTGTCCTGGCGCAGGCGACGACCGACAACGCGCCGGTCACCGCCGATCAGCTGAAGGAACAGCTGAAGAACGTGCAGCAGGAAGAGCAGCTCGGCTGGCTGACCGCGATCGGCAAGTATTTCATCGGCATCTTCCAGAAGGGCGGCGAAGTGTTCGCCGGCTTCGTCACCGGCATCATCCCGACGCTGGTGGTGCTGATGACCGCCTTCTACGCCGTTACCGAACTGGTCGGCGAAGAGCGCGTTCACGGCCTGGCGCGCGGCGCCGGCCGCATCGCGCTGACCCGTTATACGGTGCTGCCGGTCCTGTCGGTGTTCTTCCTCACCAACCCGATGGCTTACACCTTCGGTTCTTTCCTGGAAGAAAAGCACAAGCCCGCCTTCTACGACGCGGCCGTGTCCTACGTGCATCCGCCGCTCGGCCTGTTCCCGCATATCAACCCCGGCGAATATTTCGTCTGGGGCGGCATGCTGGTCGCGCTGCTCGACCTCGAGAAGCGAGGCGTCATCGCCAACGGCTACCACGTCAAGGTGGCCATCTGGTACGCCATCGTCGGCCTCGTCGTCATCCTGCTCAAGGGCATGCTGACCGAGCGCATCACGGCCATCATGGCACGCCGCCAGGGCGTCGAGCTCTAAGGGCGGGAGGACACCATGGCCAAGACATACAAGGCAGTAAAGATCTCGAAGGGGTCCACCGGCTGGGGCGGTCCGCTGGTCATCGAGCCGACCGAACAGCGCAGCAAGGTCGTGTCGGTAACCGGTGGCGGCATTCATCCGGTGGCGCAGCTTATCGCCGATATGACCGGCGCCGAGGCGGTCGACGGCTTCAAGGCGCCGCCGATCGAAAGCGAGATGGCGGTCGTCGTCGTCGACTGCGGCGGCACCGCGCGCTGCGGCGTCTATCCGCGCAAGCGTATCCCGACCGTCAATCTGACGCCGGTCGGCCAGGCGGGTCCGCTCGCTCAGTTCATCACGGAAGACATCTACGTTTCGGGCGTGAAGCCGGCCAATGTCACAATGGCGGACGGATCCGAAGCGGTCACCACTGCGGGGGGAGCAGCATCGATGAGTTCAAGCAACAACACTGCATCCAGGGCGGCCGAGCCGCTGCCGAGCGAGGGCGGGCTTATCGGCCTGATCAGCTCGATCGGCCGCGTCATGGGCCGCGTCGTCGGCATCTTCTTCAATTCCGGCCGCCGCACCATCGATCAGGTCATCCGCAACGTGCTGCCCTTCATGGCCTTCGTGACCATGCTGATCGGCCTGATCCTCTATACCGGCATCGGTGACGTGCTGGCGCAGCCGATGGGTCCGCTGGCCAACAACATCGTCGGCCTGCTGGTCATCTCGGCCATCTGCGGCCTGCCGTTCCTGTCGCCCATCCTGGGACCGGGCGCGGTCATCGCGCAGGTGATCGGCGTCGCCATCATCGGCCCGCAGATCGCCAACGGCACTATCTCGCCCGCAATGGCGCTGCCGGCGCTGTTTGCCTACAACACGCAGGTGGGCTGCGACTTCGTTCCCGTCGGTCTGGCGCTCGGTGAGGCCAAGCCGAAGACGATCGAAATCGGCGTGCCGGCGGTGCTCATCAGCCGCCAGATCATGGGCCCGGTCTCCGTGCTGATCGCATGGGTCGTCTCCCTGATCGTGTTCTAAAAACGCGTAACAACGAGGTTCGCCATATGTCGGTTCTTCTCAAGACACGGGTCACGGCAATAGGACCCGAAGTGGCGGACCTCGCCGAGGGCGGTGTGGTCATCCTGTTCGCGGATGGCTCGCCTCCGGAACTGGCCGAGGTTTCCGTGCTTCATCTGGCAGAGCAGGGACCCAGTGACGACGCACCGCAAAAAGGCGCGTCGATCACGCTCGGACCGGTTTCGGCCGTGATAACGGCGGTCGGCTCCACCGCGTGGAGCAAGGTCCGCGAGATGGGTCACGTCGTCATCTCCTTCAACGGAGCGACCGAGGCTGAAAGGCCCGGCGAAGTCTGCGCATCCGAGGTCGATACCGGAGCGCTCGTGGCGGCGCTTACGCCGGGCGCTGTCATCACCATCGCCGCCTGATAGTATCCGCGCTGTCTGTCGACGGCGCCACAAACCTAGAGTTATTGCCATGGAACGCTCGACCATCGTCAGAGTGCATGAAGGTTTGCACGCCCGTCCCGCCACGCGGTTCGTGAAACTCGCCAAGGGTTTCGAATCCGATGTCGAGCTGGTCAAGGACGGCAAGGCGGTCAGCGCCAAGAGCTCGGTCAAGCTGATGCTGCTGGCGGTCAAGGAAAACCAGGAAGTCACCGTGCGCGCCAACGGCGCCGACGCGATCGAGGCCATCGAGGCGCTGATAGGCTATCTGGAGAACCCGCGCGCCGGCCTCGACGACGAAGGCGAGGCTGCCGAAGCTGGCTCCGAAGCTACAGCCGCCTTGTCCGTTCCGCAGGCCACGCCGCCGACTGCCGCGTCGCCGGATGGAGCACCAAAACTCCAGGGTATCGCCGCCAGCGAAGGCGTGGCCATCGGGCCGGCCTTTGCCCATTTCCCGCCGGAAATCGAGGGGCCGGGCAGGCGCCTGCAGGCCGATGAGATCGACAGTGAGCTCGAGCGCTTCCGCGGTGCTGTCGCCAGCGTCCAGGCGCGCATGGACCGCACGCTTGCGGAGAACAATCTCTCCGCCGGCGACCGTGGCATCGTCGCGGCGCTGCGCGACATCGCCGCCGACGACAGCCTGACCGGCGAGGTCGAAAGGCTGATCCGGGGCGGTGACGACGCGGTCTCGGCGGTCATTGCGGCCGCGGCCACCATCGCCGCCGATTTCAGCGCGGTCGACGACCACTATCTCAACGCCCGGGCCGACGACGTCCATGCCGTCGGCCGGCAGATCTGCCTGGTGCTGCTCGGCCAGGACGAAGTCAGCCTGGAGACGATACCGCAGGGCGCGATCCTCATTGCCGACGACATCGGCGCCTGGGATCTGGCGCGCGCGCCGCTGAAGCGCATCGGCGGCGTGATCTGCGGCCATGGCGGCGCCACCTCGCACATCGCCATCATCGCCCGCTCGCACGGCATTCCGGCGGTGCTGGGTCTGGGGGATAAGATCAACGAGTTGCGTGCGGCCAAGGAGGTCGCCATCGACGGCAATGCGGGGCACGTTCTCGTCGACCCCGACGAGGCCACGCGTACTGATTTCAACAGGCGCGTCGAGGCGGCGGCGCAGGAGCGTGCGGGCCTCAAGGTGTTCAAGGGCCTAACCCCGAAGCGCGCCGACGGCACCGTGATCGAGGTCGCGGCCAATATCGGCTCGCTGGAGGAGATCGAGGCGGCGCAGGAAGCCGGCGCCATGGGCGTCGGGCTGTTCCGCACCGAGCTGCTCTTCATGCGCCACATGCATCTGCCGTCGGAGGACATGCAGGCCGAGACCTACAGCGCCTTGGCCAAGGCGTTTGCGCCGCATTCGGTCATCGTGCGCACGCTCGACATCGGCGGCGACAAGCCGATCGCCGGCATCGAATTTCCCGACGAGGAAAACCCCTTCCTCGGCTGGCGCGGCATTCGCATGTGCCTGGACCGGCCCGACATCTTCAAGCGCCAGCTGCGGGCGCTGCTGCGTGCCGCCGTCCACGGCAACATCAAGGTGATGCTGCCGATGGTTTCGGAAATCGCCGAGGTGACGCGCACCCGCGCGCTGGTTGATGAATGCGCGACGGAATTGAAGGCCGAAGGCGTTGCGCATGCAAGCTTCGATCTCGGCGTGATGATCGAGACGCCCGCCGCCGTGCTGATCGCGCCGGCCCTGGCAAGGGAAGTGGCGTTCTTCTCGATCGGCACCAATGACCTCACCCAGTACATCATGGCCGCCGACCGCCTCAATCCGACGGTCGCCAAGCTCAATGACGTCACCAATCCGGCGGTGATGTCGGCGATCGAGCTGACGGCCAAGGCGGGTGTCGCCGCCGGCATCATGGTGGGCATGTGCGGCGAGGCCGCCGGCCGTCCGGACCTGATCCCGGCCTTCGTCGGGATGGGCCTGACCGAACTCAGCATGAGCCCGGCCTCGATCCAGCGCGCCAAGAAGACGATCGCGGCCATGGTGGCCGAGCGATAGCGGATCCTCGCGGCGGGTTACGTCAGATGCGCGAGCAGCGTGGCGAGAACCGGTGTCAGTTCCTGGACGGCATTGGCCTGGGCGCAGGCCTGCCGGATGCGATCCTCCCGCACTTCGGCCGCCAGCACCGCGATCTCGAGAATGTCGGGCTCGGGCGTGCCGTCGGCCTTGGTCGCCAGTCCGCAGGCAAGCACCACCGGCGCAAGGCATCTGATGTCGAGAGACCGGTCGCCGGCTATCGCCGGGCCTGTCCCGATCTCGCCAGGCTGAACAGGACGGTGGTTGAGGCATTCGACGAGGAGAGCAGCGCAGGCCGCCGCGACCTCATCCGTGGATGCCGCGTCGCCCGTCGCGGCAGCCAGAAGATCGGCGTGGCGCTTGCGCATCGCTGCGTGCACGGCGGAAAAGCCCGCCTCGTGAACGCGCGGATTGTCGATGCCGTAGCCGGCGAGAACCGCGCGGGTCAGATAATACATGTCACGCCTGAACTGGCGTTCGCCGCCGATCTGCCGGTCTTCGTCGCCTTGCGGGAAATAGGTCCGCAGGCTTTTGACGGTCGTGCCGTCGACCTTGAGCGGCCGGGAATGCGGAACGAAGGATTCGGCGATCGTCAGCGCCTCGTCGACGGCCCTTGCGGCATGGCCAAGCAGGCTGCGGCCCGGGAAGGGCGGCAAATTGCCGGCGATGTCGTGCGAGGTATCGCCGGCGCTGTCGTGGCGGTTCTGGCGGATCGCGTCGCGCAATTCCCGAAGTCGGTCCTTCAGGTTGGCGCGGACATCTTCGGAAATTTGTCGCAGCATCGCCAATTGCCTCGAAACGCTGAAGCCGGTCAGGGCTTGGGGCGCCAGTCACCCTCTCTAGATTGTTCGTCTCGATTGGTAGATCAATAGGCAATATTTAACCAGCATGCAGAATCGGCGAGGCAGCATCATCGCCGGGCTTGGAGGGGAAATTGGGCAGGCGGCGGCAGGGCGAATCCGAAAACGGCAGGGCGGCGGCTGAGGCATCCGAGCAGGTCGTCAGCGAAAGCCGGACCGACCGCCTCAGGATCCGCGCCGCCTGGATGTATTTCGTCGAGCAGATGACGCAAAACGAGATTGCCGACGTGCTCGGCGTCGGCCGCGTCACCATCGTGCGCATGCTGGCGGAGGCGAGGGCGCGCAACGAGGTGAAGATCACCATCGAGAGCGAGCTTTTGGAGATCGTGCGGCTGGAGCGGGCGCTGGAGAAGACCTTTGGGCTGCAGCAGGCGCTGGTCGCGCCGCTCACAGACCCCAACGCCGATCCAATCCCGGCAATCGCCGCCAAGACCGGCATGTTCCTGTCCGATGCGATGAAATCCGGCATGCGGGTCGGCGTCGGCTGGGGCGTGACGCTATTCCATACCTTGCCCTTCATCAGTGCCAAATCGCTGACCGATTTCAGCGTGATTTCGCTGCTTGGCGGCGTCGGCGTCGCGCGCCGGGTCAATCCGGCCGAGTTCGCCTGGCGCTTTGCACAGATCTTCCAGGGCGATGGTTATCTGATGCCGACGCCGGCCGTCGTCGACAGCGTCGAGACCAAGATCGCGCTGGTCGAGCGTTGCGGCCTGCAGGAGATTTTTGAAATGGCCGATGCGCTCGACGCCGTTCTGTTGAGCGTCGGCGGCATCGCTTCGGCCACCACCTTCTCGCGCGGCGGCTTCCTCAAGGAAGCGGACCGCGAGGCCCTGCTGGCGCGGGGCGCCGTCGGTGACCTTCTGTTCCATTTCTACGACCGCAATGGCGATCTGGTCGACCATCCGGTCAACAGCCATGTGATGTCGGTGGATGTCGATCGCCTGCGTAAGGCGCCGATCCGCATCCTCACCTCAGGCGGCGCCGAGAAGACCGAGGCGCTGCTCGGTGCCATGAACCTGATCGCGCCGACCATCCTGATCACCGACGAGGAAAGCGCGCGCCGCATGCTGGCCGCGCATGCAGATTAGGCTGCAGGCATAAACTCGCCTGGCACATTCGTGCCGTCTTCGTGGGGGATTTCAAGGATTTAAATGGTCGGAGTGGCCGGATTCGAACCGACGACCCCTTGACCCCCAGTCAAGTGCGCTACCGGGCTGCGCTACACTCCGGACCGGGTGGCGATGTATCGTGATAAGGCGGTGCGGGTCAACCGAATTCGGTGCCTATCGCGCAGGTGAAATTGCAAGCAGGGATGCAGGCCTTCCCAGCCGCAATTCCCGCTGGTGCCGGTACTCCAGCGCGATGGCGCCCCAGATCAAGCCCAACAGCAGGTAGAGATGGCGCCAGTGGTCGATGTCGATGAAGGTGCCGAGCCCGATATTGCCGAGATAGGCGACATAGGCGCAAAGCAGATAAGGCTGCCACGGCCGGTCGCGTAGAAGGATGCGGAATCCGGCCCCGATCGTCCATAGCGTGAGCGTCAGGAACGAGACGAAGCCGAGCCAGCCGTAATCCATCAGCGCCTTCAGCCAGATGTCGTGCGTGTCCTCGCCATAGATCGTGCCGAAGACCAGCGGGCCGATGCCGAACGGGTGCTCCATCGCCAACTGGAAGCCGATCGAATAGCGGGCGAAGCGGCCAAGCCGCGCCGAGTCGTAGCTCTGTTCGAGTTGCGCGCGCTGCGTGAACATGTCCGACACGCCGGGCAACTGCAGGATGACGACGAATGCGATGACTAGCAGCGCCACGGCCGCGATCGTCATCACCACGACCCGCAGCCGGAACCTGCCGCTGGCGCTCTGCAGAAAGAGGCACGCGGTGAGCAGCACCGCCGACACGGCGAACATGCCCCAGGCACCGCGCGAGAAGGAGAAGAAGATGCCGGCGGTGACGATGAGCAGCGGCACCGCCAGAAGCGGCATGCGCGACACCGGGCCGGTCAGGAGCAGATAGAGCAGATAGGTGCCGGGCAGCACCAGGAACGGCCCGAACACGTTCGGATCCTGGAAGGCGCCGGCCGCTCGGTCGTATTTGGTGAACATCTCCGCGCCGGGGAAGGCATGGAAGTAGCCGGCGATGCCGAGCAGCGACGTCGCCACCGCCGACACGACATAGGCGATGAAGATCAGCCGGTAGAGGCTGGGGTGGACCGAAGTCACCGAGGCGAAGAACACCGCGCTGAGGGCCAAAAACAGCGAGACGGCGAGATAGAGCGGCGTGTTGGCGAGGTCCGCCATCTGCGTCATGGCGATCATGCCGCCGATGTTCATCGCCACCAGCAGCACCAGCAACGGGACGATCGCACGCGAGATTCGAAGGCCGAACAGCGCCCAGACCGCGATCAGCCCTGCCATGTAGATTTCGTAGGGCGCCGGCTCGCTGATGACGAAGCCGGAGAGCAGCATGCCGACGCCGATCGCCGCCGACGCGATCAGCGAAATCAGCTTGGCGTTAATCGCCTCCGGCGACAACTTGTTGACAGCCTGCGGCTGCAACGGATGGGCGATTGCGCTCAATAGGCGTTTTCCGTGTTGAGCAGGCGGATCGGCGTCAGGAACAGGATGCGCAGGTCGAACAGCATCGACCAGTTCTCGATGTAGTAGAGGTCGTATTCGGTGCGCATGCGGATCTTTTCGTTGGTGTCCATCTCGCCGCGCCAGCCGTTGATCTGCGCCCAGCCGGTGACGCCGGGCTTGACCTTGTGGCGGGCGAAGTAGCCGTCGACCACCTCGTTGTAGAGCAAATTGTGCGACTGCGCGGCGATGGCATGCGGGCGCGGCCCGACCAGCGACAGCGAACCGAACAGCGAATTGAAGAACTGCGGCAGCTCGTCGATCGAGGTCTTGCGGATGAAGCGCCCGACGCGGGTGACGCGCGGATCGTTCTTGGTCACCGTCTGCTTGGCGGTCGGGTCGGACCGGTCGGTATACATCGAGCGGAACTTGTAGACCTCGATGATCTCGTTGTTGAAGCCGTGCCGCTTCTGCTTGAACAGCACCGGGCCCTTGCTGTCGAGCTTGATGGCGATCGCGGTGGCGAGCATCACCGGCGAAAAAAGGACGATGCCGACAAGTGAGAAGAAGATGTCGAAGGCGCGTTTGGCGACCGAATCCCAGTCGTTGATCGGCTTGTCGAAGATGTCGAGCATCGGCACCGAGCCGATATAGGAGTAGGCGCGCGGCCGGAACTGCAGCGCGTTGGAATGCGCCGAAAGCCGGATGTCGACCGGCAGCACCCAGAGTTTCTTGAGCAACTGCAAGACGCGCGATTCGGCGGTCAGCGGCAGCGATACGATCAGCATGTCGATGCGCGCGATGCGGGCGAATTCGATGAGCTCGGAGATGGTGCCGAGCTTCGGATAGCCGGCAACGATCGGCGGCGAGCGCTTGTCGTTGCGGTCGTCGAAGATGCCGCAGATGCGGATGTCGTTGTAGGGCTGCTTCTCGACCGAGCGGATCAGCTGCTCGGCCGCCTTGCCGCCGCCGACGATGAGCGCGCGGCGCTCCATGCGGCCGTCGCGCGCCCAGCGCCGGATGAGGCTGGACATCACGAGTCTCAGGCCGAAGATCAGCACGAAGCCGACCACGAACCAGGTGCCGAACAGCAGGCGTGAATAGTCTTCCGACGCCTTGATGGCGAAGGCGGTGAGCGCCATCAGCGCGAAGCTGCCGGCCCAGACCAGCAGCACGCGGCCGAAGTTGGCCAGCGGGCGCATCAAAGCCTCGATCTGGTAGCAGTCGGTCACGTCGAGCAACACCACGGCCAGGAACGACGTCGCCGCGATCGCCAGCGGATACTGCCAGGCCAGATAGCTGAAGAAGCCGACATAGTAGAAATACACGCAGAGCCCAGACAGGAACAGCATGGCGAACTCGACCATGCGCAGCACGCCGCTGACCATGATCGGCGACATGGTATCGCGCCGGTATTGTGAGGCGACCTGGCGCGCTACATCGTTGATGCCGCCAGGTTTTTCGCCCTCGGCGGGAGTGTCGTAGTTGCGCACCGCATCCATGGAAAAGCGGTGCGCGGGGTCGATCTCATTCATGGGAACTGTCCGCGAGCTTCGCGCAACTGCATAGCAAAAGAGAGCTAAGAAAGCCTTGAAACAACCGGTGGTTTTGGAGTTGTTGCGGCCCGCGGCCTATTTGTGCAGTGCCGCGAAATAGGCCTTCTCGATATCGGCGGCCATGACGTCGGCGCCGAATCGGGCCTTCAGTTCATCGGCCTGGGGCATCAGTTTTCGATAACCGTCGAAGTCGCCGAGCGCCGTCCCCATTTTGGCGGCGAGCTGGAATGCGTCGGGCCGGATCAGGGCAGGGGAGTTTTCGCCGAAGATTTCCGGAATGCCGCCGACAGCGGTCGCGATCATCGGCATGCCGGCGGCCAAGGCCTCGAGCACGATATAGGGCATCGCCTCCGCGCGGGACGGCACGACGATCAACTCGGCCAGCGCGAAAGCGTCCCTCGCCGGCATGGGCGGCAGGAAACGGACGTGGCTCTCCAGGCCGAGCCGCTCGACCTGCGCGTGGTAGCGCGGCAGGTCGTCGCCGTCGCCGACCATAACTGCGCTCAGGGGGCGTCCGAGCTCATTGCCGGCCAAGGCCAGCGCATCGATGAAGATATCCGGACCCTTCAGGTCGCGCATCATCCCGATATACAGGAAATCGGCGGCATCCGCCGTCGTCACCGATTCGAATTCGGCGGCGCGCAGGCCGTTATAGACCAGCCGGTTGGGTATCGGCGGCTCGCCGACCTTGCGGCGATAGGTCTTCCGCTCGTAGTCGGAAACGAACAGCAGGCAGTCGGTGAAGCGCGCCATGAAGCGCTCCAGGCCGAAGAACAGCTTTCCCGTCGCCGTCGTCTCGTCATAGTGAAGGGAGCCGCCATGCGGCGAATAGAGGCGGGCAACGCGAAACCTTGATACCCGCAACAGTGAGCCGAACAGCCGGGCATAGGCGCCACCCTTGGCGCCGTGCCCGTGCAGCACGTCCGGCCGCAATTCCTGGATGATTCGATAGGTGCGCCAGGCCGAGGCGAGATCGCCCGGCCCGACATGGCGCTGCATCGGCGTCCGATGGATGCCGAGCGCCAAACTGTCCTTCATCGCGTCGAACAAGCGCTCCTCATAGTCGCCGCCGGTGGTCGAGTCGCAGACGATTCCCACCGCATGGCCAGCGGCGACCTGCGCCTCGGTCAGGTCGCGCACGTGGCGGAAGATTCCTCCGACAGGTGAGCGAAAGCAGTGGACGATCCTGAGATTCACCGCCACGACGGGTTTTTCAGAACAGGCGTTCGCGGACGTAGACGGTGTCGCCGGGCAGGAGCGGATCGGATGTCAGAACCCGACCGGTCATCACCTTGCCGTTGATGTCGCGGGTGATGTCGACGCTCCCCTGATTGGCGCGCGGCGTGAAGCCGCCGGCGATGGCGACCGCCTTCTGCACGGTGAGTCCCGGCACGTAGGAATACTGGCCGGCGGCACCCACTTCGCCCATGACGAAGATCGGCCGGTAGCGGTCGATTTCGACCGAAACGTCGGGATCGCGCAAATAGCCTTGGCGCAGCTTGTCGGCGATCGCCTTTTCCAACTGCTGCGCGGTGTGGCCGCGCGCCGGCACCGCGCCGACCAGCGGGAAGGAGAGATAGCCGGACTGGTCGACGCTGTAGGTGTTGCTCAACCCATCCTGCTCGAACACCGTGACACGGACGCGGTCGCCGGCGCCGAGTCGGTAGGGCTGATCGAGCACTTCATGGAAGGCGGCGGGTGTCGGGCGGTAGCTCGAACAGCCGGTCAGCAGCGACAGGGCAAGCAAAGCGCGAAAGAGGGAAGCAGTGCTTTTCATGACCGGCCAGGAACCTTCATCGCTCTTGCCGCAAGTCGCGGCCAACCCCAGGAAAGTGCGACCGTTATCATCCTGTTAGGGTTAATGGGTGGTAAAGGAGCTTGGTCCGGGAGCGCGGAGATCGGCAAAAAGCCCAATTGTTCTATTGCTTTCGCCCAATCTTCTTTGAGTGCTCTCTAATAAGCGCTCATTCTGATCTTAACGGGTGAGTTACCATAGTTGTTTACGGTCCATCCTCGACTCAAAGTTCGGAGCAGGATGCATGTCCGTTCAGTCCGCGGCCGCAGACGTCGATGTCGATCTGAGACAGCTCTTCGCCAGCCTGGCGAGGAACTGGCTGCGCATTGTCTTCGTGACGCTTCTGGTCACCGGGCTGGCCTTCGCCTTCGCCTGGCTCGCGACGCCCTACTATAAGGCGACAGCCAAGCTGGAGATCGGCTCGCGCGAATCGGAATACACCCGGCCGCCGGGCACCAACGATGACGACAAACCGATTCTCGACGAACAAGGCGTTGCGACCCAGGTCCAGATCATTTCCTCGCCCGACATCCTCAAGCAGGTGGCGACCAAGCTCAACCTGGACAAGTTGCCGGAGTTCGACGAGACGCTGAAAATGTCGTCGCTCGGGCGCGTGCTTGTGCTCGTCGGCTTGAAAAGCGATCCCTTCGATATCCCGCCGGACGAGCGCGTGCTGAATGCCATGCACGACAAGCTCAATGTCTACGCCGTTGAAAAGACGCGTGCGATCGCGATCGAGTTCGCCTCGAAGGATCCCAAGCTCGCCGCCGACATCGCGAACGGCATCGCCAACGCCTATATCGCTTCGAAGGGCGACGCCAAGCTCGAATCGAACGCCGCCGCCACCGACTTCCTGGCGCCGGAAATCGCCGACCTGCAGAATCGCGTCAAGGACGCCGAGGCCAAGGTCGCGGCCTTCCGTGCGCAGTCCGACCTCTTGATGGGCGGCAACAATGCGGTGCTTCCGACGCAGCAGCTCTCTGAGCTGTCGAGCGAGTTGTCGCGCGTGCGCGCCAGCCGAGCCGCCGCCGAGGCGAGCGCCGAGAGCGTGCGCCGGGCGCTGCAGAATGGCGGTTCGCTGGACAGCGTGCCGGAAGTCCTGTCTTCCGAGCTGATCCAGCGCCTGCGCGAGCGCCAGGTGGAGCTCAGGGCCAACATCGCCGATCTTTCCACGACCCTGCTCGACAACCATCCGCGCATTCGGGCGCTGAAGTCGCAGCTGGCCGATCTTGACGGCCAGATTCGCAATGAGGCGCAAAAGATCATCCGCGGCCTGTCGGCCCAAGCCCAGACGGCCAAGGCCCGCGAGGATCAGCTGATCGCGGACGTCAACACGCTGAAAGCCGCCTCGGCGCGGGCTGGCGAGCAGCAGGTGCAGCTGGACGCCTTGCAGCGCGACGCGAATGTTCAGCGCCAACAGCTTGAATCCTATATGGCTAGTTACAATGCGGTGGCTTCGCGCAAGGATCGCAGATATTCGCCCGTCGCGGCGAGCCTGATCGCGCAGGCCCAGGTGCCGTCTCAGCCCTATTTCCCGAAAATCGGGCCGATCACCGGCGCCGCCGCCGCTGCTTCGCTCCTGCTGATGGCGATCGGCACGCTGCTTGGCGAGCTGTTCTCGGGCCGCGCCATGGGTCCGGCCGCCGGCGCCCGCTTCGCCGATATCGAGCAGGTGGCGATGCCCGCGACCCGGGTGGAACCGATGGTCGCCGAAGCACATGGCGAAGCTCGGGCCTTTGCGCCTTCCGAGGAAGCCGAGCCGGGGCATTCGATCGCCGAATCGGAACTGCCGAGGCCGGCCGAGCACGAGTTGGCGGAGGTTCGCGCTGCGGCTGTCAAGCAGGCCGAGCCCAGCGAATCGGCCCCGGAGCCAAGGCAATCCAGGCTGGGCGAGATCGATGTCGACAAGGCCGCGGAGAAGCTGATCGCTTCGGGCGCCGCGCGCGCGATCTTCGTGTCGCCGGAAGGCGACGAGGCGGCCGCGTCCGCCGTGCTCGTGGCGCGCGAAGTATCGGATGCCGGCCTGCGTGTGCTGCTGCTCGATCTCACCGCATCGGGCGCGGCGTCGCGGCCGATGCTGGACACAAGCCTCTTCCCCGGCATCACCAATCTGCTCGCTTCCGAAGCGCAGTTCAGCGACGTCATCCACCCCGATCTCTATTCGGATGCGCATGTCATTCCGGTCGGCACCGCCGATCCTGTCCGCGCCATGCGCGCCGCCGACCGGCTGCCGATCATCATGCAGTCGCTCACCACGGCCTATGATCTCGTCGTGGTCGAGTGCGGCCCGGCCGACGCGCAAGGCATCGGCCGCCTTGTCGGCGACGGCACCGAAGTCTTCCTGTCCATGTTGGAGGCCGACGACCAGGTGACGCAGGCCGCGGTGAAGCTGATCGAGAACGGCTATCCCAACCTGACGCTGGTCACGCCGGTCGGCCACGAACCGGGAGATCCATTGCCCGGACGCCGGTCGGCTGCGTAAGGCTGGAGGCCGACAAGGCTGTCCTGCGCTGCCGCGGCGCTTGCTAAGGACAACCGCGAGGAACCGGAGGCCGAGACCGCAGCGAATCGAGCACGGCTCAGTCGGGGGGCATGACAGTCCTTAGGTGCAAGACCGAGCCGGGGCATTTCTCGGCGGCCCCCGCACTTTACATCGGCGGCATAGCACCTAGTTTTGATGTTTCGCGCTGCGCACTTTGGTGCGTGGATGATCAAGAGCGGACCGTGAACCCTAGGCCGGTCCCTCGAAACTCCCAAAGGATAGCTGTTATGACACAGGCCAAGAATGGCGACACTGTACGTATCAACTACACTGGGCGTCTGGTCGACGGCACCCAATTCGATTCTTCCGGCAGTGAACCGTTGCAGTTTACACTGGGCGAAGGACAGGTAATTCCTGGTCTCGAAACGCATGTCGAAGGCATGGAGGTCGGCACGAAAAGCACCGTCACCGTTCCCGCTGACGCCGCCTATGGCCCGCATCGCCCCGAAGCGGTCGTAGTCATCGACCGCGCCAGCGTGCCGGAAAACATCAACGTCGATATTGGCACCCGATTGCAGGCCCGCACCCGCGAGGGACGTCCCATGCAAGTAACGGTCATCGGCGCGGACGACGCCAGCGTCAAGCTCGACGGCAATCATCCGTTGGCCGGAAAGGACCTGGTGTTCGACGTTGAATTGGTCGAGATCGTTCAGGCGGCGTAGTTGGAACTGAACGACTGCCCCAGGATCGCGGTCAAGAGCGCTACGAGAAAGTTATTTCCGCGTGGCCCTCCAAGGGAGAGGCCGAGGAATCGCGATCGTCACGGTGCGCGATCGGTCAGGGCGTTGGCCCCTTCCTGCCCGGCGCAATGCGCGCAGCAATAGATGATATCGCCCTGCTCGACGCCATGTCCCATGATCCGCACCCTGCAATGCGGGCAGATCGGCGCAAGCTTCTGGATCGCGCACTCGAAGCTGTCAAACGTGTAGGTTTGCCCGCTCAAGCTCACTAGGAATGCCTTGTCATAGTCGTTGCCGCACTGGTCGCACTTAGCCATGGCCATTCTCCTTCTGGGTGCGAAAACCTCTCGGCACTCGATAGGTTCCGTCAAGTCCCTCAGGGTCTCGGCCCGCTTGCCGCATCGCCCCGAAACGCGACGGCGACTGTGCGACTCTTACCAAGCCTAGCTGTCGTCCTCGGTTGCGGCAGGTGCAGCCTGTCCGGCAGCCTTGCGGCGCAGCATCTTGGTCAACTTCCAGACCATCGGATTGTTCTTGATGAAGGCCTTGGCCCGCGCGCCTTGCCGCATCGTCGTCGCCAATGCGCGGCCTTTCAATGTCAGCGGCGCAAGCACCTCGAAATGCTGGATCTCGAGATCGCACCAGAGCCGTTTGTAAGGCTCGTCGCCGACCGAGAAGTCATAGACCTTGAAGCCGAGATCGCAGGCTTCCTGGATATTGTCGAAGAACAGGAAGTCGCCGGGGCTGGTGAAGGCGAGATCGTCCTCGGCGATGGCGCCAAACTCGCAGATCAGTCGCTTGCCGGAGCGGCTGCAGCCGGTAACCGCGCGCAGTTTTCCCGCCACGTCCAGGCCGTGCAGCAGGAAGGACGGCTTTTCCTCCGTCAGCGCATCGGCAAACAGCGTCCGGAAGAAGTCGCGCACTTGCCTGTCGCCGAAGACATTGGCGATGCCCATCTTGGCGAAACGCACCTCCTTCATCTCGAGGAAGGCGTCGAGCAGCCTGTCGACCTCTTCGCGAGTGTGCGCCTCGATGCGGCGGAAGGTGCCGACCGCCTCGAACTTGCGCGTCTGCGAACGGTGCTTCTTGCGCTTGCGCTTGCCGCTCGCGCGCGACAAGAGCGCGTCGAACCCGCCGTCGAGATCGACCGCGAGCGCAAGGTTCGGACTTGGAAAGCCGGATAGCGCGGCGAGCGGGTTGGCGACGCCGTCGAGGTCGGGCAGCAGCCTTTCCAGCGAGATCAGGTCGATGTCCGGCCGCGTTCGGGCGATGACCTTGAACACCGAGCGGATCGTCCGACCGTCGATAGCAGACAGGAAACGTGGATCGGCGGCGGCGAAATTGCCGTTGGCGTGGCGCCCGCCGGCGAAACGGGCAACCTTGAACGGGCCGCGCCCTACGACTTCCAGCGCAAGCGAAAGCGCCGGATGGCCATCGCAGGATAGCGTCGCGACAACCATGTCGGCGCCGGTCGCGGTTGCCCAGTTGTTTACCCAGGATGCGCTTTGCGCTGGCGCGAACAGCGCCGAGGCGCAGAATTGAACGTAGTCGGCAAGCCCGGCACCGTCTTTTGCGGTCGCAGTCCACCGACCCTGATCGGCTCGCATGGGTCGCGCGGAAGTCTCGTTGGCCGCGACCCAGTTGCCGTCAAATGACGCGGCGGCGTCAACCATCCCTCAATCCTTAAGACGTATTGGTTCCGACTTGGGGGTTCGCATAGGCGCAACTCGTGCTTGGATGAGCCTAGGCGCAAAAGGTGAAGGAATGATCGACGGGGGCGAGGCAATCCGGAAACTGGCGCTGAACCTTGCCCGCTACTCCGGTCTCGCGCCTCTGGCGCGGCCGTTTGTCGGCGGCATCGGCGCTATCCTGATGTTGCACCGCGTCACCGCGACACCGGAGAAGCCGAACAGCGTCAACCGACATCTGAACATCGCGCCCGCCTTCCTCGACAGGCTGATCGCGGACATGAAGGGGCGGGGTTATGCCTTTGTTTCCCTTGATGAAGCGATCGAGCGCATCAAGACGGGTGGCAAGGGCGGCCAGTTCGCCACGATCACCGCCGACGACGCCTATCGCGACAACATGACCGAGGCGCTTCCGATCCTGGAAAGGTACGGCGCGCCGATCGCCATCTACGTCGCCCCCGGCCTGATCGACGGCGCCGTCGAACTCTGGTGGGACGTGATCGAGGATATCGTCGACACCAGCTCGCGCCTGACGCTGACTATGGCGGGCAAGCCGACGGTGATCGATTGCTCGACGCCAGGCAGGAAGATCCAGGCCGTCGCGCGGCTGAACGCCTGGCTGACCTTGGAAGTCTCCGAGGAAGAGCAGGGCGCTGCGCTGCGCGAACTTGCTCGTTCCAATGGGTTCAAATTCGGCTCGGGCCGCCCATGCACCTTGATGAACTGGGATGAGCTTCGCACCATGGCCGCGCACCCGCTGGTGACTATCGGCGCCCACACCGTCAATCATCGGAACTTGAAGCGGCTGTCCGAAGCCGATGCGCGCCATGAGATCGGCGACGTCCGCCGCATCCTGGCCGAAAGGCTTGGCGAGGAGCCGCGTCATCTGGCTTACCCCTATGGCTATGCGAGCGCTGTCGGTTGCCGCGAGGTTGGCTTTGCCCGCGACGCAGGCTATGCCTCGGCGGTGACCACGCGGCATGGTGTGCTGCGCGCCGAGCATGCCGGCTTCCTGCACGCGCTGCCGCGCATCTCCGTCAATGGCCGCTACCAGAGCGTGGCGCATATCCGCACGATGCTGTCCGGCATCACCACGCCGCTCGCCAATGCGGGCAAGATGGTCGTTACGATATAGGCCTGCGCCTTGATCAGCACTTATGGAAATAACGGTAGGTGTCGGGCGCGCTCATCCATTTGAGCTGCGTTTCAAGCCCGCCATGCGCCTTGATCCAGCCTCTGATGTCGGATGCGTAGGCCTTCCACAACAAGGCGGTCATGTCGGGCCGGTGCGCCAGATGGAAGCCGAAGCTCGCCGACGGCGTCACGCAGATGCGACTGCGCGGAATATAGCCGAGCAGCACGGTGCAGGCCGACTGGCATTTGCCGACGATGCGCACATCGACGCCGCGCGCGGCAAGCCCCTTCCAGCGCTGGCTATAGGCGGCGACGCTGCCGCCGTGAGCATCCGAGACATTGATGGTTTCCGCTGTCGCGATCGAAACGGCGAGCGAGCCGGTCAAAACGATCAGCCCCGCGAACATGGTCCTCAGCATGCCGAGCCTCCCTGCCGAGCTATGAACCAGGCAGGGTAGGCGCGCACCCGATCACGTCTGAATCACATTCGTGTTTTTGCTTGCCCGGCGCCGGCGAGCTCAGCCCTTCGGGCGTGGCTCGATGATCAGCCATTTGATAATGGCCATGGCCGGCAGAACCCACAGAAAGCCGCTGAGCAGGAAGAAGAGGAGATGCGCCGTCGGCCCGTATTCGGCGAGCCTGGTGACCGCGACGGCCGACGCGATCAGCGCGTAGATGACGACCAGCGCCACCAGCAATATGGTTCCGATCAGCTTTTTCAGGCGAATGGGCATGTCGCGGTTCCGTTGACCCGCTCCGCTTAGGCCGAATGAAGAAAGCGCGCAACCGTCGCGGCCCGGCGCGACGGCGTGCCGCGCTGTCCGGTCTTGCCAGTTGGGCGGCCTTGGTCCACCACTTCAGCCTTCAACGACCGGAAAAACGCCTATGGCTGCCCTCACCGCCACGGCCCCCTATGCCGCTCGAGACCGCGACCTCCAGAACCGCGCACTGGTGCGTGGCTGGCTTTACGTCGTGCTGCTCGTGCTGTTCGCGCTGGTGCTTGTCGGCGGCTCCACTCGGCTCACTGGCTCGGGGCTGTCGATCACTGAGTGGCAGCCGATTCACGGCGTCATCCCGCCGCTCAACGACGTCGAATGGCAGGAAGAGTTCCAGCGCTACCAGCAGATCCCGCAATATACCGAGATCAACAAGGGCATGAGCGTCGAGGACTTCAAGTCGATCTTCTGGTGGGAGTGGGCACATCGCATCCTGGCGCGCAGCGTCGGCGCGGTCTTTGCCTTGCCGCTGCTGTTCTTCTGGGCGACGCGCCGCATCGAGCGAGGCCTTGGACTGAAGCTCGTCGGCATCCTTCTGCTGGGCGGACTGCAGGGCGCAATCGGCTGGTGGATGGTGGCTTCCGGCCTGGCCGACCGCGTCTCGGTCAGCCAGTACCGGCTGGCGACGCACCTAACGCTTGCCGCGCTGATCTTCACCGCGACGATGGTGGTCTCGCGCGGGCTGGCGCCGCATTCGGAGCCCGCCGCCGGCCGGTCGACGCAGCGGCTCGCCGGTTTCATCGTGCTTCTCGCGCTGGTCCAGATCTACCTTGGCGGGCTGGTCGCCGGGCTGCACGCCGGCCTTTCCTACAACACATGGCCGCTGATGGATGGAAAGGTGATCCCGTCCGACCTGCTTCTCCTGAAGCCCGCCTGGCTGAACTTCTTCGAAAATCCGAAGACGGTTCAGTTCGTCCACCGGCTGGGCGCCTATACCATCTTTGCCGTGGCGCTCTGGCATATGATCGCGACATGGCGGCGCCAGCCCGGCACCACCCATGCCCGCCGGGCCACGCTTCTGTTCGCGCTGGTGGTGGTCCAGGCCTCGATCGGCATCGGCACGCTCTTGATGCAGGTGCCGCTGCACATGGCGTTGACGCATCAGGCGATCGCGCTTGTGTTGCTCGGCTTCGCCGCCGCGCATTGGCGCGGCACCAAGGGCGCTTACCCGCTTCCGACGGAGATTACCGTCAAGAGCTGACGGTCACATCGAGAACAAATGCGACTGCGTCGTCGGCTCGTTGTCGAATTCGGCCTGGCGGGCAGCAGCGGCGGACGTCGTCGACTGGTCCTGATCGGCCTTTTTCGCGTCGGCCGCCTTGAGCGCGGCGAGCTTGGCCTCCAGCGCCGCGATCTGCTGCTGCAGCCTGGCGGCGTCGACCTGGTCCTGAGCCGCCTTGGCTTGATCTTCCAGAGCCTGGATCTGCTTTTCGAGGTCGGCCTCCTGGGCCTCGCTGTCGGACGAGGTGGACGAAGAGTATTGCACCGCTTGGACGGAGCTGGAGATCGCGCTGACCATGGGAATTCCTTTGAGGAGGGCCGACTCCATCAATAGCCGATCATGGTGAATCGGCGGTTACCGCGGTCGGTCCTGTCTCGGTGATCAGAATTGCGACCGAACCTTTCGAACGGCTTCGGCCACAGCCAGCTCCCGCTTCTCGTCGACCGCGTTCTTGTCCTCGCGATGCCACGCGGCCGACAGGCAGCCATAGGCGATCGCATGGTCGAGGATGGCGCGTGGCGACTGTCCGAGCGTTGTGCCAAACATCTCGGCCATATGCGCGGTTCGGTGCGGATCGAGGCAGAGATCGTCGCGGTCGAGCGGGTTATAGAACATATTCGCCGCGTCGAAGCCGGGATCGCCAAGCACGCCCTTGGGATCGATCGCCAGCCAGCCGCGCGGCCCGAACAGGATGTTGTCGTGATGGAGGTCGCCATGCAGCGGGCGGACTGCGTGCGGATCGGCAAGCAGCCGCTCGGCGATCGGCGTCGCGTCGACGTAAAGGGTTTCCCGGTTGGCATCGCGGTCGGCCCTTGCCGCCTTGAACAGGCTTGCGAACCTTTCCCGCAGCGGCTGCAAGTCCGATGGAGGCGTGTGCTCGGAAGGCGAGAAAAGCCTGGTCATGACCTCGGCGGCAATCGCCGTCGCGGCAGCGTCGCCATGCTCCGCAAGATGTTCGGAAAGCAGCCTGTCGCCGGCATATTCGAGCAGCATGCGATTGCCGTCGCGGCCCAGCAGCCGCACCGCGCCTTCGCCGCGCCGCCAGGCGAGGTAATGCTCGCCGCGCAACTCGTCCGCGACGTCGTCGAAGGGTTTCAGGTCCTTGACGATTGCCGGCGAACCATCCTCGCGCGTCACCTTCCAGATCCGGCTGGAAAAGGTCTCCGCAATGAGTTCGGGAGCGCTGACCTTCCAGCGCCCAGGGAATGCCTGCATGACCGCTCAGTGCTTGATGCCGAGCATCAGGTCGAGATTCTGCACCGCGGCACCCGACGCGCCCTTGCCGAGATTGTCGTAGACGGCCATCAGCAGCGCCTGCGCCCGCTCGTCATTGGCGAAGACGTAGACCTTCATCCGGTTGGTGCCGTTATAGATCTCCGGATCGATTTCCGGCATGCGCTCCATATGCGTGTAGGGCGCGACCTCGACCACGCCGCCGTCGATCGACGCATAGTGATCGGCGATCGCCGCGTGAAGCTCCGCGCCTGTCGGCACGCGGTCGAGACCCGCGAGCTGCAGCGGCACCACGGTGATCATGCCCTGCGCGAAATTGCCCACCGCCGGCTGCATGATCGGGTCGTGCGACAGCCTCGCATACGTGCGGAGCTCCGGCACATGTTTGTGCTGCAGCGTCAGCCCGTAGGGCAGGAATTCGGGCGCGTCCTCGCCCTTGCCGACATAGTCCTCGATCATTGGCCGGCCGCCGCCGGAATAGCCGGAGATGCCGTTGACGGTGATCGGGAAGTCGGCAGGCAGAAGGCCGGCTGCAACCAGCGGCCGCAGCGTCGCGATCGGCCCTTGCGGCCAGCAGCCCGGATTGGCGATGCGTTTCGCGCTGCCGATCTTCTTCGCCTGGTCCTTGTCCATTTCCGCGAAGCCATATTCCCAGCCCTCGGCCACGCGGTGCGCGGTCGAGGCATCGATCACCTTCGTGGTGTCGTTCGTAATCAGCGACACGCTTTCCTTGGCCGCCGCGTCGGGCAGGCAAAGGATCGCGACGTCGGCCGCGTTGAGGAATTCGGCGCGGGCGGCGGCCTCCTTGCGGCGTTCCGTCGGGATGGAGATGATCTCCAAGTCGCCGCAGTCGGCCAGCAGCGCCCTGATCTGGAGGCCCGTCGTGCCGTGTTCGCCGTCAATGAAGATTTTCGGTTTCATCGCTTGCCAAATTCCTTGCGATTCCAATGTTATATGCCGTTGGCGTGATTTACTGCTACATGATTGCCGTTGCTCAGTTCGTCGAGCCGCGCCTTTCGCTCTGCCAACAGGCCGAGATAGTGCATGGCAATGATCGATCCGGCGATCGCCGTTATATCGGCATGATCATAGGCCGGCGCAACCTCGACGACGTCGGCGCCGACGATGTCGATCTGGCCGAGCTGGCGCAGCGTCGACAGCATCTTGGCCGAGGAGGGGCCGCCTGCCACCGGCGTTCCGGTGCCCGGCGCGAAGGCCGGGTCGAGGCAGTCGATGTCGAAGGTGAGATAAGTCTTCTTGCCGCCGGTGCGCTCGACGATCGCATAGGCGATGTCGGAGGCGCGCATTTCCTCGACCTCGTGGCCATAGAGGATTTTTATGCCGAATGTGTCCGGTGCATGAGTGCGGATGCCGATCTGGATCGAGCGATCGGGGTCGATGATGCCTTCATTCACCGCGCGGGCGACGAAGGAGCCGTGGTCGATGCGCTTGCCGTCATCCGGCCAGGTGTCCTGATGCGCGTCGAACTGTACGAGCGCCAGCGGCCCGTGGATCGCGGCGTGCGCCTTGAGCAGCGGCCAGGTGACGAAATGGTCGCCGCCGAGCGTCAAAAGGAACGTGCCTGATTTCAGGATCTTGGCCGCCTCGCGCTCGATCGTACCAGGGGTCTTCTGGTGATTGCCGCTGTCGAGCAGGCAATCGCCATAGTCGACCACCGAGAGGTGCTCGAACAGGTCGCGCGAGAACGGATATTGCGGATCGTTGTCGAGGATCGCCGAGGCGCGGCGGATCGCCTGCGGCCCGAAGCGCGCGCCGGGCCGGTTGGTGACCGCGGCGTCGAAGGGAATGCCCCACACGACAGCGTCCGCGCCCTTCACGTCCTTCGTGTATTTGCGCCGCATGAACGACAGCGCGCCGGCATAGGTCGGCTCGAACGACGCGCCCGTCTTGGAACGGGCGGTGAAGGCATGGTCGATCTCGTTGTTCGCCATCAGGAATCCTCGGTTTTCATCGGGGCAGCCACAACTACAGAACCGGCACGCAACATGCCAGTCACAGCTTGCGGAAACGAAGCGGCGCTCGGCGAGTGCCACGCCAACACAGGATTTGTATCATTATGGCTGAGACGGCTCTGCTCAACCTTGCATCCGCGCCCGCGGCGACCCGTGTCGGCACGGCGGCCGGCGCGCGCTTCCTGGTGCTGGATTCCTGGCGCGGCATCTGCGCGCTGCTGGTGGCGCTGTTCCACTTCCCGACGACCTCGATGGTATCGCAGAGCGCTTTTGTCGGCGGCTCCTATCTGTTCGTCGATTTCTTCTTCGTGCTCTCCGGCTTCGTCATCGCCAGCGCCTATGGCGGCCGGCTCGCCGGTCAGGGCGACCTTGCACGGTTCGCGCTCGTCCGTTTCGGCCGCATCTATCCACTGCATCTCCTGATGCTTGCCGCTTTCGCCGGCTTCGAGGCGCTGCGGCTCGTGCTGCCGGCGCTGCATGGAACGGGACCCGCGCCCTTCACCGGAGGCTTCGACCTGAAAAGCCTCGTCGCCAACCTCTTCCTTTTGCAGGGCATGGGGGTCGAAGATCATCTGAGCTGGAACGCGCCGAGCTGGAGCATTTCTGCCGAGTTCTTCACCTATCTGCTGTTTGCCGCCGTCGTCTTCACCGCCGGGCAGCGCGCATGGATATGGTTCGTTGCCGCCGCGGTGACGGCGCCCCTTTTCCTGCTTGCGGTCTCGACGCGTCATATGGACGTGTCCTTCGATTTCGGCTTCATCCGCTGCCTTTACGGCTTCTCGCTCGGTGCGTTGCTTGCCTGGTTTCAGCACGATTCCATTGCAGAGGCGCGACAGGCTTTGAGCGGCGGGGCAGGGCGCCTCCCCTGGACGCTGGCCGAGTTGGCGATGATCGCTGGGATCGCGCTGTTCGTCTCCATTGCCGGCACCAACGACCTTGGTATTGCGGCGCCGGTCGTCTTCGCGCTGGCGCTTTATCTCTTTGCCCATGAGGGCGGATGGGTCAGCGCCCTGCTGCGCAGCCGGCCGATGCTGCTGCTCGGCTCGCTCTCCTATTCGATCTACATGGTCCACATCTTCGTCCAGGCGCGCATGATCAATGCCGGCGGCCTGATCGAGCGCAAGCTCGGGCTCGGCATCGTCGGCGACCTGATGCTGCGCGGCGACCATGCAACCGGCTTCGGCACTGGCTCGCCTTGGATCGGCTTCGCGGCTTTGATCGCCATGCTGATCGCCGTCATCGTCGCGTCCTGGATCACCTGGCGCTTCGTCGAGATGCCCGCGCTCGCCTGGTTCCGCCGCCTTTCCAAGCGGATTTGACCCGGGCAATTCCGGCAAAAGTGTGAAGCGGTCAGGTTCGGCGACTTCGCCGTAGCCTTTCCGTCCGGAATTGCGCCAAACAAGGAAACAACTAGCCGGCTTCGTTCACCGGCCTGTCATGGGCATCGCCTAACCGGGTTCCGACCCGGAACGGAGCGATTCCCCGATGCGAACACTCTGGCTGAGCCTTCTTCTGTCCATCGCGCTTGCCGCAATCTCCGGCGAAGGTTTAGCCGGCGAGACGCGCGCCGCGCAAATCCTCGACCGCTTCGAACATGCCAACCAGTGGCGCGATCATGTGATGATCGCCGCGCATCGCGCCGGCAGCATGCAGGCCGGCAAGACGCTCTACGCCGAGAATTCGCTGGCCGCGATCGAGGGCTCGATCGCGATTGGGGCCGAGATCGTCGAGGTCGACGTCCGACGCGCGAGAGACGGCGAGTTCGTCATCATGCATGACAGCTGGCTCGACAGAACAACCACTTGCAAGGGCGAGGTGGTGAAATACACGCTTGCCGAGTTGAAGAAATGCCGGCTGGTGATCGAGGGCACAGGCGCCGTCACCAACGAGACGGTGTCGACGCTGCGCGAGATGCTGCTTACGACCAGGGACAGGATCCTGATCAACCTCGACAACAAGCTGGAGGTGACCGACCTGCCGGGCATGATCGCCGAGGCGCGCGATCTCGGCATGGCCGATCAGGTAATCGTCAAGGAGAACCTCTGGAATCGGCAGCGCATTGACGCCGCGAGCGCGGCGCTTGCCAAGGCCGGCGGCGGCTTCCAGTTCATGCCGATCCTCGCCGACGACGCTGTCCACGATGCAGCTTTCGCCGGCGAGGTCGACAAGGCGTTCGCGCCGCATGCCATCGAGCTAATCAACTGGCGCAACGGTGCCGAGACGCTGACTTCGACCGGCGGTCCGCTGTTCGGTAACCATATGCGAGCGGAAGCGGCGCGCGGCGATTGGCATCTCTGGGCCGACACCTACGCCATCGTCAACAAACCGGGCGGCTTCCTTGCCGGCGGGCGCGGCGACGAACTCGCCGTCGCCGCCAGCCTGCCGCGCGAAGCCTGGGGGTTTTGGGTCGACCGCGGCGCCACCATCATTCAGACCGACGAGCCGAAAGCGGCGATCGAGTGGCTGAAGGCGAACGGTTATCGGGTGCCTTATCCGACGGAGAGCAAGCAGGCTGAGCCGGCGCATACGGCGAGTATTAATTAGAGCGCGTTGGCGCTTCACCCCGCCCGGCGCTTCGCGCCGACCTCCCCATCGAGGGGAGGTAGAGCGTCGTGCGAACTCCTCTTCGCTACGCCTGCGAAGTCGATGAGATTAAGCGGACCTTCGAACGTATGGCTCGGCGCCCTACCTCCCCTCGATGGGGAGGTCGCGCCGCAGGCGCGGGCGGGGTGATAGCGCCGACCTCACGCCGCTTTCGCCACCCCATCCAACTCGTTCAGCACATCCGCCGACAGCTCCAGCTCCGCCGCAGCAAGATTCTCCCGCAGATGCCCGACCGACGATGTGCCCGGGATCAGCAGGATGTTGGGCGACCGCTGCAGCAGCCACGCCAGCGCCACCTGCATCGGCGTCGCGCCAAGCCGTTCTGCGACCCCAGACAGCGTCGACGATTGCAGCGGGCTGAATCCGCCGAGCGGGAAGAACGGCACATAGGCGATGCCGTCGCGCGCCAGTTCGTCGATCAGCGCGTCGTCGTCCCGGTGCGCCAGATTGTACTGGTTCTGCACGCAGATGATATCGCAGATCCTGCGGCCGTCCGCGATCTGCGCGCGGGTGACGTTGCTCAGGCCGATATGGCGCACCAGGCCCTTGCGCTGAAGCTCGGCAAGGGCAGTCAGGGGCGCCTCGATCGAGCCTTCCGCCGGGCCATGGGTGTCGAACATGATGCGCAGATTGACCACTTCGATCGCGTCGAGCCCGAGATTGCGAAGATTATCGTGCACGGCCTGCGTCAGTTCCTCGGACGAGTAGGCCGGCAGCCACGAGGCATCGCTTCCGCGGCGGGCTCCGATCTTGGTGACGATGACGAGGTCGTCAGGATAAGGCGCCAATGCCTCGCGGATCAGCTTGTTGGTGACGTACGGACCGTAATAATCGCTGGTGTCGATATGGTTCACGCCTTGCGCCACCGCTTCGCGCAGCACGGCGATCGCCGCGTCATGGTCCTTCGGCGGACCGAACACGCCCTTGCCCGCAAGCTGCATGGCGCCATAGCCGATGCGATGAACGGAGCGGTCGCCGAGTTTGTAAGTGCCGGATTTGTCTACGCTGGACATCGTGTTCTCCTTCGCTGTCGGCGAGGGAGATAGGGCATGGCCGCTGTCCCGATAACCTGGTATAACCAGCACGACCTGTGCGGAACTAAGAACAATGGCGGCTGATCTCAACGATCTCCAGGCATTTATGGCAGTGGCACGCGCCGGCGGCTTTCGCGAAGCGGCCCGCGTGACGGCGGGCAGCGCGTCCGTGCTCAGTGAAGCCATCCGCCGTCTGGAAACCCAACTTGGTGTGCGGCTCTTCAATCGTACAACGCGCAGTGTCGCCCTGACCGAGGCAGGCGCCAGCCTGCTGGCCCGGCTTGCCCCGGCGCTGGGCGAGGTCGAAGCGGCGCTTGATGTCGTGAACGGCTTTCGCGACCGGCCCGCCGGCACGTTGCGCCTCAATGTCCCGATCAGCGCGTCTCGGTTGGTGCTGCCAAGAATCGTTCCGGGATTTCTCGCGGCCTATCCGGCCATCCGGCTGGAGGTGATCGCGGAGGAAAACTTTGTCGATCTGCTGGCGGCCAGTTGCGATGCCGGCATCCGCTATGACGAGCGGCTGGAGCAGGACATGATCGCCGTGCCGATCGGGCCACGCGTCCAGCGCTTCACCACCTCCGCCTCTCCGGCCTATCTCGATCGGCACGGCCGGCCGCAACACCCGCGTGACCTGCTTGGGCATGCGTGCGTGCGCGGTCGCTTTCCGAGCGGGGTCATGACGCCTTGGGAATTCGAGCGCGACGGCGAGGTGGTGCGGGTCGATACCAGGGGACCATTGCTCGTCAGCATCGGTGGCGGCGTCGATCTAGCCATCGATGCGGCGATCGCCGGCGTCGGCATTCTCTGGCTCTTCGAGGACTGGGTGCGCCCGCATTTCGAGAGCGGCGCGCTGGAACCCGTGCTGGAGCCGTGGTGGCAGGAATTCTCCGGGCCGTTTCTGTACTATCCCGGACGCCGGCTGGTGCCGGCGCCGCTGCGCGCCTTCATCGACTACATCAAGACGCCAGCCGGACATTGGTAACGGAAAACAAAAAAGGCCGCCCGGAGGCGGCCTTTCGGAAAGCTGGAACCCGTAACGCTTAGCGCTTCGAGAACTTGGCCCCAAGCGCTCTTTAACGCTTGGCAAACTTGGCCCCAAGCGCCTCTTAGCGCTTGGAAAACTGGAAGCTGCGGCGAGCCTTCGCCTTGCCGTACTTCTTGCGCTCGACCACGCGGCTGTCGCGGGTCAGGAAGCCACCCTTCTTGAGCACCGTGCGCAGGCCCGGCTCATAGTAGGTCAGCGCCTTGGAGATGCCGTGACGCACAGCACCCGCCTGGCCGGAGAGGCCGCCGCCGATGACGGTGGCGACGATGTCGTACTGGCCGGCGCGGTTGGCCGCGACGATCGGCTGGTTGAGGATCATCTGCAGCACCGGACGCGCGAAATAGCTCGCGAATTCCTTGTCGTTGACGGTGATCTTGCCGGAGCCCGGCTTCACCCAGACGCGCGCGATGGCGTTCTTGCGCTTGCCGGTGGCGTAGGCGCGGCCCGACTTGTCGAGCTTCTGGACATGCACGGGCGCGGCCGGCTGCGCGGCGACGGTGCCGAGTTCTGCGAGCGAGGAAAGCTCAGCCATTACGAAGCCCTCTTGTTCTTGGAGTTCAGCTTGGCCACGTCGAGCGTGACGGGCTGCTGGGCGGTGTGCGGATGCTCGGCGCCTGCATAGACGCGGAGATTCTTCATCTGGCGACGGCCGAGCGGGCCGCGCGGGATCATGCGCTCGACGGCCTTTTCGACGACGCGCTCGGGGAAACGGCCCTCGAGCAGTTGGCGCGCGGTGCGCTCCTTGATGCCGCCGGGATGGCCGGTATGCCAGTAGTAGACCTTGTCGGTGTACTTCTTGCCGGTGAGCACCACCTTGTCTGCATTGATGACGACGACGTTGTCGCCATCATCGACATGCGGGGTGAAGGTGGGCTTGTGCTTGCCGCGCAGATGGTTGGCGATGACAGTGGCCAGACGACCGACGACGAGACCTTCGGCGTCGATCAGCACCCACTTCTTCACCACATCCGCAGGCTTCTGCGAAAAGGTAGCCATGGTTTTGCTCTCAGGTTGACCTTTCCCGTCCACGAGGGACAAGAGAAGGCGTTTCTTGTTGCTTGGATTGACGGGAGAGCCGGAGCCGCCCCCGTCAATAACAAAACGGCGGCCGTTACGGGCCGCTGCTTCGGGTCGGCTTATAGGCGAGGGCGGCTGATGCGTCAAGGCAATCGAAAACGAGTTGCGCGGATAAAGTAAAGCAAAAACAATAGCTTGGTATAGTGGTATTATTTTACCACATCGTTTTCCCGCTTCCTCGGGATTGAATAGGTGCCGGTGGCGTGCGCGACGGTGTGACCGTCCGGGCCTGCGACGATGTCGATGTCGAACACCATCAGGCTCTTGCCGAGCTTCAGGATGCGGCAATGGCCGTCGATCGGACCGGCCTCGGCCTTGCGCATGAAGTTGATGTCGAGGTTGACCGTCACCGAAAGCGCGTCAGGCCCGGCGTGGCTGAGCACGCAGACGTAACCGCCGATGTCGGCCAGCGTAAACAGCGACGGACCCGAGACCGTGCCGCCGGGGCGCAGATGCCGCTCGTCGGCGTTCAGCCGCACCGTGCAGCCGCCCGGAAACACATCGATCGCCTCATAGGAGGTGAAATTGTCGTTGAGCTGCGGATAGACGCTTGCCATCAGCGCATTGACTTCCGCCGCGTTGAGCATTGGCTTCAGATTGCTTTGGGCTGGCATCGGCGCGTCCTATATGATGAGCAGTTCCGGGCAGTGCGCCTGGACCAAACGGTGCGACGGAGAAAACACGTCTCGCGGCTGTTCTTCAACCGGCAGCGTGCTAGTTCTGTTGCTCCATGAGCACGAGGTTTTGAAAGTGGCCGAAGTCGTCGCCATCAAGCCCGCCGTCACCGACGGCCCTGTTCTTGTCAGCCAGGACAAGGGCATCTTGCGCCTCACACTCGCCAACCCGCCGGCCAATGCGTTGTCGCTGGCGGCGATGGCGGCGCTGCAGGCTGAGTTCGATCGCGTCAAGGCCGACAGATCCGTGCGCGTCATCATCCTGGCGGCATCCGGCAAGGTGTTCTGTGCCGGTCACGACCTCAAGGAAATGACGGCGCACCGCGCCGAGCCGGATCGGGGCAAGGCGTTCTTCGAAAAGACCTTCGCGGCTTGCGCAACCTTGATGCAGACGATCGTGCGCCACCCAAGACCGGTGATCGCCGAGGTCGACGGCCTTGCCACAGCCGCCGGCCTGCAGTTGGTCGCCAGCTGCGACCTTGCCATCGCTTCGCACGAGGCGAGTTTCTGCACGCCTGGCGTCAACATCGGCCTGTTCTGCTCGACCCCCATGGTGGCGCTGTCGCGCAACGTCTCGCGCAAGCAGGCGATGGAGATGCTGCTCACCGGCGAAACGATCGACGCGGCGACCGCCAAGGAGTTCGGCCTAATCAACCGCATCGTGCCGCGCGAATATCTGAATCAGGTTGTCAACAAATACGCGCAAACCGTTGCTTCCAAATCGTCCTTGGTGGTCAGGACCGGCAAGGAAGCCTTCTATGCCCAGGCCGAAATGGGGCTCGCCGACGCCTATGCCTATACCGGCCGGGTGATGGTCGAAAACATGCTGGCGCGCGACGCCGAGGAAGGCATCGGCGCCTTCATCGGTAAGCGCAAGCCCGAATGGACCGACGAGTAGCCGGCTTGAATGGAGCCGCGCCATCCCATCGCTGAAGGTTCGACGTGGCTGCCCGCAAGCAACTGACGCGGCTGAAAGCGCCCTATCTCAAGCGCATCCTGCTCGAGCCGTCGCGCGTCTCCGACTGGGAGCAATATCCATGGAACCTGCCGATCTTCGGGGATCGCGAATTCGAGTTCGAATTCACGAGCGCCATCACCGTCATCGTCGGCGAGAACGGCACCGGCAAATCGACGCTGCTCGAAGCCATCGGCGCGCTGGCCGGCTATGACGAGGCTGGCGGCGGAAAAGGTTACATGCCGGTCGACCATTCGCGTGCTGTCGACAAAAGCGGTGCTGCACTCGGCGCCACGCTCCGCGCCCACTGGCTTCCCAAGGTCACTGCTGGCTGGTTCTTTCGCGCCGAATCCTTCTACTCCGTATCGCGTTATCTCGACCGAGCCGCACTGGATGTTGGGGCGGCGCCGCCCGATTTCCTGTCATGGTCGCATGGCGAGGGCTTTATCCGCTTCTTCGAGGAGCGCTGCCGCCGGCAAGGCATCTATATCCTCGACGAGCCCGAAAGCGCGCTGTCGCCGACGCGCCAGATCGAACTTTTGAAACTGCTCCGGCGCATGGAGCGGTCCGGCACCGCGCAAGTGATCATGGCCACGCACTCGCCGCTGCTGATGGCTTGTCCGAATGCGCGGCTTTTTCGCATCGGCCGCTTCGGCCTCGACCGCATCGATTTTCAGGACACCGATCATTTTCGCATGATGCGCGACTTCTGCAGCGATCCTGGAACCTTTTTGGAGGAGGCGCTGCGGGATGACGACGAGTTGCAGTGAGCAAATGGCACAGGACGATGTCAACTGGCGGATGGAACAGGCGTGTCGCGAGGCATGGCCTTCGGCGCTCGAGATCGTTGCCAATGGCTGGCTGTTACGGCGCTCGGGCGGCCGTATCCGGCGCAGCAATTCCGCCAACCCCTTGCGCGGCACACGCGGCGCGCCGGGGAAGGTAATCGATGCCGCTGAAGCGTTCTATGCCGGCCACGGCCAGACGCCGTTGTTTCGCATCCCCGACATCGCCGCCGAACTGGAGCCCGAGCTTGACCGTCGCGGTTACGGCAGGGAAGGCGGCACGATCCATCTTCATGCCGATATCGACGCGCTCGCGGGAGGCGGCTACGACGACGTCACGGTTTCCCCGGCGCCAAGCGAGCGCTGGTTCGAGGCACGCTTTCGCACGGGCGGTTATGACGGCGCGGAACGGCGGGTTTTTCGCGAGATGACGCGTTTGATTGCGGGCGACAAGGCATTCGTATCGTCCGCGCGCGACGATGAAGTCGTCGCCTTTGCCTTTGGCGTCATCTGCAACGGGCTGCTTGTCGTCGAGGCGGTTGAAACCGACGCCAGATTCAGGCAGCAGGGGTTCGGACGCAGGACGGTTGGCCGGCTGATCGGCTGGGCGAAGCGAGCGGGGGCCAAGGCGGGCTGCCTGCAGGTGGTTGTCGACAATACGCCCGCCCGCGCACTCTATGCTTCTCTCGGCTTCAGCCGGGAACTCTATCGTTACCATTACCGCAGGAAGACCGTCGCAGCATGAACCACGATACCTACGACAACAGCTACATCGCCGGCATCCTGAATTCGGTGAAGACGATCGCCATGGTCGGCGCCTCGCCCAACGATGTGCGGCCAAGCTACTTCGTGCTGAAATATCTTTTGGCCAAAGGCTTTTCGGTAGTGCCGATCAATCCCGGTCACGCCGGTAAGCAGATTCTCGGACAGACGGTCTATGGCAGCTTGGCCGATCTGCCGCATCCGGTCGACATGGTGGATGTTTTTCGGGCTTCGGCGGCAGTGCCGGGCATTGTCGACCAGGTGCTGAAGCTCGACCCGTTGCCCAAGGTCGTCTGGATGCAGCTTGGCGTGCGCAACGACGATGCGGCGGCGCGCGCCGAAGCTGCCGGCATCAAGGTGGTGATGAACCGCTGTCCGAAGATCGAATACGGCAAACTGTCGGGCGAGATCGGCTGGACCGGCGTCAATTCGGGCGTGCTGTCGTCGAAGAAACCCTTGATGCGCCAGGGGTTCCAGAGCTTGGGCGTAAGGCAGAAATAGGCGCGCGGTAATTCGCGCAAAATTATTCCGGGAAGAATTTGGATTTTTCCTGGCGTTCGTCGCAGATCGCACGCCGAAAGGTATTTTCTTCTTTGCATTCACGAGCGCGCTTCGGCATGAATGCCCGGCGATTTTCGAAAGGTTAGGAGAGGGAGGTTTCGATGACCCGTACGCCTGGTTTCAACACTTTAGCCGTTCATGCCGGCGCCAAGCCCGATCCGGCTACCGGCGCGCGCGCCACGCCGATCTACCAGACCACCTCTTTCGTCTTCGACGATGCCGACCATGCCGCCTCGCTGTTCGGGCTGAAGGCCTTCGGCAACATCTACACCCGCATCATGAACCCGACGCAGGCGGTTCTCGAGGAACGCGTCGCGGCGCTCGAAGGCGGCACGGCGGCGCTCGCCGTCGCTTCGGGCCACGCCGCGCAGGTCATCGTCTTCCACAATCTGATGCAGCCGGGCGACAACTTCATCGCCGCCAACAAGCTTTATGGCGGCTCGATCAACCAGTTCGGTCATGCCTTCAAGAACTTCGGCTGGGAAGTTCGCTGGGCAGAAGCAAACGATCCGGCGACTTTCGAGAGCCAGATCGACGACAGGACCAAGGCGATCTTCATCGAGAGCCTTGCCAACCCCGGCGGCGTCTTCGTCGATATCGAGAAGATTGGCGACATCGCCCGCAAGCACGGCCTGCCGTTGATCGTCGACAACACGCTGGCTTCCCCCTACCTGGTCCGGCCGATCGAGCACGGCGCCGACATCGTCGTGCACTCGCTGACCAAGTTCATCGGCGGCCACGGCAATTCGATCGGCGGCGTCATCGTCGATGGCGGCACCTTCGACTGGTCGAAGTCCGGCAAATACCCGATGCTGTCGGAGCCGCGCCCTGAATATGGCGGCCTCGTCCTGCACGAGACCTTCGGCAACTTCGCCTTCGCGATTGCCGCCCGCGTGCTCGGCCTGCGCGACATTGGCCCGGCGATCTCGCCCTTCAACGCCTTCCTGATCCTGACTGGCCTGGAAACGCTGCCGCTGCGCATGCAGCGTCATTGCGACAATGCCGCGAGCGTTGCCGGCTGGCTGTCGGACCATCCCAAGGTTGCCTGGGTGAACTATCCCGGCCTTCCAGGCGACAAGAACAACGCGCTGCAGAAGAAATATTCGCCGCAGGGCGCAGGCGCGGTGTTCACCTTCGGCCTCAAGGGCGGCTACGAGGCCGGCATCAAATTCGTCGAGGCGCTCGAACTGTTCTCGCACCTCGCCAATGTCGGCGACACCAAGTCGCTGGTCATCCATCCGGCCTCGACCACGCATCGCCAGCTTTCCGACGAGCAGAAGGTCAAGGCCGGCGCCGGACCCGACACCGTCCGCCTTTCCGTCGGCATCGAGGACGTCAACGACATCGTCGCCGATCTCGAGCAAGCGCTCGGCAAGGTCTGATATGTCGGCCTTCCTTGCGGTCAGCACCGATACCGTCGAACCGGAGGCCGGCGCGCCGGCCTCGGATCGGGTGATCTCGGGCGATCCCCAATTCCGCACCTGGAATGCCGAGGAGCGCGACGGCGGCCTCTATGCCGGTGTTTGGGAAGCGACGCCGGGCAAATGGCGGATCGTTTATGACGAATGGGAGTTCTGCCACATCCTGTCCGGCGTGTCGGTGATCGCCGAGGACGGCGGCGAGGCGCGCACCGTGCGGGCCGGCGACAGTTTCGTGCTGCGGCCTGGGTTCAAGGGCACCTGGGAGGTGCTCGAGACGACACGCAAGGAATATGTGATCAAGCTTTGAGTGGGCGCCATTGCCGCGTCATTCTATGGCGAAGCGGCGTAGGCCTGGCCCTAAAATGTGACGGCAATCCGCTTCAGCCCATGAAAGTGATAGCTGTCGCGGAAGCGTGGCGTCTCCGCCAGGCGCAGCTCCGGCAACCGGTCGAACAGTGTCTTCAGCGACACCTGCAGCTCCAGCCTGGCCAGCGGCGCCCCGATGCAGAAATGGATGCCGGCGCCGAAGGAGACGTTCTTCTGGTCCGTGCGGGCCGGATTGAAGGTGTCGGGCTCGGCAAACGCCAACGGGTCGTGATTGGCCATGCCGAGCAGCAGCGCCACCATCTTGCCGGGCTTGACCAATATGCCCGGCGACACTTCGATCTCCTCATAGGCATAGCGCAGGAACATGTGCAGCGGCGCATCGAAGCGCAGGCATTCCTCGACGGTCGCGACATTCGCCTCGGGTGTCGCAAAGAAGCGGCGCGGATCGCCGCCTTGCGCAAGGATCGAGCGCACCGCATTGCCGGTCTGGTGCACGGTCGCTTCGTGGCCTGCGTTGAGAAGCAGGATGGCCGAGGACACCAGCTCGTCTTCCGAGAGTTTTTGGCCGTTGTCCTGGGCCTCGATAAGCAGCGATAGCAGATCGTCGCAGGGCTTCTTGCGGCGCTCGGCCACGTAGCCGCGCAGGAACGAAGAAAAGTCGCGCGCGGCGCGGTTGGCCGTGTCCTCGACCTCGCGCGTGCGGCCATGCATATACATGGCGACCATTTGATGCGACCAGTCGAGCAGTCGCGGCCCCATCTCGGTCGGAACGCCGAGCATTTCGGCAATGATGGTGATCGGCAGGGGCGAGGCGTAGGCAGGCAGAAGGTCGACGCCGTTTGGCTCGAAGCGGTCGATCAACTCGTTGGCCAGCACCTCGATGCGCGGCCGCAGCCGCTCGACCTGGCGTGAGACGAAGGCGCGGTTGACCAGCGTGCGAAGCCGCGTATGCACCGGCGGCTCCAGTTCCAGCATGGAATTGGTCTCGATGGCGTCGAAGGCCACGAGATGCGAACGGTCGTCGCCGACGCCGCGGCTGTCGGGAATCCCCGCCGGGTTCTGGCGGCCGAAACGGCGGTCGCGCAACAGCCGGTTGACGTCGTCGAAGCCGCCAAAGCACCAGAAGCCGTAGTCTTCCCAGAAGAAGGCGTTGGCAGTGCCGTGCAGGAAGGCGTAGGCCTCGTAAGGGTCTTGCACGAAGGCCGGCTCGTGCGGGTCGAGGCGCAGATGGCGGCTGGCGAGATCAAACTCAAGATAGGAAGGCTTCAAATCGGTCATGCCTGACCATTAGCGCGCCTTGTCAGCCCGATGCCAGACCGTATCTTGTCGCCCGTGAAATCGAACCGTTGAGCCAGATTGCCGGTTTGAAGCCTAGCTGCGCGCAGAAATGATCTAGTTGGATATTCGGCTAGCCGCCAGCGTCAGTGGCCAGTCTTCAGAATACTCGCCACTTTGGCTGCGATCGCCGCGTCGAGCGCCGGCCAATTCGCGAGCAGCTCGCGCGGGAAACGATAGGTGAGGCTGAGATCGTCGCCGACCTGGATGTCGCGTTCGCAAGGCGCCAGCGATTCCTCCGCGCTCGGGCCGCTCAGGCAGCGGGCGACGAAGGGATCCTTGCCGGGACGCTCCGCGACGACCAGCACCTCGTTGAGATAGCCTGATTTTTCCGTAAAGGCGTAGACCGTCGTGCCGCCCGGGCCGGGCGTGCCAGGCTTCTCGATCAGGGCGCTGTAGATCGGCGCGAAACGGCCGCTCATGTCGCGTGACATCATGCGCGGCTCGAACGACAGGAAGACGATCTTCCTGGTCGTCGCATGGTTGAAGTCGTCGCGCGCGGCCGTGCTGTAGCCGTCCATTTCGGGATAGCGCAGATAGAGATCGAGCCGCGAGGCGATGCCGTCGCGCCTGGCCTGGTCGAAGCGGATGAAGTTTGCCGGCACGCTGATCAGATTGTTGCCCATGACAATCTGGCGCACCGTCATGTCATCCGTATAGCCGGCCATGGCGATCGACCGGCCGAGCCATTTGCCGCCGACGCTGATGGCCACCGAAAGCAGCGCCAGCGCCGCGAAAATGTAGAAGACCCGCCTCATCAAGGTCGAGTCGACGACCTGGAACTCCGCGCTCTCGGCAGCCGTTGCGTCTCTCATTTGCTCTTTCCCGATCCGCCCGCCTGTCCTTCGGCGGCACAGCCTGCGCGGCATGGCTTTTGCAGCGCGTTGGCACGACTGTGCGTTTTCATGGTAAACGGTTGGTAAACATGGATCCCGTTGTGCTTGTTCTTTACGCTTTTGCTGTTGGTCTAACGGCCTGCGGACTGTCCGGATCGGCCATGGAACTGCTGTCAGGCCGGCGCCTGGCCTTTGCCGAGCCTTATGTTTCGCCTGTCCATATCCTGCGTTCGCTGGCGGCAACGGCTTGCGCCGGACCGTTCATGCTCACCAACGAGGCCTTGGCCGCCCGGCGTGAGGGTCGCATAGGCGCGATGGCGCTGTTGTCCTGCGGTTGCACGGCCATCGCCTGGGCGCTGGCCCTCGGCGTCGTGCTCATCGCCATTGCATCCTGGGCGACCGCCAACCTAGGGTCTTTCGAATTCGCTGGTTGAGACGAATCGGAGACGAAAAATGCCGGTCTATGCGATCGATGGGAAGGCGCCTGAGTTCGAGGACGCCGATACGAACTGGATCGCGCCCGACGCGACGCTGATCGGCAATATCCGGATCGGCGGCAACGCCGGCTTCTGGTTCGGTGTCGTCATCCGCGGCGATGGCGAACTCATTGCGATCGGCGCCGACACCAATGTGCAGGAGCATACGATCATGCACACCGACCCCGGCTTTCCGCTGACCATCGGCGAAGGCTGCACGATCGGCCACAGGGCGCTGCTGCATGGCTGCACGATCGGCGACAACAGCCTGATCGGCATGGGCGCCATCGTGCTGAACGGCGCCAGGATCGGCAACAACTCGCTGGTCGGCGCCGGCGCCCTGGTGACCGAAAACAAGGTTTTTCCTGACAATTCGCTCATCGTCGGCTCGCCCGCCAAGGTGATCAGGACGCTGGACGAAGCGGCGATCGAACGCCTGCGCGTCTCGGCGGCCCACTATGTGGCCAATGCCAAACGCTTCAAGGCCAGGCTCAAGACGGTGTGACGGCGGCGACCCGCTTCGCGCGTGGTCATCCGCGGCGATTGTTCATCGCTTCACGCAACAGAAAGGCGCCGGCCTCGAAGCCGGCCTGCTCGGCGCCTTCCAGTGCCGTCTCATAGTCGTCGATGCGAGTCCGCAGCGACGGGTCCGCGCCTGAAAGGAGCAACAGACGGATCGCGTCGGCGTCACGCCGAGACACCGCATAGTGCAGGGGCGTCCAGTCGTTCACGCCGCGCATATCCGGGTCGGCGCCGTGTCCAAGCAGGATGTGGACGACATCCAGCCTGTCCGGCCGTTCCGTCGACAACGCGGCAATGATCGAAGGAAAGCCGGCGGGATCTTCATAGTTCGCGTTCGACCCGGCATCGAGCAAGGCGGTGATGAACGCGGCCGGGCTCCAGTAGATCGCATATTCCAGCGGATGACCAAGGCCGAGCTCGAACGGCATCCTCTCGTCGAACCAGCGCGGCGCTCCACCAAGCGCTTTGCCAAGGGTCTCGAAATCACCTGCTTTAAACGCGTCGTCGATCGTCCTGAACAGCTTGGCGCGCTCGCATCGGTCTTCAGGGATCTCTAACATGATCGCGTTACCCGGATTTGCCTTTTCCTTTCTTCTTGGCAGGTTTGACCCGTATCCGCATGGACCCGCCTTTGGGATTTTCGATGTCGAAGGCGGCCGTTTTCCTTACCAGATCGCTCAGTTTGCTGAAGCCGTAGGTACGCGGGTCGAAATCGGAAAAGAGATTTGAGAGCTGCTTGCCAAAGGTGCCCAGGAGCACCCAACCATCCTCACTCTCCATCTGGCCGATGACCTTCTTCAGAATGGGCGTAGCTGCCGTCGGCGCCTGAAGCGGCTTCGTCGCAGGAGCAGTATCTTGAGCGTTCTCCGCGTCATGGAGAAGGTTTTCGGTATAGACGAAACGGCGACATGCCTGCCGGAAGCTCTCTGGGGTTTTTTGCTCCCCAAATCCGAACACGTCGACGCCTTGCTCGCGTATCCGCGAGGCAAGGCGAGTGAAGTCGCTGTCGGAAGAAACCAGACAGAAACCGTCGAACCGGCCGCTGTGCAGCAAATCCATCGCGTCGATCACCAGTGTGATATCGGAAGCGTTCTTGCCCGTGATGTAAGCGAATTGTTGCTGCGGAATGATCGCGTGCTTCGACAGAACCTCTGCCCATCTCTTCGACCGGGCGTTCGAGAAATCACCATAGATGCGGCGAACGCTTGCCTCGCCGATCTTCGCGATTTCCTCGAACAGTCCGTCGGCAATCTTCGCGGAGGCGTTGTCCGCGTCGATGAGAACCGCAAGGCGAGGTGATCGGGGTTCGTTCGGCATACAGAACATCCCACGGTTGGCGCGCAGACAAACAGGAGAAGAGTTTCGCGCTATCTTCTGTTGTAACAGAAGGCCCGCCAAACAGAAATTCAGGCCATCGGAAGCGTATCGTCAGAAACAGCGGAGCCGGCCCCGGGGACAGGGGCCGGCTCCTAAAACCCGGTCGTTGGGGACGGGGAGGGTGGGGACTCGACCGGGCTTTCTCCTCGGGTACGCCGCCGCATCATGGGCGGCGTACCCGATCGCTTTGGCGCCCTAGCGGACGCTGGCGACCGCGTCCTCGCGGCCGTCGTTGATCGTTACCCAAGCGCCCGAGTTCTCCGTCGATTGACGTTTGAGATAGGTGTAGACCGTGTCGTTCCAGGCGAGCACTTTCGGCTCGAGATTGTCTAGGATGAATTCGCCGAGGCTGGTGCGCACCGTGAGCACCGCATGGCCGTCGCCATTCGGCTGGCGCACCACCGTCATCAGCAGATTGCCTGCCGGCACGCCGACGGCCATCAACTCGCGGCGCTTCTCCAGCGCGTAGTCCTCGCAGTCGCCATAGCCTTTGTCGGGATAGGCCCAGTATTCCTCGACACCGTAGATCTCCATATCGGTGCGAGGCTTGACCCGGACGTTGACCGAATTGTTGACGTTGACGATCGTCGCCCACAGCTTGCGCGTCAGCTCGACCGGCGGACCCTTCGGCGTCCGTTGGTTGCATTCGACCGGAATGCGCTGGCAGAAATCGTAGTGGCCGACCGGCTGGGTGGTGCGGCCACCCGTATGCATGAAAGCCGGTCCTGCGCTTGCCGTGCCCCACGCGGAAAGCTGCATCGCCATTGCCAAGAGCAACAGCTTGCCCCTCGTCATTTTCATTGTTGTAGTCTCCCCGTTTGAGGAGACTGTGCCACGTTGGGATTTATTTGACGCAAAAACGCGAAGTAGACATTGAGTAAAACGCCAGTAGAATAAACATAAAATTTGAACTATCGGAATTTCGGATTGTTCAGATTTTCATCCGGCCCGCGCAAGATTCTGATGTCACTGGCGGCCCGCGTCCGACCTCCCAAGAGGACAACAAAAAACCGGCCGCTAAGGGCCGGTTTGCTTTGCTTGTGTCATCTCGTCTCAGGAGCGGGCTTCAGCTCGTCTCAGAAGCGCGCGTCGCGCGTCTCAGGAGCGCGGCGCGTTGAATTCCTGATCGAGCGTTTCCGGCCGCTGGATAACCGCGAACTCGATGGCGACGCCGTCCTCGAAATGGCGCACCACCTGGCCGCGCATCGTGCCTAACGTGACCTGGACGCCGATCGCCGGCTTGACGTCGATTTCGACGGCAGCACCCGAGAGCGACAGGTCGATGATGCGGCACTGATACTGGCGCCCGTCGGTGAGCTGCAGGACGCTCATCGGATTGCGCGGCGCCACGCGCTCGTGGCGGCGGTCCTCGGGCAGGTCGAGCTCATGCTTGTTGGCAAGCCAGGTGAGCTGCGCGGCAAGCTTGTCCTTCTTGCGGTCCGAGGCGATGACGGTCATGGCGAAACCGTCCTGCGACGTGCGCGTCACGATGCCTTCGACACGGCCGATATGGTCGATATAAGCGATGACCTTCTCGCCCGGCATGCCGATCCGGTCCGTACGCAACGCAACATTGCCGGGCGACATATCGATCACCTGGCAAGGATGCTCGGTGCGGTCTTCCAGCATGAAGCGCCCGTAAATCTTGACGCGGACACGCTGAAAGTTGCGCCTCTCAGCTCGTGACGGCGCATATTCTACCGCCGCTGACCTCATGACTGCCTACACCCCGTTGGCATTCCGCGCGACGATGCGAGGAATTTCACCCGAAAAACTACAGCAAAGCAGGTTAACAAACGGGAAAGTCGGCCGCAAAAGCCTGGGCCTGGGGGCTCGCGCGACGCGGAAAAACTTACCGCGAGCGACGGGAAATCTTACACGGCCGGGTTCACTCGTGACGCCCGCCGTCGAGGACGACGAGATGACGGATGCGGCGCACGCGGCCGAGCGCCGAAATGGTCTCCGGAGGATCGAATTCCGCCGGAACGAGCGAGGGCACGTCGATCGCCGGACGGTTCTTCAGGAACATCGGCTCCTTGTCGGGATCTATCACCCGGATCGTATCGATGAGCGCGTCGGCGAGCGGATCGGCGCCAAGCCAGAACGGCTTGTCGGCGGCGCTGACGATGCCGAGGCAGCGCGGGTTCTGGGCGCCCCCGTCCAGCGGCAGCGCCATGAGCTCGAATTTGTTGGAACGGCCGTTGCGGCTGAACCCCTCATAGGTCATGAGCAGAACCGATTTCTGGTCGAAAACGCCCTGCATGAGCCGCGACACAAGCCGCTGATCCTTCTCGCGCCAGAGCGAAGGGAAGGAGAATCCCTTGAGCTCCCGGCCATAATAGGCGCAGAGCCGCGTGCCGGCGAGCCGGAACACCGCCTCGCCGCGCGTGTCGCGCTCCAGGATGAAGGTGTCGGCCAGAAGCGACTTGATGTCGGCCGGCTCCACCTCCGATCGTTTCGGGGCGAGGCGACCATCACGCAGCTGGTTCCAATATTGGAACAGCGCGATTGATCCTTTTTCATTCATGTCCATTCCGCTCCGCACAATCTGTCTTTTGATGTCCCATCGGCGAACAGACAGGGCGCCCTCCGATGACCTTCATGCGGTGCGGAGCAGGATGCGTGCCAGTATCGTTAACGTTTGTTCACGCCTCGGGGTCGTTAAGGTTAACAAGTGGTTTACATTGCGTGCCGCCGAAGCCTGTGGCACATCAAAACCACTCCAAAACGGTCGTTCCTGCAGCGATCGGCAGCACTTCAGTCACGAGTTTATGGGGAGCAGGGGACTCGACCGGCCGTTCAGGGAAATCCTGGACGGCCTTCTTTTTGATTCGCTCCGTTCTGATTCGCTCCTTTTCTGATCTGGGCTGTGGCGATTAGCCGTTTGTGATTCGAAAGGGCGTGATCTACATGCTCGCCGAAAACCCCTAAGCCCCAGACCCGCAAAGGCGCATGAGCGAGCCTGTAAGCCCCACCGAAACCGAACCGACGCCGGATGAGGCTTCCGAGCCGCGCCGCCGCGAACCCGTGTTCAACCTGCCGCCGGTGGTGCTCGCCCTGATCGGCATATGCGTGGTCGTCTATCTGCTGCAGCAATATGTGCTGAACGAAGCGCAGCAAATGACGCTGCTCTACGACGGTGCCTTCATTCCGGTGCTGTACACCGGCCAGTACGGCTTCGACTGGTTCCTGTTCACGCGTCCGTTCACCTATGCATTCATGCATGGAGGCATTGCCCATATCGCCATCAACATGATCTGGCTTGCAGCCTTCGGTTCGCCGCTCGCCAATCGTCTCGGCGCGCTGCGTTTCGCGATATTCTACGCCGTGACAGGGCTGGCTTCGGTTGTTCTGTTCTGGGCGCTGCATCCCTATGGCGAGGCGCCGCTCGTCGGTGCCTCGGGTGCGATCTCCGGCATGATGGGCGCGGCTGCGCGCTATGGGTTCCGCGTCGACCGCTCTTCAGGCAGCGCGGCCTTCGCCGGCGAGCCGCTGCCGATCGCATCCGTGTTGCGCTCGCGCGGCGTCATGACCTTTCTTGGCGTTTGGATGGTGATCAATCTGGCCACGGGCCTGCTTGGCTTCGCGCCGGGCATCGACGGTCAGATCGCCTGGGAAGCCCATATCGGCGGCTTCGTCGCCGGCTTTTTCGGGCTGCGTTTTTTCGACCGTCCGATGGCTGCCGCCTAGGAAGTGTGGACTCTTGGGATTCCCCAGAGTGAGCAAATCAGATTCAAGGCTGTCTTTTGGAGGCAGCCATGGG